>CAZGLR010000034.1:0-29410 GCA_964526635.1 uncultured Ignavibacteriales bacterium | reverse complement strand
GCGGATCAAAATATCTATCCCTTTCTATCTCCAATATACTTGAGCGGCCGTTGTAGTCAAGCCCCAGCGGGACCTTTAGGACAGCACCGATAGGACAGAATATACTTGAGCGGCCGTTGTAGTCAAGCCCCAGCTTACGGTCGGGACGCCGCTATTTCTTGTCGAATATACTTGAGCGGCCGTTGTAGTCAAGCCCCAGCATTATTTGCCACCTCGTTTTTGAGCCAGCGAATATACTTGAGCGGCCGTTGTAGTCAAGCCCCAGCTGGGTGATTGCCGTCTGTCGGGGCGAAATAATATACTTGAGCGGCCGTTGTAGTCAAGCCCCAGCGAATAGTTACCACGCGAGTTGCCGTCGATAAATATACTTGAGCGGCCGTTGTAGTCAAGCCCCAGCCTATCGCCTCTTTTGTGGATGCTCCAGCGCAATATACTTGAGCGGCCGTTGTAGTCAAGCCCCAGCAAAAAGTTGTTGACAATGCTCACAATACTGAATATACTTGAGCGGCCGTTGTAGTCAAGCCCCAGCAGGTAACAAGGTTGGGCGGTAGCTGTTTTTAATATACTTGAGCGGCCGTTGTAGTCAAGCCCCAGCCCGCTCGCACGTATATGCCTAGCGCGAGTGAATATACTTGAGCGGCCGTTGTAGTCAAGCCCCAGCAGCTCGTTTTTGAGCCAGCGCAGCCATTTCAATATACTTGAGCGGCCGTTGTAGTCAAGCCCCAGCAAGAGGAAATACAATATATCCGCCGATCGGAATATACTTGAGCGGCCGTTGTAGTCAAGCCCCAGCGCTCATCGTCGTCGTCCTCGGTATCTTCGAAATATACTTGAGCGGCCGTTGTAGTCAAGCCCCAGCGGTACATTGGCCAACAGGTATTAATCGGTAGAATATACTTGAGCGGCCGTTGTAGTCAAGCCCCAGCTCATCGCCCGCAGCATCACGCGCCCGTCGTAATATACTTGAGCGGCCGTTGTAGTCAAGCCCCAGCCAACATCATCAAGGGGTAGGCGGGTTTGCCAATATACTTGAGCGGCCGTTGTAGTCAAGCCCCAGCAGTTCCGACCATATTATATAATAGGGGATAAATATACTTGAGCGGCCGTTGTAGTCAAGCCCCAGCTGTGGGTATACGATAAATTCATCGCCAAAAAATATACTTGAGCGGCCGTTGTAGTCAAGCCCCAGCTTCAATGTAAATATGATGCTTCGCACCACAAATATACTTGAGCGGCCGTTGTAGTCAAGCCCCAGCCCGCAATAAACGCCTTAGACGCCGATATAGAATATACTTGAGCGGCCGTTGTAGTCAAGCCCCAGCGCAAAAATTGAAATTTTGAAAATATTAGTATTACGGTTATTTATATACTTATTACTTCGCCGGCAGGGAGCCCGCGAAGGCCACGCCCTTGGCCAGCCATTTGCTCAAACTGCCGTTGCGGCGAATGCCCTCAGGCCGGACGAAAACCATCCCCCGCATCGGCTTATTGTTCTTGAACGCTGCCGGTTCGACGAAGGTGCGTTTGAGAAGAGCGTCATACTCATCCGGGCAGATGCGGACCATGAGTCTGTCGCCCATGATGCCGCAACACATGTTGCCGTTGATCGTATAACACAAGCCGCCGAACATCTTGCGCTTGGCCAAACCATCCTGAGCGGCCAGTAATTCGTCGATACGGCTCTCGAGCTCGACATCATACGCCATCGTGCGGTTTTTCCACTGGTTAAGGGCCGGGATGTCCTGCGGTTGGTATTCTGACATCCCTTCTACATACGCAATACGCCCCTGATTTGACAGGTGGAAAAAGGCCCGGCCAGTTCATTACCGGGCCTTCGGGGAGGATCATAATATAAAGGGTATGTCAGTTCAGTTATTGTCGTCAATTTTGACTGTCGATGGCGCTCCGACCTGCGAGGTCATCATACTGCCGTTGCCATTGTATATTTTGCCGTCTTTGAGTTTTATCACTCTTTCGCAGGCATTGGCCAGGTTCATATCATGCGTGATCATGATGACTGTATGTCCCGAATTCCAGAGCTGATGGAATATTTTCATAATCTCCGCACCGGATTTGGTATCGAGGTTACCAGTCGGTTCATCGGCCAGAATCAGCTTGGGATTATTGGCCAGCGCGCGTGCGATCGCCACCCGCTGCATCTCACCGCCCGACATTTCGGTCGGTTTATTGGCCAGCTTATTACCCAATCCCACCCGATTGAGCAGATCGGTGACCCGTTTGCGCCGTTCGCGGCCGTTCATGCCGGCATACAGCATCGGCAATTCGACATTTTCAAAGGCCGAGGCATAGGGCAGTAGATTGAATGCCTGAAAAACAAATCCGACTTTGCGATTGCGGATTTCGGCCAGTTGATTTGAGGCCATACGATCGACTCGCTGTCCCTCGAGTTCATATTTGCCTTCGCTGGGGGTATCAAGGCAGCCCATCAGGTTCATCAATGTGGATTTTCCGGATCCCGACGGTCCCACGATCGCGACAAACTCGTTCTCCTTGACATCGCAGTCAATCCCGCTCAGTGCCTCGAAGGTGACTTTGCCGGTATGGTATATTTTGCTGATGCTCTGCATGGAGATCATGTTTTTGCCATTTGATGTTGCCTTACTCATAGCGCAGTGCCTCCGTCGGATTAATCGATGCCGCCTTCAGGGCCGGGAACAATCCCGCAAAAAAGCCCAGAATCCCCAGAATGATTGTGACCGCTATCCCGATTTCGAGCGAGACTGTCGGCCGGCCAATCATGTTTATTGCCTCCGATTCAATCGGGATCATTTTGAACAACTCGGTCATGATATAGGCCACGGCCATACCCAAAAGCCCGCCGAAGAAGGTTATCCCCAGCGCCTCCACGACAAATTGCACCAGTACGTAGGTCTTGCGGGCGCCGACAGCCATTTTCACGCCAATCTCGCGGGTCCGCTCGCGAATCGAGACATACATGATATTGGTTACCCCGACCCCGGCGATCAGGAGTGTCAGACCGCCGATAATACCGAGAAAAATCTGAATGCCGGTCATAACGCTTTGCGTCGTTTCATATTCTTCGACCAGATCCCAGGTCCACAAGGCCTGATCATCGGATGGATCGAAGCGATACTTGGCGCCCATGACATCAAACAACCTCGGTTCGATTTCCCTGAAGGAATACCCCGGCATCGGTTTGAGAATCATGTTATCGAGCCAGGGATCGGCAAAAATAGTATTAAATGTCGTGAACGGGATGGCAATCACATCGGCATCACGGCCCTGGTAGGAACTCATCTGCATCTTTTCGGCCATGACACCGATGACGGTAAAGGGCGAGCCATTGATATAAATCATCTCGCCGACACATTCTTCATCCGGGATTTCGGGTCCGAAAAGCCGTTCTTTTAAACGAAATCCAAGAAAAGCGACCCGTCGCTTTTGCTCAATATCGAGATCATTTATCATCCGCCCGCCCATAGTCGGCCGGAAATTGCGGATATCTTCGTAGACCGGCGGAACACCGTTGATGCGTTCGTTCAGAAGCTTATCTTTATACCGGATTTCCGCGCCCCAGCGAATATATTCAGCGGCAACGACTTCCAATTCCGGCATGCGCCGTTTGAGATAGCCGACATCCTCGGGAGCCAGACGAATCCTTCGGCCTTTTCCGAAACCCTGAAACGGTTTCGTGGTCTGGCCGCCCCACATGATGACGATACCCTCGCCGAGGCCGCGGTTGTTGATCGCGAACTGCTTTTTCATGCCCTCTCCGAACGCCAGAAGCAGCATGATCGAAAGCGTCCCCCACAAAATCGCGATCAGGGTCAGAAACATCCGCTTGTGCTGTTTGCGGAAATCGCGCATGAAGACGTTGTATAAAATCGAAAAATTCATTGTTCAACCCGCTAAAACAGTTTCAGCGCCTTGACCGGTTCAAGGGTAGCGGCACGGCGCGCCGGGAATATCCCGGCCAGAAATGCGACTGTCCCCAGCAGGATCACGGCGGCAATCGATGATTTCATATCAATCGTGGGCACACCAAGGTGTTCGGATAATCCCAGAAGGGGAACCGCTTTGACAATCCCCCAGGCAATCAGAAACCCGAGTGTTCCGCCCAGGCCGGTCAATAGAATCGTCTCAAACAGAAACTGCGTCATTATCACGCCCTTTTTGGCCCCAAGGGCCATTTTGATTCCGATCTCCTTGGTGCGTTCCTCGAGCACGACATTCATGATATTGGTTACCCCGATACCGCCGGTGATGAGTGTGAAGCAGCCGATAATAACCAGAAAGAGCCGAAAGGCCCCGAAGAATTCATTGAAGAATTTGAAGCCTTCGGTCGTGTCCCATACCGACAGCGCTTCGCTGTCGTCGGGATCGAAGCTGTATTTGGCCGCCATGTAGCGATATACACCACCCAGCGCCTGACCCATAGTGTAGCCATCGGCGCTTTGCAAAACAGTATTGCTGGGATACCGCCGGCTGAACATGCTCTTGAAAGTCGACAACGGTATCCAGGCCTGGCGGGTGTCACGGCCGCCATATGACGAGTTCTGATCCTTGGCCTTCATCACACCTACAACCACAAACGGCACCCCGCGCACCTGCAGTGTCTGCCCGACCGGATCTTCGCCGGGAAAGAGCTTTTCGCCGAGTTCGGTCCCGAGAAAAATCACCCGGCGTTTTTTATCCATATCCATATCATTGATAAAGCGGCCGCCTGTTTGCGGAATGAGATTGCGCATCTCGGTAAACTGCGGCCAGACACCGCTGATACGGGTCACCAGATTCTCGCGATTCGATTTCAGGCGGATGTTATACCCGGTAAACTCGGGAGAAATACGGCTAATCGCCGGGACAGTCTTCCGGATATTAATGATATCTTCCTCAGTGGGTCGTATCTGTCGGCCCCGGGGGAGGCCCTGCCACGGTTTTGAAGTCAAACCCGGCCAGACAATAGCGATATTATCGCCCAGACCACGGAACCGTTTGATCTGATATTGATGCAATCCGGTGCCGAACGCCATCAGCAGAATAATCGAAACTGTGCCCCAGAGGATGCCAAACATCGTCAACAGCGTCCGCAGCTTCTGGTGACGAATATCCCGGAGAAATTGTTTTACCGATTGGAGGGGAAGCATCTTCTCTCTACTCTCCGGTTATTTCTTTGGGCGGACGTTCAACCAGCATACCCCCCTCTTCGAGACCATCGGTCACCTCAATATTGATGCCATCGGAAAGACCGGTTTCAACCGGAATTTTGGTTATCACCCCTATCGAATCCTGCAATTCGACATATGAGGTATCATTGACGAATTCGATCAATCGTTCGGGAATCAGCAGAATATCTTCCTTTTTGGTGATAATGATATCGGCGTTGGCCGAATACCCGGCGCGCAACAAACCGCCGTCGTATTCATCAAGTTCAATCTCGACATCAAAAACAGTGGAGCCATCTTCCTGACGGGCCTTGGGTGAGATTTTCATCAACTTGCCGGTCACTTCGGATTTAGGGAGCGCCCCGACTTTAATTTCCACCGGCATGCCAATGGATAGTTTACCGACGTCGATTTCATCGACCCGCCCCTTGAAAATGAGATCATCCATATTGGCCAGGGTCATTACTTCCGTTCCGGCCTGATAGCTGGTCAGCGGAACTACCGGATCGCCGACATTGACATTACGGGTCAGGACTTTGCCGTTGACCGATGATTTGACGACATTTTCGACAATGCGATTGGCGATCGTGGCCTGTCCGCTTTCGATCAATTCAAGGCGTTCCTGGGCCAGACTTAGCCGCAACTTGGACTCGTCGTACTTGGCCTTGGTGTTTTCGTATTCCTGATCGGAAATGAGATTCTTCTCGAGGAGAGTCTTGACCCGTTCCAGGTCGCGCTCGGCGTTTTCAAACGTCACTTCGCTTATTTCCAGGTCTCGCTTTGTCTGGGCGTATTCGAGTGGAGTGGGATCGGGGGCGATATCGATCAGCGGATCGCCGATTTCAACCGGATCGCCGATTTCGACATGAATCTTTTTGACGATTCCGGAAATTTTGGATTTGACTGCGATTTCATGGCGGGGTACGATTGTCCCGACCGCAAGGGCTTTGTCAATAATCGATCCGCGTTCGGCGGCAAGTGTCTTGTAGTCACTTTCCTTTGAGGCCGATCCTTTCGTGGCGAAAAAAATGACCGCTGCCACGATCACCACCAGAATAAAACCGACCGTTATTTTCTTGATCATCAGCTACTCCATCTATCTGGCGTGATAATTTGCCTATTGCCCTGCCAGTCATTCTTTACGAAAAATCGATGTGCTTGTTTCGCACAGGTACCGGTGGTATGAAATTCTCAGACGACCGGGCATATATATTCGACGGTTCAGATGGAATTAGGTTGCCAAAAAGGGTCTTTATAAGCGCACAATCACAGCATACATACTACAATAGATAGCGTTCAATAACGATTTTGAGACCAATACCTATAAGAATCAGTCCCCCCAGCCAGGCAAGGCGAGACCGCCAGCGCAAACCAATGCGCCCGCCGATATACAAACCGACCAGAGTGAATAACCCGGCAACAATACCGATGTAAATCGACGGATAAATTATTCCCGTTCCCAGGAACGCCAGCGACAAGCCGGTGGCCAGTGCATCGATTGATGTCGCTGTAGATAGCACAACCAGCGAATAGCCACGGGTCGGGTCTTTTAATGAATATGATTCCTCTCCACGACTATCGACAATCAACTTTATCCCGATGTACGACAAGAGAATAAGTGCCGCCCAGTGGGCGTATTGATGGATATAATCGGCGACTGTGCTACCGGCCAGCCAGCCGATAATCGGCATCAGGAACTGAAATAACCCGAAATGAAACCCCAGGCGAAAATACTGCCTGGGACCAATCCGATCATTCTTTGACAGATGCAGACCGACCGCCATCGCCACAGTGAACGCATCCATCGCCAACCCGACGGCGATCGCCAGAATATCCAGTAAACTCATATCCGGTCCACGATAATATTAATGAATGTTATAATACAAAAATGTTCTTCCAATCGGCAGTAAAAATGGCTATAACCACCTGAGTTTGCGGTCAATTTAATTGCCTCCGGGCAAACATTTTGTTATTTCTAAGATGCGCTCTGCCAATTTCATTGGCGCAAACTTAGACGCGGTTCGTCATGTAGTAAGATAAATTCTGGCACCGGGTCCGGCCGACGGCACCTGCAAAAACCACATATCGGGCCCGAAATGGTTGAAACAATCACTTACCGGGGGCAGGTCATATAATTGGCCCGTCGATAGTGCCGGTTACTTATTTGGGAGATCATATGTCACGCTATAAACAGGTATTTGCGATTGTCACTATCCTGGTTATCGTCACTATCCCTCAAGTCTTTGCGGGTGTCGTCACGGAACAACTGGCTGATCACCTTACAAAATCTTCAGGTGATGATTTCGTCAGAGTTGTCATTCGTCCCCGCTCAGATCATAATGCCGCCGCCTTCAAAGCCAATCTGGTATCCGAGTACCGGCTGCGTTCTGATCGTCATCGCATCGGTATCGAACAACTAAAAACACTTGCGGCATATTCTCAGGCCGAGATCAATACTCTATTAAGCGATATGACAGCATCCGGCCGGGCACAAAACGTGAAATCTTTCTGGGTGACCAATATTATCGAGGCTGACGTCCGCGCGGATGCAATCGATCAACTGGCGGCGATGCCGCAGATCGATGATATTCATCTCTACCCCGAAATCTCGAGCCCGCCGCTACCGAGCGTAAAATCAAGCAGCAACACCAAAGCACTGGTCGGAGTGGAACCGAATCTCGCTATGGTTAACGCTGATTCGGCCTGGGCGCTGGGGTACGATGGTTCCGGGCGGCTGGTCTGCAACTTCGATTCAGGCGTCGATGCCCTCCATCCGGCCCTCGATGATAACTATCGCGGTAACAAGGGCTATCCGTGGCAACAGTGCTGGTTCTCGCCCGTTGACAGCAGCACAGTGCCGCACGCGTTCGCCAATACGCCATCGAATGAACATGGCACCCATACAATGGGTATTATCGTCGGTCACGACGATGCCACCGGCGATACTATCGGCGTCGCCCCGGGCGCCGACTGGATTGCAGCCGTAGCCATCGACGTTCCCGGATCATCGATTTTCGAGGCCTTCCAGTGGGCGGCTGATCCCGATGGCGATCCGAATACAGTAACCGATCTTCCCGATGTCATCAATCACAGTTGGGGTGTACCCGGAATCGGTTGCAGCGATATTTTCTGGGAGGCTATCGATAATCTGGAAGCCCTGGGTATTGTCAATATCTTTGCCGCCGGCAATGAACGCGATACTTTGAGTATCCGCAATCCCGCCAACCGCGCCGATGATTCCCTGACCAGTTTTGCGGTCGGCAACCTGCGGGTCGATGATTCAACCCTGTGGTCAGGATCATTCGGATCATCGCGGGGACCCTCGGATTGCGACAGTGTTTCGATCAAGCCCAATGTCAGCGCGCCGGGATATACCATTCGATCGGCCCTGCCGGGTGGCACCTACGCTAACCGATATGGCACCTCCATGGCGGCGCCGCATGTTGCGGGTGCTGTGGCGATCTTGCGCCAGAAGAATCCCGATGCGACCGTCGATGAAATAAAAAATGCTCTGCTGAACTCGGCTATCGACCTCGGTGAACCCGGACCGGATATTCTCTATGGCTGGGGCATGATCGACATCATTGCCGCCCTTGATCTTGTTTCACCTATTTCAACACCGAATCTACAGGTGGAAAATCTGGCCTATGGCGACATATATCCCGGCGATACGCTTAATCTCACGCTCGAGATAAAAAATATCGGGCCGCTGGCCTCTGATGTCTATGTCGAATTCTCCAATCCTGACGCCGGCGTGTCGCTTGGCACAACTCAGATTACCTTCGGCGATATTACAAATGGCGCAATCGTAACGGGGACACCAACCCTCGATCTTATTTTTTCCGATGCCCTCACCACCGGGCAGTTTTATTCGCTGGATATGACTGTCTTTGAAAACACCACTCAGCAGTATGTCAAACGCCTGAATTTCTTCGTCGGCAGTCCCGGAGTACGGTCCTATTTCAATCTTGATATCAACAACGTCTCGATGACTATTTCAAACTATGGCGCTTTCGGATTCCATGGCACAACCACCAGCAATGCCCTGACGGGTTCGTTTATCCCCTATGGCTTCGATGGCTTCAAGCTGGCCCCGGAGACATTCAATACGCTGTACGAGGGAGCACTGATGATCGGCACCGCCGCCGAGCATATTTCCGATTGCGCCCAGAACTTCATTGTGGAACCGGATAACGATTTCAAAGTCCTGCCGGGTGGTTCAATTACCGAAATCGCGATTCCCTTTGTTGATCAGGCCACGACATGCCTATTCGACGACAGCCGGGCCGAAAGCCCGATCGGCGTGGAGGTCCGCCAGAATACCTTCGCCTGGGCCAATCCGCCTGATGATGATTACATTATCGTCGAGTATATCATCACCAACCGATCAGATTCCACAATCAGTGATCTGCGGGTAGGGCTGTTTATGGATTGGGATATTCCGCTCAACGCCACGACGACTTCATCGCTGAATCTCGGTGATTATGTGCCCGGCGATGATCTCGGATACATCTTTTATGAAAATGGCGCCGATTCGCAATCATTCCGTGGGGTGAAAATTGTAAACGATGAGGGCATGGTCAATTACCGTGTTTATGATTTCTTCTCCGAAATCTGGGATGGCCGCTTTTCTGAACAAAACAAATCATTGGGATTGTTCGACAATTATGCGCAAACTTCCGATCTGGGCGAAGTCGCCCACACGGTAACAACCGGGCCATTTTCACTCGCCCCGGGCGAAACCGATACGGCTGCCTTTGCTATCGTCGGCGGTCCCGACTGGCTCGATTTTCTGGCCAATGCCACCCAGGCTGAAGCACGGTATGCGGTGTTGACCGATACCGATGATGATTTCGATGACTCGCCGCTGCCGCGTCAACTTATGGTTTACCAGAACTATCCGAACCCGTTTAATCCATCGACCACCATCGCTTTCAGTCTCCCCCGGGCCGGGGATGTCAGCGTCGAAGTCTTTAATATCGTCGGTCAGCGGGTTGCTGTTGTGCACGACAATCGCCTTCCGGCCGGTGAACAGCAGGTTATCTGGGACGGTACCGACGACAATGGCAAGCCGGTCGCCAGCGGCATCTATTTATATCGGGTGCGCTTCGACAATGACGCTATCACCCGCAAAATGATAATGCTGAAATAGCATTCTTAGATTGGATATATGATTCACGCGGCCGTCTTTCTTGTAAAGATGGCCGCTTCTATATGTAATTGTCCCATTTGATAAATCGCCATACATTCGGTATAATGATCATAACAAACCGGGAGGAAAAAATGGGCACACTTAAAGCATGTGCAGCCGTTGTAATCTTACTAATCGTGTGTCTGCATCTGCCGGGATATCTGCATGCCGACGAGACCAGGATTGGGAAGATCTTTTACGTGCACCACGAAGATGGTTCGATCTATAAAGGCAAATGGCTCAGGGACAAAGACGATGCGATTCTGCTGAAAGAAAAAACCGGAAATCTCAGGGCGGTGATGAAAAATGAAATCACTGACGCCTACCTTGCCCGGGACCATTTTGTCGACGGCATGGCTATCGGTGGCGGAGCATTATTTCTTACCAGTTATGCCTTCTATCTGTTCGGCGATGACAAAAATAAGGGATTGCTCGAGCATTTTGACGATGCCGTACCGCTGGGACTTCTCGGGGCAGTTGTCGGAGCGGCTGTCGGCGGGATGATCGAAACGCAGCAGCAGGTGGGAGCTCGGGTGTTTTCATCAACGGCCCTCGGTCCTGATGGGCGGTTGGCCAGCCTTCATATGGTGCAGATCGTGTTTCGCTTTTAGTAAAGAGAACAGTGCTGCCTGAGAATACCCACTCATTATTCCACAGCAGAAACTACCCTTTGGAATTGTCAGAGGAGTGATCCTGTGCCTTGAGGTCCACGACGGTCGCCCCCCAGCCGCCACCGGACCCGCCCTCGCTGCGGTAGTCGGCTACCGCCGGATGTTTTTCCAGAAGTGAACGGACAATTTCCCGCTGGACCCCGATCCCTTTGCCGTGGACAATTCTCACGTGATAGATACGCCGCTCAAGGCAGGCGTCGATATAGTCGAGGACGACGTTTTTCACATCGCGCGGCGCGAACAGATGCAAATCAAGAGTGCCGTCGATCGGCATCTCAAACGGTCTCTCGGAATCAGTCATGACAGGTCGCAAGAATGCGACAGCCGGTAGAACGGCTGCCGAAATTTATTATTGTTCGATATCCTCGTCATGAGAGACGTCTGACTCCGACGATTCATCACCGCTTTCGCCGTCTTTGCCCTTCTTGCCTTCCTTGCCGGACTTTTCAAATTTGTCCTTGAGTTTCATGAGCTTGTTGAAGACACCCGGAATCGCTTCGATAATACTGTCGATTTTACCGGGTTTGGTCGGCAGCAGGGAGACACCATCTTTATCCATTATAATAAACGCCGCCGGCTCGATAACCGCACCGCCGCCCCCACCGGCGCCGAATCCGCTGCCGGTTTTCTCCTGTGATCCCTCGCCGCCGCCGGCGCCGAATCCGACCGATACTTTGACAATGGGGATAACTGTCCGATCGCCCACGGTAACGGCTTCACCGATGATGGCATCGGATGAGGCGATTTGCTTGAGTTCCCCGACAATACCGGTAATAACTTCCATGACACTGTTGGCCATCAGTTACCTCGCTTTAAAATCAATCGTTTTATCAATATGCTTATCGGCAGATCGCGAATGAAGCGGTAGACGACATACACGATACTCCTGTTTGCAATCGAAATCTGCAGTGATCCGGAATATGAACTCTGGCCGGTTACATAGATTGGATCATATGCCACATGCTCCCTCAGGCCGGGGAACATCCCGCTCATCGCCTGACTCCACCCAAACGTCATACCCGCCAGGGCGGGATTGGCCACCACCGGTTGAGCCGTCAGGTGATAATCATCCATTCTCACCCGGGCCAGCATACGCGCAAAAAAAAGCAACCCGGCCTTAGCAAGTTGTACGTAGGTTCGAAGTGGCAGTTTACCCAGTCGCCGTTTTTGTTTCTTTTTTTCGACCTTTTTGGCTTTCGGGGTCGGCTTCTTTTCTGTTGGGGGCGGCGGCGATACTTTCTTCCGGGACTCGGGTTGCGGCCGCTTTTTTTGTCTTACCTTGATACGAATACGCCACCCGAAAAGCTGGATACCCGGCGTGCCGGCAGAATACTCGTAAAAAATGCCGCACCCGACCGTGGTCAGGGCGACACCAAAATCACCATCATCATACCTGATACGCAGAACTGTCCGCGAAAGCAGTAGCAGGAAAACCCCTGCCAGAAGTAGTACCGCGAGAATATAAAGAAACGACAGCATATGTTATAACCCGCGATCATCCATAGCGCATTGATATCTGCTATCTGACTGATAGGACAGTTTCACCGGGATGCTGGCAGGCGAAGCGTCGACTTTCCGTTACTCCCTTCGACCTAATACCCGGATTCGTCGTCGTAGAAATCGTCACTGAAACCGACGTCTCGCCGCGACTTGCCGCCGGTTATCTCGTCGTCGATGTCGAAATCACCGTTGTCGTCGTTCTCGTCGTCATCTTCCTCGAAACCGTCGTATTCTTCATCATCGATTTCATCGGGGTCTTTCAGGATTTCCTCGCCGTCGAGAGGGGTATGCTCCCCGCTTTCCATCAAATCGGAACATTCAATGCTGCAGAAATTCATACCATCGCGCTGGATCGGCTGGCCTTCTATTTCTTCCCCACAAAACTCACACTGCATAGACTGGACCCTACACTGATGCGGTGATCAATCGATTTCTTCCACACGGAATAAATAAAACACCCAAGGCGAAGCAAGCACTTTTTTACGCGAACTCCCCTACTGTTCAAAATTATCCGAGGATGGGAAGACATCCTACAAAACCTGGGTGTCGCGCAGTTTCTTAATCAGGGTATCGACAATTTCTTCCGATGTTTCACCCGCGAGTATCTCACCCTTTTGCCGGGGCGGTGGTGACATCGCCGCGAGCTGTTTGGATGGTGATGATTGACCGACCCCACCGGCATCGACGCCGATATCAGCAGCGGACCATTGGGTAATCGGTGCCTTTTTGGCTTTCATTTTGCCCTTCAGTGACGGCAGCCGGGGTTCATTGATTTCCTTAACCACCGAGACAACCGCCGGCAATGGCGTCACAACATTGTCGTATCCCTCTTCCGTCGTTCGCTGAACTTCGATTTTCTGATCGGAAACGGAGACTGTTTTCTTGACGAACATCACCTGCGGCCAGTCGAGAAAGGCCGCCAGGGCGCCGGGAACTTCGGCGGCATCCATATCCACCGCCTGTTTGCCGGCAAGTACCAGGTTGACATCACCGATGTTCTTGATTGCCGCAGCCAGTATTCTGGCTGTCGCCTGCTGATCGGAGTTTTCAAAGGCAGGATCGGTGACCAGGACAGCCTCATCGACGCCCACCGAGAGCGCCTGTCGCAGTGCCGATTGCGCGCGTTCGGAGCCGACTGTCAGGGCGATGACCGTACCACCCGTCTGTTCCTTGATCTTCAAGCCCTCTTCGATGGCATACTCGTCAAACGGATTCACCACGCCGGGGCCGGACGGCAGGGCAACTTTGCCGGCACTTTCGTCCACGCGGACCAGTTCGATTTCGGGAACCTGTTTGATGATCACCACAATTTTCATTATTGCCTCCCATCGGCCGGATCGAGCCACAGTAAAATCAATTCTTTCTATTGTAGGGGAATCTAATGCGTCGAGGCGAATCTGTCAATTCATTGACTTAAATCTTTAGCCTCTTCTTTGAGCTGACGAAGCGCCCGTTCGGCAGCCTGCTGTTCGGCGTCCTTTTTGCACGATCCCACGCCCTTGCCGAGCATCTTGCCGTCGCCGTAGACGCCAACGGTAAATGTCTTGTCATGGTCCGGGCCGGCTTCCTTGATGACCTCATACCGCGGCATCATCTCTCCCCGGGCCTGGAGATATTCCAGCAGGTCGCCCTTGTAATTTCGAAATGATTTATCGGCAATCAACTCATCGAATTGCGACAACAGGACCCGTTTGATAAACGGCTTCACCGCCTCAATGCCGCCATCGAGATACATCGCTCCGACCAGCCCCTCGAACGCATCGGCAGTGATTGAAGGACGGTGCCGGCCGCCGGCTTTCTCCTCTTCGAGGGACATATACAGATGACGGCCGAGATCTATCAATTCAGCAGTACGGTGCAGGGTGCCCTCGTTGACCAGAAGCGACTTATCCTTGGTCAACCCGCCTTCCAGTTTGTTGGGGTATTTATGATACAGGTAATCGGCAACCACCAGCCCCAGGACCGAGTCACCGAGAAATTCGAGCCGTTCGTTGGAAAGATGCCGGGGATCATCCTGAATGCGAATATAGGAGCGGTGGGTCATAGCTTTGCGGAGCAAGTCGGGATTATTAAAGTGATACCCGATTTTCTCCTGCAGTTCATCCGGAAGCCCATCGCCCTCGACAGGCTTCCTGCTGCCAAAAACATCCTTAAGCCGCGACCAAAAATCCATGTGTCCAGTTTAGTAATTACATTTTGGCAAACACAAGGCTGGCATTGTGACCTCCGAATCCGAAGGAATTCGACACCGCATGGGTAATGTTTTGTTCCCGTGAGGCATGCGGGACATAATCCAAATCGCATTCCGGATCAGGCGTATCGAGATTGATAGTCGGATGCACCCGTCCTTCCTGAATCGACTTGATTGTCACAATAGCCTCAGCAGCTCCGGCAGCGCCGAGTAAATGGCCAACCATCGATTTCGTCGAATTGACCGCCAGCGAATAGGCATGTTCGCCGAATATGGTCTTGATGGCTTTTGTCTCCGCGATATCACCCAGATCGGTGGCGGTACCATGACTGTTGATGTATTCAACAGACGACGGCTCGATATCGGCATTAGCCAGGGCCAGTTTCATCGCCCGCGCCGCGCCGCCGCCATCGGGTAATGGCGCAGTCATGTGATGCGCATCGCAACTCATACCGAAGCCGATCATCTCAGCATGAATCCGCGCCCCGCGGGCCTTAGCCGACTCCAACGACTCCATGATCAGAACCGCGGCACCCTCGCCCATAACGAAACCATCGCGTTCCTTATCGAACGGGCGGCTGGCCTTTTCGGGTTCTGCATTGCGGCGCGACACCGCACGTGCTGAGCAAAAGCCCGACATCGCCAGCGGTGTAATGGTGGCTTCCGAACCACCGGTTATCATGACATCGGCATCACCCCGCTGAATGGCATGATAGGCTTCGCCGATGGCATGCGCCGATGACGAACAGGCCGAAACAGTCCCGTAGTTAGGACCGCGAAAGTTGTACCGCATGGCTGTCAAACCCGCGCACATATCGATTATCATCATCGGGATAAAAAATGGCGAAATACGAGAAGGTCCGCGATCGAGGAGGACCTTGTGCTGGTCCTCCAGCGTATGAAGTCCGCCAATCCCCGACCCCATGATGACACCGCAACGATCGAGATCAAGATCGGCGTCACCCAGCCCGGCGTCATCGAATGCCATCTGGGCGGCACCGAGACAGAACTGCTGGCAGGGATCAAGGCGCCGAGCCTGTTTGCGATCGATATACTGCTCCGGATCATATTCCCGGACCCGCGCTGCAATCGTGGTGGCTACACCCGCCGCTTCCAGCTCTGGTACCGAGACGACTCCCGACCGGCCCGCTAACAGGCCCTGCCAGAACTCATCGACAGTATTTCCCAGCGGTGTTACGGCCCCCAATCCCGTTATCACAACCCTGTGTCTCATAAATGAAGCGCTTCCCTGCAAAACTTATTTTGCATTGTTTTTAATATATTCGATCGCATTACCGACCGTAAGCAGGCTTTCTGAGTCCTTGTCCGAAATCTGCAACGAGAATTCATCTTCCAGGGCCAGTACCAGTTCCGCCTGATCGAGTGAATCAGCACCGAGATCTTCAACAAATGAGGCATCATCGGTAACCTGTTCCGCCGTCACGTTCAGTTTGTCCATAATGATTTCTTTGACTTTTTCTTCGATAGATGACATTGCCAACTCCTTCTTACCATACCAGTATCTTGGTTCGACATTTCCAGGTTTACATCAACATACCGCCATCGACCTGCACCACCTGACCCGTGATATAATCAGCATCAGGTGAGGCCAGCCAGGCTACCGTCCGAGCAACATCCTCGGGAGTACCGGCACGCTTGAGCGGGATGACAGAGAGAAACGCCTCTCTGGCTGCCTCCGAAACCTCATCGGTCATCTGGGTTGCGATATATCCCGGCGCAACTGCGTTTACAGTAATATTACGACCGGCCAATTCCTTGGCCAACGATTTGGTCAGCCCGATAAGACCCGCTTTCGAGGCGGAATAATTTGCCTGTCCGGCGTTGCCCATCAAACCAACCACTGACGAAATGTTTATTATTTTCCCCGATCGGGCTTTCATCATGACCCGAGCCGCCGCCTGAGACATCATGAATGCTCCCTTGAGATTAACATTCATGACCATATCCCAGTTATCCTCGGTCTGCCGAATCAGCAACGCATCGCGCGTGATCCCGGCATTGTTGACGAGAATATCAAGAGAGCCGAAAATCTCCAGCGTCTTATCGATGAGGTCTTTGACCTGATCGGCCCGAGTAACATCGGAACCGACCGCCAGGGTACGGTATCCCTTCCCGGCCAGTTCGGCGGCAGTCTTTTCGGCCTCCTCAGCCATAATATCCGAAATTACGAGATTAGCCCCGCGAGCGCCACACATTTCGGCTATAGATTTTCCAATACCCCGTGCCGATCCGGTCACCAGGGCGGTTTTTCCCTCCAATGGTTTCATACTGCCTTCCTGCTATTCTACATTCGCTGAAATTTTCTCCACATCGGCCAGCGTATCGATATTGATCAATTCCACGCCCGGCATCTCGCGTCGGGCCAGACCGGTCAGTACCTTGCCGGGACCTATTTCAATCATTGTCTCAATCGCCTCCCCGGCAAAAAACGACATGGTATCCCGCCAGCGAACCGGCGCAGTAATCTGTTCCACCAGTAATCGTTTGATTTCAGCGGCCGCACGTACCGGAGCCGCAGTCACATTGGCCACCACCGGGGGAGTGGCATCCTTGATTTTCAATTGATCGAGACACGCCGCCATCCCCTCACCGGCCGGGGCCATCAGCGGCGAATGAAACGCCCCGCCGACCTCAAGCATAATAGCCCGCTTGGCGCCGGCCTCTTTGGCCAGTTCACAAGCCTTTTCGACTGCGTTGATATCACCCGAAATCGCCACCTGGGCGCCGGAGTTGATATTGGCCATAGTAACCACGCCGACTATCGAGGCCTGATCACAAATATCTTTTAACTTATCTTCCGGCAACGCCAATATCGCGGCCATTGTTCCCGGATTGGCCTGACAGGCTTCTTCCATCAAACGCGCCCGTGTGCAGACAGCGGTGATGGCCTCCTCGGGGGTCAAAGCACCACAGATGGTAAGCGCCCCATACTCGCCCAGACTGTGCCCGGCGGCATAGGCAAACTTCGGCAGAGTATCACCCAGGAGGGCTACTGCCGCCAGGGAATGAACCAGAATCGCCGGTTGCGTGAACAGTGTCCGTTTCAGTGTTTCGGCGGGACCCTCGAATGAGATCTTCGCCAAATCATCGCCGAGCAGATCGGAGGCCAGGCGATAATATCCTTTGACCGTGTCCGAGGCCTCGTACAAATCTTTACCCATGCCGACATATTGTGACGCCTGTCCGGGAAATACGATGACTGTTTTACTCATAAGACATTACCAGCGAATCAGGGATGCTCCCCAGGTTAAACCGCCGCCGAAGGCCGCGCTCAGGACCACGTCGCCCTGTTTAAGGCGACCGGAATGCACAGCATCATCGAGTGCGAGCGGAATCGACGCTGCCGAGGTATTGCCGACTTTGTCGATATTCATAAAGACTTTTTCCCACGGCATGCCGAGTCGTTTGGCCGTGGCCTGAATTATCCGAATGTTGGCCTGATGCGGTACCAGCAGATCGACATCAGCGATTGTCAGTCCGGCCAGATCCAGCACTCGCTGGGCCGAATCGCCCATGTGGCGCACCGCATGCTTGAAGACCTCGTTGCCCTGCATGTGAATGAAATGCAGAGCGCTGTCGTGGTGACCATTGCGACCATACGGTAAATGTGCGCCGCCGGCCGGTATGTTCAGCAGTTCATCGAGCCTGCCGTCGCTGTGCAGATACGTTGCCAGAATCCCGCGTCCGTCGTCCGAGGGCTCGATCACCGCCGCCCCGGCGCCATCGCCGAAAAGAATGCAGGTGTTCCTATCTTCGTAATTGGTGACCGTACTGAGCTTCTCGGCGCCGATCAGCAGGATGCATTTGAACATGTCGGTGGCAATATAGGCCTGGGAAATCGAGAGACCATGGATAAAGCCGGCACAGGCGGCGACGACATCCATCGTGGCGGCGTTGAAAAGTCGCATTTTTTTCTGGACGATACAGGACGCCGACGGCAACCGAAAATCGGGTGTGACCGTACCGACAATACACAAATCGATATCATCGACTGTTTTTCCGGCGCCCTCGAGGGCTTTTAATGCAGCCGGAACAATCAGATCGCTGGTATCCTGATTATCGGCAGCCAGACGCCGTTCGCGGATACCGGTCCGGGCACAGATCCATTCATTGGACGTATCAACCATCTGCTCCAATTGCGCATTGGTCAAAACTTGTTCGGGCACATATGAACCAATAGCCGATATTCTGGCTTTCTTCATGCGGGTGTGTTCCATGTCCGGCAATCGTGGGATTTATCCGCCATTGGCGCCGTTCCCATTCAGCGCAGCCGAAACCGCAGCCTGACTCCGTTCCAGAGCAGCTTCGATTTTCTCATTAATATTGCGGTCAATCATCTCACAGGCGACACTGATCGCCTGTCGGATGGCCTTGCTTGATGACGAACCGTGACAGATAATCACGACACCATTGACACCCATCAGCGGGGCGCCGCCAACCTCAGAATAGTCGAAGGAGTTTCTCAACCGGCGCAAAAACGGCGCCATGAGAAACGCTCCCGCACGGGAAAAGAGGTTTTTGGAAATCTGGCGACGAATCGAGGTGGTCAGGAAGCCCTCGATCGACTCGGCAAACTTCAAAACGACATTGCCCACGAAGCCGTCAGTAACGACAACATCGGCCTTGCCCATGAGAATATCCCGTCCTTCAACATTACCAACAAAGTTGATTTCGGTATCATGAGCCAGGAGTCGATGCGATTCGACAATCAGGTCATTGCCTTTGCTGCGCTCCTCACCGATACTCAGCAATCCGACCCGTGGATTGGTATGGGCGCAGACATTGCCGGATACAATCTCGCCCATGATAGCGAATTGGTACAGGTTCAATGGCTTGCATTTGGCGTTGGCGCCGACATCCAGCACGACCACCGTCCGCTTGTCGATAGCCGGGAAAAACGATGCGATTGCCGGTCGCTTGACATGACGCAGGCGACCCAGTTGCAGCACGGCCGTGCCCATCACCGCGCCGGTATTACCGGGCGAAATGAAAGCCTGAACCTTGCCGTCGCGATGCAGGCGGACCCCCTCGGCGATTGACGTATCCGTGCGTCGCACGACGTCAGCCGGCGAGTCGGTCATCCGTACCTCTTCGGCGGCGTGATGTATTTCAATGTTGTCAGGGACACTGCGATATTCGGACAATTCCCGTTCGATGACGTCTTTGCGTCCGACCAGCACAATACCGGCGCGTCCGGCCAGAAATTCGGCGGCCTGTATGCCGCCGCCGATGATTTCACCCGGACCCATATCCGTGCCCATGACATCAAGGGCCAGTTTCAGCATTTACCTATCCGTCTTGCTTATCTATAAGTCGCGTCCGCATCTTATTCGGGCTCGACTACCACAGCATCCTTGTAAAAACCGCAACTGGGGCAGATATGATGCGCCAGTTTGGGCTGATGACAGTTTTTGCAATCAACGACCGTCGGCGGCTGCAATTTCCAATGGGTCCGGCGTTTGCGGCCACGGGCGCGGGAATGTCTCCTTTTCGGAACAGCCATGACTCTCTCGTCCTTTCAATCTTACCCGATTCGTTCGCACTTACCTTTTCAGTTTGCGGAGGGCATCCCATCGCGGATCGGGTTCTTCCTCCCGACACTCGCATTCGGTCTCGTTTCGATTAACACCGCAGCGTGGGCACAATCCCCGGCACAATTCCGAGCACAACGGTTTCAACGGTATCTCAAGCAGCAACGATTCACGAATTGGACCAGAGATATCAACCTTTTCCTCTCCGGCCGGCATCAATATTTCCGTATCCGGAATATCGTCGCGAGACACCTTGTTAAAGTCGCCGACCTCCTGAATCGAAAATTCGACTTCACCGATCAAGGTGACATCGAAGGGCTCCAGACAGCGACTGCAATCAAAACGCGCCGCGCATTCGGCCTGGCCGTTTCCGTAATAGAAATAATCAGACCGAACTATCTCGATGTTGACAAAGACCTTGCCCTGCAGGGTCAGACCGGGTTGATCGATACCCAGCAAGGAGGCGTCTTCTTCCAACTTCACACGGGCCGGGAAGTCCCGGATTTCCCGCAAATTCAGCATCATAGCGTATCAAAGTAAGCAATTGGTTATTCGGTGTCAAGCACTTTCTATGCTCAAAAATTTATGCCTGACAACGAGTTACGTCAGGATTTTCGTTTTTTCGGCCCGCCGGATTAACTCCGGCCGGGGCTGTTTTCCCGGTCGGTCCGGCTGTGGTCGCCTTTTGCATAACAATAAGACATTAAAATCGTTCCACCAGAGCCAGTTCGAGGATATCGTCAATAACCGGAGTCTGATCGGCCTTAAACCCCTGGGCGTATTTTACCCCCGCCAGGATACCATATTGACGGGCCAGACTTTCCAGAATATCGAGATAATTATGTGATTTTTCCGGATTAAGAAACTGGCTTTTATGCGCTTTGAGAGCGTTAATCCAGTCGTCGAAGGCATCGGTGATATCCACAACAAAATCAGGCTCCATTCCCGGGGGAAGGAAAAAGTGGAAAATGCGAGCAACAGTATAGGGTTCGCCATCGATTCCGGCCTTCTTCAACGAAGCCAAATTGGCGGCATTGATAGTAATGACTCCGGCTGCGACATGATCCGGATGCGACTGACGGCGCCCGTGGCCAACCTGCGGCGTCGGGCAGAGAATGACGCGAGGCCGGCAGGCGCGGATATCGGCGGCCAGAAAAGCCCGTTTTTCAAGATCGTCAACCAGCGCCGCATCGCCCCAGTCATAGGTTTTGATCAGGTCGGCGCCCATCTTTGCGGCAGCATCAGCGGCCTCACGGCTCCGGGTTTCGGTATCCCCGCCGGTACCCATTTCACCGGCGGTCAGATAGATTATACCCACTCGATACCCGGCCCGGGCGGCCTTGATCAATACCCCGCCGGAACCGACTTCGACGTCGTCGGGATGGGCACCGATCGAGATGATATCATAACTCATATCTGCTACCCTCAGGAAAAACGGCCAGGTGAGTGCGTCACCTGGCCGTCTATGGCTTACCTATGTCTGGTACGAATCAGTCCAGAATGTCCGGAACATCAAAGTTATCCGAATGGAAAATCAACAGGTCTTCAAGGAGATCATTGATAAATAATGCTGATGTCCCCTGCAACAGGTCATTGCCACGGAATCCCATCATGGAATAATTCGTGATACTCCCGCTGTTCTGCAAAAATTCCATAAAGCCGTCCATTTGCTGGTTGTAGTAAAACTCGGCGCCCTCGGATTTGACGAGGAACTTCGGGAGATTGTCGAAGTCAGACTGCCGGGAGGCATCGGCCGCAGCATACAGACTGGCGATATCATGATTATCGCGCCAGACACCAAACACGGTTGAATTGAGACCGCCGGTCGGCATGACCGGAAGATGCACATTATGGCTCGTCTGGAGGGAGATATCGGTGGCAAATGGTGTCGGGATGGCCGTCTCAATAGTTGAAGAATCGATCGCCAGCGAAACGACACCGAAGGCATTCAGGAACAGGTAATCGACATCAAAATCGACGGTATTCGGCGTAAAGGCCGAGGCCGCCGTCACGACTAACGACATGCTCGGATCACCCAGTGCCGTGTCGATGTTGTCAATGTCACCACCCGGTGCCAGCTGATTGATCAGGGTAATAAAGCCGCCGCCGCCGAGACCATCGAAATCAAGAGGGGCATTAACAGCCGAAACCGAACCAAACAGATCGCTTTCCAGGGTCGCCCGAAAGGCGCCATAGCCGCCCATGCCGACACCGGCAATAGCCCGATTCGCTTTATCGGGCAATGTCGAGTAGGTACCGTCGATTCGCGTAATCAAGGCATCGGCAAGCAGGTCTTTAACCCCGGCACCGGGTGAATTAAGAAACGTGCCGGCCTCAGCAAATTCCTGATACATGGTATCGGTGATAATCGCCCGCATATAGGCGCCATTGCGTTTCGAATCGGTATAGAACGATCCTCCCAGATCGCTTTCGCCGCTGATACACACAATGATCATCGGCTCGATTTTGCCCTCGTCGATCAATCGATTGGCCACCTCAGACAGACCATGATCAAAATAATACAACTCATCGCCGCGGAATGGCGCCAGCAGGTAGAGGACGGGATACGGTCGCCCGTTACCCGTAAAATCATAGCCGGGAGGAGTATAAACGTTGACCGGCAGGAAGCCGGGATTGAAGCTGCTTGAGAAAAACAGCGACCAGGAACTGAATGGATTCGTCACCCGCGCGCCGGTATCGCTCGGAAAATAGCGAGTCGGATTATCACCGGTTTTATCGGTACAGCCGAAAATCATCAGGGCTATACAGACCGCGCACAGTAGTTTTATAATTATTTCGCGCATTCTCTCATCACCCTCCGTTAAAACCGCACCGTAAACTGCACAATTGACTCCCAGGCGGTTCCTTTGTACGTACCGGCCATATTATCCACGATGTTATCAGTATCGCCGTTGCTTTCCCAATTCACATTGGCCTTTTCAGTCGTTTCCGGGAAATGAATGTACTGGGTGGCGACATCGATCGTGATGTGTTCGAATACAAGACCAAAACCCAGATGAGCGCTGTGTTTCAAGCCGGTATCGAAATACGCCGGATGCAGGCCGCCGCCCTCGTCTTCATCATAGGGCGATTGATCAGCGGAATAACCGCCGCGCAACAACAACCAGTCTTTGGCCGTGTACTGGAGGCCAAGACCGGCCCGCCAGGTATCGCGCCATTTGACCGGCAGCGCCATATCTGAAACCATCCATTCATTCAATTCGGCATTGCGCGTCACGTTGCTGTCGGCGAAGGCATAATCGAAGTGATAGCCATCATAGCTGGACCATAGATTATACTCGACATCACCGGTGACCAGCATGCGCTCGGACAACTGATAGGCGAGACCCAGCGCCAACTGAGTCGGCAGAGTGATTTCGCTCTGATATGTCGCATTGGCCCGATAGGTGGCTCCGGAGGAGAGAATAAAATTTATCGAATCGGGTGACGTCCGAACATCCGTCCGATTATGATAGGAGGGAATGTCGGGCATGTAGAAATACATTTCGACATTGCCCTCGGCGGTAACAGACATGCCGGGAGCAAAAGTCGCCCCGACGCGAAGTTTTGACGTCGGCTTGTACAGCACACCAAACCGGAAATTGGGAGCATATCCCGCACCCTCGGACTTCTGCCATTGCGTGATGAGCTCGTTCGGCCGACCCGCAATATCACTGTAGTAGGGCGCATTCGAATCAATCGGATTGGGTCGAAGGAAAAAGCCGCCGTATTCATGATCCGCTTTCAGCAAACCGGCCGACACCCCGATGCTCAACTGATCTTCCAGCAACTCATATGTGCCGATCCAGTTGATAGCCACCGCATCGAAATTGTGTTCGATCTGGCGGCCCGGGAGCGCAGCATTGTTATTCGGATTCTGGAATACGTTCCAGGACAGGTTGGCGTCAAAGGGCTGAAAGACCGATAGTCCCATAACGAATTTGCGTCCGGCGAGGGGAACCTTGATAAAGCCACCCAGCATCGGATTGGTGATGATTTCGTAGTGATTACGGATTTCTGATCCGTTGTAGTACCCCACCTCATAATCACCGTAGGTCACCATGGGGGTGTACTGGAAGCGATAATGAGTGATGTTTTCATTGATGCTGAATTGATTCTCCGTGACATAATACAATCCGGCCGGATTGTAATAGGCGGCAGACCAATCATCGCTGACTGCACGGAAGGCTCCACCCATGGCTTTCGCCTTGGCGCCGACCGCCCAGATGCTTACACCGCCGCTTTCGGCAGGGAGTACCAGGCACAGTGTACAAAAGACACTGAGCAGAGTAACTAATGCTCCTCTCATCCTCAACTCCACCTCTATACTCTCGAACAGTGTTATATACTATTCCGGCAATGCTATCTATAACTCTCTAATGCTTTTACCCCTGTCAAGCTACCCCGATTCAGCGGCAAAAACGAAATCGAAACTTACTATATACACCATCCTTTGTCAAGCCTGCCGGTATTTTTTTATACCGGGGCCGGCCTGACGGACGGCAAGTTTCATTATAGACGACCAAACCCGCGTTTTTTTGCAATCGAAGAGGCAAATTTTTCCTCCATACCCGGAAATTAAATCCCGACACCAATCAGACAGCCCCCGGCAGGACCCTGGTTCCGCGCGGCTAACAGCCGTTCTTGCAAGCAATTGGGTAGTTTTTTCCGCATCCGGCACCGCACCTGCATAAGAGGTCCGCAGAAAGCATCAAACCATGGAAGGTTGATCATGAAACGAATTTTCTGGATTACCCTCTGGGTAATCATCCTGATCTGCATCAACTGGGTCACGGATGGCTTCGCCCAGACCGAATCGGCGCAACTCAAGGCATTCAAAAAACAATACCGGGAACAATTCGAAAATCAGACATCCCCGAACGCGCAATATGCCACTCCGCCGATTTTTGCCGAAGACAGTCTCAACGCTGATTTACCGGCCGCGGATCAACGCTCGCGACGCGATTCGCTGTCTGAAAACTCATGGAAAGAATCACTCGAATCCGACTATGCGCCGGATTCGACCACCGCGCAGCAGCAATTAATTCTTCCCGATAATGCCCTCGTGGAGCGCTTCGGCGCCAATCTCTTTATCAATCCCAACGTGGGCGAAATCAATTTATCACTGGTCCCCGAAGATTATATGCTTGGCCCCGGCGACAACATTCTTATCAGTTTATGGGGACGGGTTGAGCAGGAATGGAATCTGACCGTTGATCGCCACGGCAATGTCTTTATTCCCAAAGTCGGCGAAATAACCGCCTGGGGAATGACTTTGCCCGAGTTTTCCCGGCGGCTTGATACCCAGCTAAAAACAGTGTACTCCGGCTATGAGAAACGGGTCACGCTGGGTAAGATTCGAACCATAAAAGTATTTGTCTATGGCGAAGTGGCCGCACCCGGCGGATATCCCCTCTCCGCACTGGGGACACTGTTTACGGCGCTGTATAAAGCCGGCGGGCCGACGGACAACGGCTCCTTCCGCAGTATCAAACTCATCCGGAACCGTGAGACAACTATTGTCGATCTCTATGATTTCCTGATCAACGGTGATAAAACCTGTGACCTGCCGCTGCAGGCCGGTGATGTCATCTTCGTGCCGCTGGTCGGCGATCAGGCCGCTATACGCGGTGAAGTCAAACGACCGGCAATATATGAACTGACCGGTACCGAGACAGTCTCGGATTTGATCGACCTGGCCGGCGGCCCGACCGCCAGCGCTTACCTCAGTCGCCTGATGCTGGATCGCATCGGACAAAATGATTCACGGATGATTCTCGATGTCGACCTGACCACAACCACCGATCAGAATCTGCCGTTATTCGACGGTGATGATCTGTCGGTGTTTTCTATTTATCAGATGCGACATAACCTGGTTTGGATTACCGGCATGGTCAAGCACCCGGGAACTTTCGAGCGCCATGATGAAATGCACCTGTCCGATCTGATCGACAAAGGCCAGCTTTTGCCAAACAAGGTGTATCGCAAACGGGCCGACTTGTATCGCCATCACGAAGATGGCCGGATCGAACTGATCGCCGTCAACCTGGAACCGTTGTTTGATTCGGAACCATCGGGAGACATGCTACTTGAAGATCTCGATTCGCTGGTCATCTACAGCACCGATCAGGTGGAACGGGTCAAGCATGTGTTTGTCGACGGCATGGTCCAGAAACCGGGACAGTATCAACTCTATGATAGCATGACCGCCGCCGATTTGATATTCATGGCCGGCAATCTGCAGACCAGCGCCTATCTGCTGACAGCCGAACTGGCGCGTATCGATACCGAAGGCAATACTAATATTATCAGCCTCAATCTCGAAAATAACCTCGGTACCGAAATCATTCTGCAGGAAAACGATCACCTCTTTATCAGGAAAATTCCCGGCTACCAGCGCCATCGGGTGGTCACAATCAACGGCGAGGTCCGTTTCCCGGGCAAATACAGCCTGACTCACAATGATGAAACCCTGTGGGATTTAATCAACCGGGCCGGCGGCTTTACCCGGAAAGCGTTCCCGATCGGCAGCGTCTTTCGCCGACGGGCCATTGTTGATGATCTCCAGAGGAAAAATATCAGCAACATCGTAGAAAGCTCACTGCCGCTTCTGGCGGATACATCAGGCGTACTCAAGCCAATCGATGTTGGTTCGGTTGATCAGGACGAGATGGATCGCATCATTGTCGACATGGAACGCCTGATCGCGTCCGGCGGAACCGAGGGCGACTTTAAGCTGCAGACCGGCGATGAAATCTATGTACCGGAAATCCCAACCGGTATTTCGGTACTGGGCGAAGTCTGCTCCAATGGCACAATCAATTTTCAGCCGGACAAAAACGTCCGCTTCTATCTCTCCCAGGCCGGAGGATATACCAAGCGCGCCGATAAAAGCGAAGTGCGGTTGGTCAGGGCCAATGGCCGGGTGTATGCCGATGGCGGTGTGACCTCACAAAAAGTCGAACTCGGCGATGTCATCGTCGTCCCGGCAAAAATCAAAAAAGAAAAAGACCTACTAAAATTCCTGGCCACGACAGCATCGATCATTACGGGACTGGCCACAACCGCGCTGATTATAGATCGGCTGTAAGTAAAGGGGAAGGTGTTATGACTGGCTATTCACAGCAGGGAAGCTCAAAAGCGGTCTCGATGCTCTCCGGTAAATCCATCATGGTCACCGGCGGAACCGGATCGTTTGGCAAGAAATTCATTGCGACTATTCTCAAACGATATCCCGATATCCGCCGGTTGGTCGTCTATTCGCGGGATGAACTCAAGCAGTTCGACATGGCCCAGGAATTTTCGGTGTCGCGGTATCCGCAGATGCGGTATTTCATCGGTGATGTTCGGGATAAGGACCGCATGCGCCGCGCCATGGAACGTGTCGATATCGTGATCCATGCCGCCGCACTCAAGCAGGTACCGGCCGCCGAGTACAATCCATTCGAAGCCATCAAGACCAATATTATCGGCGCCCAGAATGTCATCGAAAACGCAATTGATACCGGTGTCTCGCAGGTTGTGGCGCTTTCGACCGACAAGGCTGCGGCCCCCATCAATCTTTATGGCGCCACCAAGCTTTGCTCGGATAAACTGTTTGTCTCGGGAAACAATTTCCGCGGCGGACATGATATCCGCTTTTCAGTTGTGCGCTATGGCAATGTCATGGGCAGCCGCGGCAGTGTGATACCCTTTTTCCTGAAAAAACGCCACGAAGGGGTCGTCCCCATTACCGACCGCCGCATGACCCGCTTCAATATCACCCTGGAAGAGGGGGTCGACCTGGTTCTCTATGCCCTCACCCATATGTGGGGCGGCGAGATATTTGTCCCCAAAATCCCCAGCTACCGTATCATGGATCTGGCCGAAGCCGTCGCACCCGAATGCAAAAAGATATTTATCGGCATCCGCCCGGGAGAAAAACTTCACGAGGAGATGATAACCGAAACCGATGCCCTGAATACTATCGAGTTCGAAAATCATTACGTCATTTTGCCCTCCATGCCGGTCTGGAATACCGATGAATTCATGACCACGCTCAACGGCTGCCGCTGCGCCGATAATTTTCATTTCTCCAGCGGCACCAATGACCGCTGGCTCGGAGTCAGCGAACTCCGGGAGATGATTCAAAAATATTGCGATGCGGGCTTTACTGTCGGCGACACCAAACCGGTCGAAACCCACCGGCGCCGTATTACCCTCATTCGCGGTACCGAGGATGTCAGCGATATCACGGCCGTGCGGTCCCGAACAGCCACGGCCGCTTCGCGCGAAGAACCGATCAGTGAAGGGGTGTGACATGTCTGAGTTTTTGCCCTATAGCCGTCAATATATTACCGATGATGATATCGCCGCGGTGGTTGACGTTCTCCAATCCGACTGGCTGACCACCGGTCCGGCGATACCGAAATTCGAGGATGCCCTGTGCGACTTTCTCGGCGCCCGCAATACGGTCGTCTGCTCCAGCGGCACCGCCGCCCTGCATCTGGCCATGCTGGCGCTCGATATCGGTCCCGGTGATGCGATACTAACTTCGCCTGTCAGTTTTGTCGCCACGGCCAACTGCGCCCGTTTTGTCGGCGCCGATGTCATTTTTGCCGATTGCGATCCCAAAACCGGTTTAATCAATCCCGATGATGTCCAGAACATCCTCGAAAACGATCCACACAAACGAATCAAGGCCATCGTGCCTGTCCATTTCGCCGGTCAGCCGGCTGACCTGGCCCGACTTCACGAATTGGCGATGGCTCACGGCGCCTATATTATCGATGATGCCTGCCATGCCCTCGGCGCTGCCTATACGTCAGGTATTGACCGTTTCATAATCGGCGCCTCACCGCACAGCGATATGACTGTCTTCTCCTTCCATCCGGTGAAGCATCTGGCCACCGGCGAGGGCGGCGCGGTTGTCTGTCAGGAAGATCGTCTGGCCGAACGAGTCCGTCAGTTCAGAAATCATGGTATCGTACGCTCCGGATTCACAAACGAAGTTCTCGCCTGCGATACCCAATCCATACCTAATCCGTGGTATTACGAGATGCAGGAGTTGGGTTATAATTATCGCATGACCGACATTCAGGCTGCCCTGGGCGTCTCGCAGCTCAATCAACTCAGGCCATCGCTCAACCGGCGCCGTGAAATCGCCCGGCGATATACTCGTC
>CAZGLR010000033.1:0-29663 GCA_964526635.1 uncultured Ignavibacteriales bacterium | reverse complement strand
GCCAGCCTATGGATGTTGGCGCACGGGGACGTACGCCAACCACGGAGCACCGGGGAAAAAGAGATAGATTTCTTCTCACCCCTGAAGGGGTGAGGCATCCGGGGGAGTAAAAATCCTAAGGTCACTGAACTCAGGCCATTACGAGATGTAATCAAATCCCGGCCTATGAATATCACAAATCAAACCGCCCCACTCTAACAGCCGCGGAAGTTATTGCGCTGGCCGTTTGCAGGCCGTACATTCCAGCCATGGCGCGCTATACCGACACATTACAGGCGTTTCTCGCCTTGATGTCCCTGTCCGGGCGGTACTCGAAAAATACCGTCGAAAGCTATGCCCGCGATCTGGGGCGGTTTGCCGAATTTTTGCCGTCGCAGGGATGGCCCGAGAATTCATCGCCGGAAATGAACCGGATTATCCTGCGGTCATATCTCGGACAGATGCATGAAAAGGGTGTCGGGAACCGTTCGATTGCCCGATTTTTATCGGCCTTGTCGACTTTTCAGAAATACCTGATTGCCGAGAAAGCCTCGAAAAAGCTGCTATTTGACCTTCCTACAATAAAATACAAGCGCGGAGCGGCGCGCTTTTTATCGCCGAATCAGATGAATGATCTCCTGGCGCCATCGCCGCCGGATAAAAACACCGACCTCAATCGGTTTGTTTATTCGCGGGATTTGACTATACTGGAGTTTCTTTACAGCGCCGGGATTCGCCGGGCCGAACTGGTCGGTATTCAGGTCAATGAGATCGACGAGGGCCGTCAGGTGGTCGTTGTTCACGGCAAGGGGGACAAGGACCGCGCGGTGCCATTGGGTGAACCCGCGCTGGATGCTTTGCGTATATATATAAAGCATCGCAAACAGCGCATTGATAAATTACAGGCAGAATCAGCCGCGCTGTTGGTCAATAAGTCAGGGGAACCATTGAGTTTGCGAAGCGTTAACCGGATTGTACGGAAATATGGTCTCAAGGCGGGTCTGACTGTTACCCCTCATATGCTGCGGCACAGTTTTGCAACCCATCTGCTTGACAATGGCGCCGATATCCGGGCGATTCAGGAACTGCTGGGTCATAGCGCCCTGACGACAACACAAGCGTACACACATGTTACTGCGGGACGGCTCAAGGAAGCCTACAAAAAAGCACATCCCCGAGCGTAAAAGGTAAAAGACTATGGAACAGATACATGCGACGACAATTCTGGGATTGAAGCGCGATGGCAAAGTTGCTTTTGCCGGCGATGGCCAGGTGACTTTCGGCGATACAATCATGAAGGGTTCGGCGGTCAAACTGCGCCGTATGAACAATGATAAGATTCTGGCCGGGTTTGCCGGATCGGCCGCCGATGCCTTCACCCTGTTTGAATTGTTCGAGAAGAAGATCGATGAATTCTCCGGCAAGCTGGTGCGGGCGGCGGTAGAGCTGGCCAAAGACTGGCGCCGCGATAAATTTCTGCGGCATCTGGAAGCGCTTTTGGCAGTGGCGGACAAAGATAATATCCTGATTATTACCGGAAAAGGTGATGTGGTCGAGCCGGATGATGGCATCATCGCGGTCGGTTCCGGGGGGAATTATGCCCGCGCCGCGGCCCGCGCCCTGATTGCCAATACTGAATTGAGCGCCGAGGACATCGCCCGCAAATCGCTGGAGATTGCCGCTGATATCTGCGTGTATACCAATCATCACATAACTGTGGAAACGCTGGAGTAGTAATGGAAATACATACTGTTGACGGCGAAACTGTAAGCAGCCGTATTGATCGCATGACACCGCGCGAGATTGTAACGGAACTGGAGAAGTATATTGTCGGCCAGGACAAAGCCAAGCGGGCGGTGGCGATTGCGTTGCGTAACCGCTGGCGCCGTCAGGAAATAGAATCGGAACTGGCCGCCGAGATCATGCCGGCCAATATTCTCATGATCGGCCCGACCGGAGTGGGCAAGACCGAGATTTCGCGTCGTCTGGCTGCTCTGACCGGGGCGCCATTTGTGAAGGTGGAGGCATCGAAGTTTACCGAAGTCGGTTATGTTGGTCGTGATGTCGAATCGATGATCCGCGACCTGGTGGAGTTGGCGGTCAACATGGTCAAGGAAGAGAAAGCCCGCCAGGTGGAAAAGGAAGCGCGGGAGAAGACCACCGAACGGTTGCTTGATCTGTTGTTGCCGTCGACGCATGGCGCCGAACAGACCGAGGAGGATCGCAAAAAACAGGCATCGACGCGCGCTAAATTGCGGACAATGCTGGAGCAGGGGCATCTCGATGATCGCGAAGTCGAAGTCGAGATCAGCCCGAATACGATGCCGATCGTTGAAGTCTTTACACCGCAGGGCCTGGAAGAGATGGGCGTCAATCTGCAGGAGATGTTTGGCAGTATGCTTCCGCAGCAGAAGGGGAAAAAGACCAAACTGCCGATTTCCGAAGCGCGCCGTATTCTCGAAGCCGAAGAAACCGGTAAACTGGTCAATATGGAAGAAGTAACCGGGATAGCGCTGGAGCGTGCACAGGAATCTGGGATTGTGTTTATAGATGAAGTCGATAAAATCATCGGTCGCGATGGCGGCGGCGGACACGGCCCCGATGTCTCGCGCGAGGGTGTGCAGCGCGATATCCTTCCGGTAGTCGAGGGCTGTAATGTCAACACCAAGTATGGCATGGTCCGCACCGACCATATTCTGTTTATTGCGGCCGGGGCGTTTCATGGCCGGTCACCATCGGATCTGGTGCCGGAACTGCAGGGCCGTTTCCCGATCCGGGTCGAGCTTGATTCGCTGGGCGCGGAAGATTTTGTGCGGATTCTGACAGAACCCAAGGCGGCATTAATCAAACAGTACAGCGAACTGCTCAACACCGAGGGTGTCGAGATTTCGTTTGAACCGGACGCCGTCAAAAAGATAGCAGCGATTGCCGCTGAGGTGAATGATTCGGCCGAGAATATCGGTGCCCGGCGTTTGCATACGGTCATGGCGCGGCTGTTGGATGAAATCATGTTCGATGCGCCGGAGTGCGAAAAGAAGATAGTGATTACTGAGGCGATGGTTTCCGAACGGCTGGCGGATATCGTCCAGGACAAGGATCTCAGCCGGTATATATTGTAAAGACGCAGACTTCACGCGGTGGTCTGGGTTTCCTTCCGGGCCACTGAAATATCTCCGAAAACATTATAGCAGGTCAATGCTAACTTCTCGGCGGCCGTGCTGTAGCCGGGTGTCCGAAGCGAACGCGGTGTAAAAAATGATGTCTGTTTCTCACCAAAGAAAACCACATCGCCAATCAGGTTATCCGTATTGAGTTCCACTTCCATCCCGGCAGCGACGATAATATGAATATCACCGGCGACAAGATTGGCATGAAGATGATTTACGCCCGGCGCAAGCTGAGCATCAGACAAATCGAGCCTGATTTCTCCAAAGACGTGACTGATATCGGTGCCATCGACAGTATCTTTGAAAGAGGCTTTGTAGTCGCCCATCCCGGCGAAACCGTCGCTGGCAACGACCATCAAACCCCGATCGCGGCGGGCGGCCCTGGTGATCAGTATCAGTCCGACGCCAATTAGCATGATCGCCCAGATGAAGGTCCAGCGCATTTCGAAAAGCCGTAGCGCATCAAGCAGCCAGAGTCCCCCAAACGCTACCAGCGCCAATCCGGTGGTATACCGTCCCAATCTAAAGATACATCGCCTCCTGAAATGATTACATCATATCATACGTGAGGAGCCTTGGGGGAGCAAGTGTTTTTCGCAATCAGAAGCTCACACCAAGCATGGAATATATCCACAGGCCGGGATTGCGCTCATCGCCTGCTGCGGCGAAATGCGAATCGGCGAAAAACATCGAAACGCCGGTCTGCAGGGTCGTGCCCGCGGCAATGGTCCATTTATGCATCAGGTCGAATTCAATGCCGAGGTCGGTGGTAAGCGTGGAATCATCGGCCCGGCTGAGGTAATCGACATCCGATCTGAAGTAATGGACATCGAGAGCAAGTTTATGCTGCGGAAAAATGATACTTCCGAAACGAAGATAGATATCAAGGACGCCATAGGCCGGGGAGCCGGTGAAGTAATCCATATATCCACGGAAAGCGTGCCCGGTGGCATAGCTGTTTTGATAGACAGAGAAAGTTGACGAATCGGCAGGATTGGCGCCGGTCGTGTAATCTGTGCCGATAGCTACTCGGGTTTGACGGGCGTCATCGAGAGTTACACCGGCTTCGGCGTTGAGCATAAAGGCTTCGATATCCTGTACAACGGTATCCGGGAGGGTATCTCGCGCTTGCGTACCAAACTGAAAGCTGCCCTGCACCAGCAGGTCAAAGGCGCCGAAGTGCTGAGAAGTAAAGCCGCCCAGATTGAAGCGATGCAGCCGTTCGCGAACATAGTTAGTCGAGTCGGCGTCGCTTTCAGCAAAGAAGAAGACATCAAGTGACCATCGGGACATTTCAGTATAGACGCCGTAGATGTCGAAATCACGGTTGTAATCCTGATCGTTTACTTCGAGCCGTCGCAAATAAAACAGATGAGATGTAGCGGAGGTGAGATCCATACTGAACATGGCGCCATCCCAGGCCCGTCCGACATTACTCCAGTTGTTGGTGCTGAACACCCGCTGGTTGCCGAATTTGAATGCGAACCGTCCGGCCTTCAACTTCGAAGTGCCGGGACCAATACCTGAAATTTCAATATATCCCTGATGCATGTCAATGTTCGACAGTGAGGCCGGAGTACCCGAGGCGGCGCTGCCAAGGCGACGGCTGTCCTGGAGTTGAACATAGACACGCACGGTTTCGACAGGCTTGAAGGTCAGACCTATACGGGTACGGAGGTCCTGGAAGGTTTGACTATGGCGGTCAATATCGAACGATTTGAGATCATATTCGGCCCGGAGCCGTATGCTGCCATCGATGGAAAATTCGGTTTCGGCATAACCTGCACTTGTCAGAAAGGCGAGAGTAAAAAGAAAAATGGAAAAGATGGTCTTCATGATCTACCCTTTTAATTAGGCTGCAGCATCGCTGGCTATAAGCAACAATTGTTTGGCACTGCTGTCAAGTTTTGATGTCAATTTGCGATCAGGCGGACAAAGAAACCCTTGACTAATGTCAAGATAGGGTTTAATTAACGGCGATTTTATCCACTCTTCAGGCCGTAAGGAGAAACTATGGCTCGATCATTTGTTGAAATTACCGATATCACTGCCGATGAAGTCTGGCAGATTTTCGATTTGTGCGAAAAGATGAAAAAGGGCAAGATCGCCCCGAAACCGTTTGAGGGCAAATCCGTTGGCTGCATTTTCCACAAAGCCTCGCTGCGAACCCGCATTTCCTTTGAGGCCGGAATTTCTCAGTTGGGCGGGCAGTCGCTCTATATCACCGAAAAAGAAATCGAACTGGGCAAACGCGAGTCAATATATGATGCCGCCAAAGTGTTGTCGCGGTACCTGGCCACAATTATGATCCGGACATTCAGCCATCAGGATGTCATCGACCTGGCCAAACACGCCGACGTTCCGGTCGTCAATGGGCTGACCGATTTGACTCATCCGTGTCAGATTATGGGCGATTATTTTACCCTGCTGGAGAATAAGGGCAGGAGTGATAATTTCAAGATTGCTTACCTTGGAGATGGCAATAACATCACCAATTCCTGGTTAAACCTGGCGTCGCGCATCCCGATGAAATTCACCATCGGGACGGCCGCGGACACCAAACCGGATGCCGGGATACTGGAAAAGGCAAAATCAGCCGGTTTGAGCGAGATAACCTTGACCGAGGACCCTAAAGAAGCCGCTTCAGACGCCGATGTAATTTATACAGACGTTTGGGCCTCGATGGGCCAGAAAGACAAAGCAGAAGAAAAGGCACGGTTATTAAAACAATATCAGGTCAATGAATCGCTCGTAAAACTGGCTAAGCCGGACTGTCTGGTGATGCACTGCCTGCCCGCCGAACGGGGACGGGAGATTACCGACGGCGTCATGGACGGCCCCCACTCGGTCGTGTTTGACGAGGCGGAGAACAGGCTGCACATCCAGAAAGCGATTATGGTTTTCTTGATGTCATAGATCTGCCGGCGGCAGAGAGCGGACGTTGACCGAAGTAAAGGAGAAATTCAGTATGCGTCTCGGTAAGCTTACCGCTCTTGCCGGTCTGGTAGTGGCGCTGTTCGCGCTGGCCCTGATCTGGGGTTGTTCGGACGACGACAGCCCGACCGCATCCAATCTGGGTGATCTCACTGATCCGGAATTCGTTCCGGTCAAAGCCCAGGTCGACAGCACGCTGGGAACGATCATTGCCGACTGGCTCAATGGCTTCAATAATTTGTATGTCCGTCCGGGCGATACCACCTCGGTAGGTGCGCAGCTGTCGCCGCCGGTAGCCGATCCGGGCGATGAAATCGATCCCGATACCCTGCTGTCCACGTACAGCGACGGTTGGCATTATGTCTATGCCACCTACACCGGCTCGGTGTATTTTTCTCGGACCAAAGACTCGATTCGGTACCAGGTCGATAGCAGCCCGGTACAGAATCCGTCGGCATCCGTCGATTTCCTCCACATTATCGACAACTGGGAATTCACTGCTCTCGATGATCAGGTATCCCATACTGACTATTCAGGGCGCCATAATATCCAGTTTGTCGACCTCGATACCGATGTGGCAACTATCACCGGTGATGGCAACTCACGGGTGATCGACTATTATATCGGCGTCGATACGACCATGACCCATGACTTCAATTTCGCCACCATTGATTTCGACCAGGTCCAGATCGCCGGCACCCCGGGCGGCTGGGTAAACTCGTGTCCGACTGCCGGTGAGATCGACTTCGATCTGACCTATACCACCTCATGGACCAATGCTTTAACTTCGGGCGCCGATACGACCACCTTTGATATCAACGTCGAATACGAAGACGGCACAGCCAAGGTGCGCGCGTTTGATGGTACCACCAAGTGGTATTATACGCTTGATCTGTGCACGCCGCCGAGCAACTAAGAAGATACAGTACCATACCTTGCATATATCCGAACCCCGGTCGACTTACCCACCCGACCGGGGTTATTTATGATCTTCATTTAGAGACGAATCTGTAAGATATACCAGTGAATAGCTGGCCTGCGAACGCAGGAACCCGACAGTTTCTTGCAATTTTCAGTCCGCATTAGGCATAAAAAGCCGTTTCTCCTCCATTGGATCGCAGCGTCGGCTGGCATGTCATTAATTGACAACGAAAAATTGATCTGCTACTTTTCCCGTTATGCGTGAAATTGTCAGATACTCCGGGTGCATTGTCTGCGGTGACCAGAATGATATCGGGCTGCAGGCCAAATTCTATTTCGATGATGAAACCGGTGTCGCCACGACCACCATCACGGCCGATGAAAAGTTCGCCGGCTATAAAAATATCCTCCACGGCGGCATAGTCTCATCGCTGCTCGATGAAATCATGATAAAGTCTATCCTGGCGCGGGATATCTACGTTGTCACGGCCGAGATGACGACCCGTTTCCGTAAACCGGTTTATACCGGAGATACCATCATCTTCGAGGGTAAAGAAACCGGCCACAAGGGTTCGGTGTATTTCGCTGAGGGGAGAGCGCTCAATCAGCATGGCGAGATCGTCGCCAATGCTACCGGGAAGTTCGTCAAGCCGCGCAGCGAATTAGCGGACCGCCTGCTGGATTCGCTGGAGAAGCCGGTAGAGTAAGATGATGTGTTAACCCACAGCGGAGGAGCTGTGAGGGCAACCATTGATCGAAGTGGAAGCCATTCTCCACCATTAAGCCAATTGCCTGCGTTCAATGGCCGCAGGCCACCCGGGGTTGATGGTTGAGTTGTAAGGCGGTACGGGTTTTCCTTTTTTCGACTGCTGCAAGCTGGACGCGCCCCTGAAGAGGCGCGCCACAATTGTGATATCCTGTAACCCGCCTCCTCCGAGGTGGGTTTTTCATTGGCGTCGCAGCTTATGCCCTACAACACTTCGCTCGGGCATACTTCACTCCGTTCAGCATCTTCGACGGGTTCCGCCCTACAATAACGCAAATTACGCCTGCAAGCGGGAAGGCGTCGCCACGCTGCATCAGGTCGTATTCATGCATGCAACTCTTTGCACCATCAGCCACCCACAGATATCAAATATATTATCATTCAATGAGTTACAATCCGCCATATTTCCGGCATCGGGGTTGCAGTAATGTCTGGCATGAAAGATGTGATCAAATGCTACGTCTCCGGCAAACCGATTCCAAACCGCCCCGGCGAGGGGATTCTGTCGTTTGCCGTGCCTGAATATGGTGTCCTGTTTCGTTGCGGGGTCGAGGGTCGCCGGGCCGATATGGAGCTGGTGGCGTTTCTGACTTTTCTCCGTTTTGCCGAGCATAATTTCGAGATTTTCAAGACCAAGGAAATCCATATCTTCACCGATTTTCCTATCCTGGTCTATATGATGAACGGCGGAGCGGTCATGGGTGGCGGAGCCGAGGCGATCAAACAACAGGCAGATAAATATGCGAGAGGATTACAATACGCGGTCAAGTGGATCGATGAAAAGGCCAACCGAGCGATTCAATCGGTCAACAATATTCCCGAAATGCCGCGAAACGCCAAGGTTAAGATCAAGACGTTTGCCAATATGAATATGGATATTCATAAGCCGGTATCGCAAAAATACGATGATTTTTCGCTGGAAAAATAAAAGGGTGTGACACCGAGGAACGACACAATAAGGCCCGCCTCCTGACGGGGGCGGGTCACCCGAACTTCGAGAACAAAGGCGGGACCGCTGACCCCGCCTTTTTTTTATGCCAATCAACAGAATCTATCCTGAAACCATCTCAGTTTATATTGCATAAAAAGAGCGATTGTCGTATCGATAGCCGGAGACGGTTTCAAACTACGGGAGATTCATGGCCTTTCGAACAATGGTATTCGGAATTTTTCTACTCACAGTGTTTATCTTCACTGCGGCAGCCTCCGCGCAGCCGGACCAGGTAGAACTCAAGAGTGTTTTTGTCCATAAGCTCGAACCCAAGGATCAGGTGCTGGGTGATGTCACGGGGAATTTCATAGTCTATGGTCGTCCTCATGTATCGGTATTTAATGCAAAGGGCGAAGCGCTCTTCAGCCGCAAACTCACCAACAATATCAAACCGGCGATCTCCGACAACGGCGAATTCGTGGGGCTGGCGACTTACGCAGACCGTAATCCAACCTCTCTGAAAACGACTGATTTTGCGTTATTCAATCCATCGGGTTCGCGCATCGGCCATATAGATAAACCCTCGGCCAACAATTTCAAGATTGCCTCCAATGGCACCATTCTCGCCACCGAGGGAACGGCCGGGCTGCCCCCGACGTTCGTGTATATCTACAGCAAAAACGGCGATCGGCGGACAATGCTGAAGTATCAGTCGTACCATGCGCTGGTTATTTCACCATCGGGCAAACGATTCGCCGTCGACAAGGGGCCCGAGGGGATGGAAATATACAACGACCAGGGCGAAAGCATTGTTGAATTGCCCTCGTATGAATCATATGCTTTTGATAATCGCAAGGATTTTTTCGGTGTCTTTGCCGACGCCGAGTTGAGTATCTATGATGATAAGGAGATTCTGCATACTCTCCGGGCTGCGGAGTACAGAATTATCGATGTGCAATTTGATGTTGATGCCGACGTCGCGGCAATCATGTCGGAGCGCCGTCTTGAAGTCTATCGCATCTCCAGCGGTCAGTTGCTCTGGGAATTGCGGCTGCCCAATGACGAAAAATGGTTTACCAGCATTGCAATTTCTCCCGATGGCAAAAAAATCGCGGCGGGGATTGATATTAATCTCGGCCCGGATGTCCCCAAAGAAAGCCGCCATGTTGAGGGCGATTTATACCTCTTTTCCGTCGATGGTCAACTCCTGGCCCGTCATAGAGAAAATTATCAACTCTGGTCCAAGGGGATACCATATGTGTGTTTTTCCGATGATGATGAGGTTGTCGTGGTAACCCGCGAGAAGATCGAGAAGTTTGAAATCAGACAATAGGTATCGCTATATTCGGCAGCGTTTTGCATATATTTGACGGTTTCTCCACTGGTTTGATTCAGGTATAGCTGAGTCGGCTTCATCGCTATGATGTTGTCACCCTCTTCTTTCCAAGCAAATTCCTATCAATGACTTATAGAATGCTGTCGGCTTTGCCGCCGGCAGCAAGATTGTCCAAACCGGCATTGTTGTTGCTTGACGGTTTATAGAAACTGAACATAAACGATTGACCGGAATAGCTGCTTATGCTCGAATCGTTGAATATGATATCCACGGCCAGTTTGTATTCGTTTGAGGATGCTCCCCGGGACCGTGCCGAACAAATTGCCGAAGACATTGATCGCCATAATCGCCTCAAAAATCCCCTGTTGGTTCAGCCGATTGAAAATGGATACCTGTTGTTGGATGATGCCTCGCTGATGACAGCGTTTTCGATTCTAAACCTCCGGCATGTACCCGCCCAGATCGCCGATCTAAAGACATTATCAGTTCGGCCATGGCAAAGAGTTATTGAGGGGTGGCATCACCATGATCTGGTAGATTTTGCCCTGACGTTTCCCCGTCAGGTTCGCCTGATTAAAAACCCCGCCGATTGCCTGGTCTCCTTTGAAGCGGAAGTAAAATTTGTAGAGGGTGACTCGTACCGGATTTGTTTCTCATCGGATACCTGTTTGAATCGGGCTGATCTGGGGATTAAGCTGGCGGCCAGCGTTGCCCGCAAGGGACGCAGCTTTAAGAGTAAATTGAATCATCGGGCCGGGGATCCTTTTGATGCTTTTCCGGATGCGTCCGCGATCCTGTTTCCACCGGTCTTTACCCTGGATGAACTAGGTCTGATCGCTTCTCGGGGCATGCGGCTTCCACATGGGTATATCCGGGTCGATCAACCGGGGCGGGTGCTGGGCATCGATTTTGCGCTGTCGGTCTTGCAGGCCGATGATCCCCTGGAAGAAAAGCAGCAGTTTTTGCGGGAAATGATCCGGATGCGGATGTTCTCCGATCGGACGGCGTATTACGATGGTGCGGTTTTTATGTTCAACGGCTGAGTGTCGAAAAACTTGTTGAAATTATCGCCCGGTCTATATTTGTTAGGCCGGGTTTTTTTTATGCTGGTTATTGACGAAAAACAGTGTTTGAAATGCGCCGGGTGTATCACGTTTTGTCCGGAACTGGCGCTTTGGATGAGCCGCCGTCGGCTGGAGGTGGATCAGTCGGCGTGTACTGCCTGTGAATTGTGTGTCCGTTTTTGCCCGGTGCTGGCTTTGTCGCTGGATGACCAGGAGGCGGCGTAATGCCCGTTCCCGGTCGAGATACCTATCAACTGGCCATTGTCGGGGGCGGACCGGCCGGCTGTTTTGCCGCGTGGGAAGCAGCCCGCCAGGGGCTCGATGTTATCCTGTTCGAACGCGATAGTGTTATCGGTCAGCCGTTGGCCTGCGCCGAGGGCGTTTCTCATGTCGGTTTATCCACGTTTGTAGAAGTCGAGCCTCATTGTCTGTCGACAACAATCGATTCAATCCGTTTCACCCTGTCGCGGGGGAAAAGCACCACCCAGAAGTTTCCCTCTCCCATCGGCTATGTTCTTGATCGCAAAACTTTTGATCCCTGGCTGGCGGATCGAGCTGTGATGGCCGGGGCAGAAATCGTCCTGGATGCCTTTGTCGAGCGGGTGGAACTGAGCGAGGGGGCCGCTATGGTGCATCTTGATACGCCCGATGGTCCGCGAGCTGTCGCGGCTGACTATGTTATTGCTTCCGATGGCGTCGAATCGATGGTGGGGCGGCAGGCCGGTCTGCGGACAGCCCTGAAACTGACGCAGGCGGAGACGGCCCTGCAATACCGGATAAGCGGTATTGCTCTTGAAAGCAATGTCCTCGAGTTTGTCGTCGGCGATAAATTCGCTCCGGGCGGGTACTTATGGGTTTTTCCCAAATCAGATCATTCGGCCAATGTCGGTCTGGGGCTTAACCCGGTCCACTATGGCGGATCTGATCTTCGCCGATTGCTGGACGTGTTTTGCCGCGAACGTTTTAGCAATTACACGATTGAGTTTGAATGCTGCGGTAATGTACCCAAGTATCTTGGGCTGCAGATTCTTGGCCGAGAGAACCTGCTTCTGGCTGGCGATGCCGCCCGGGCTATCGATTCGGTGACCGGGGCGGGGATTGCCAAAGCGCTGCATTCGGGCCGTCTGGCGGTGCGGTCGATCGTTCGGGCAATCGAAGAAAACTTAGCGCGGCAGGAGTTACAGAGCTTATATCGCCATGCTGTCGATGCCGAAATGGGGGGAGAGTTACGTTTTTGTCAGCGGGCGTATCCGATGTTTCGAAAATTCACCGAGAAAGACTGGGCGTTGTTAATTGATGTATTGAAGGAAAGTATCCAGATAGACCAAACCGGATCTATGGCAGATCCGGTTGCGTTTTTGAAACGGGCATTAATGCGCGCTCCGCGTCTTCTTACGCTGGCGCGGCATATTTTATAGGCGCCGAGATTATTCGGCGGTAACGCGGGCGGCCATCTTGGCCATGCGGGCTTTCAGACGGGAGGCTTTATTGCGATGGATAAGACCCTTGCTCCAGGACTGATCAATCGTTTCGTACAGTTTATTGAGATCCAGCTGCTCACCCTCTTCAGCCTTACTGCGCGCGTCACGAAGAGTACGGCGAATCACCGTCTTGAGCGCGTTGTTGCGGACACGCGCTTTGGCCGACGTTTTCAGACGCTTTTTACAGGATTTATGGTGTGGCACCTACTTTCTCCTTTCCATTGGTTTTTCAAAGCCTTTCAATATAACAGGTATCGGAACTCTGTCAATAAATTAAATGATTAAGTTGGGCACCTTTACACGGGCCTTTTCCAAGGTCGCTTCCGGCACGTTCTTGTCCCGTATCCTGGGACTTATACGTGAACAGGTTTTTGCGCATTTGTTTGGAGCCGGCATGGTTGCCGACGCCTTCTTTGCCGCCTTCCGTATCCCCAACCTGCTCCGGGATCTCTTTGCCGAAGGGGCGTTGTCGTCGGCGTTTGTGCCTGTGTTCAAACGAGAGCTTGAAAGGCAGGGGAAGGACGCCGCCTTTGAACTGGCCCAGGTTTGTTTTGCCGCATTGACGGTTGTCCTGTCAGTTGTCTGCCTGATCGGTATTCTGGCCTCGCCGGTTCTGGTACGGTTGATTGCCCCGGGCTTTACCGATGTGCCGGGCAAGGCCGAGTTAACTGCGTCGCTGACCGCGATCATGTTTCCCTTTCTGCTGCTGGTGGCGCTGGCGGCGCTGGCCATGTCAATACTCAATTCGTTTGACCGTTTTGCCATCCCGGCGCTGGCCCCGGCGCTATTGAATCTCGGGATGATCGGTGCGGCCTTTTTCATCTGCCCATATCTGGAAGCACCGATTTTCGGCATGGCGATCGGGGTGCTCATCGGCGGGCTGGGGCAACTGGCAATTCAGTTACCGTCGGTCCGCGCTATCGGCATGGCGTTTAAATTCACGCTTAATCTGAAACATCCCGGCCTGAGAGAGATCGGTCGCCTTATCACTCCGATGATTGGTGGCCTGGCTGCCGGGCGCGTGAATATTTTTGTCAATACGCTTCTGGCATCACTGCTGATCAGCGGGGCGGTTTCATATTTGACTTACGCGTACCGGGTGATGCATTTACCGCTGGGCATGATCGCGGTGGCGATCGGCACTGTGGCGCTGCCGAAAATCTCGGCTGAGGCTGCCCGCCGGGATGGCCGCGGCATTATGGCCACGTATCTCCAGGCAATTCATCTGTGCTTCTTTCTGGTCATTCCGGTAGCGGCGTTTTTCATTGTCGCCGGCAATGAAATAATCAGTTTGTTGTTTGAGCATGGCCGCTTCACGTCTCTCGATACCTATAATACCTATCAGGCACTCATCTGGTACAGTCTCGGCCTGATCGGTTTCGCCGGTGTGCGGGTAACGACGCCGGTATATTATGCCTTGAAGGATGCTGTCCGGCCGATGCGGTATTCGATAATTGCAGTGGTGGTTAATTTGGCTGCCAATGCTGTGTTTATACCGTATCTGGGATTTCCCGGGCTGGCCGCGGCGACATCGGCCGGGGGAGTGGTTAACCTCTTTCTGTTGATTCTCTATTTGCGACAGCATCTGCCGGAGATCAGACGTCGCCTGATCCTGGCACTGGTTATTCGGATATCGCTGTCGTCGATTTTGATGGCGTTTTTGGTTTATTATGCTGCCCGTCTGGAGTTCATCGCAACCATATCGGCCGATGTCTGGGGACAGATTTTTAAACTTGCTTTATTAGGTATTATTGGCATTATTTCCTATTTTATTATATCGTTTGCGCTCCGGACAATACCATCATTGGCTGAGCGCGATACACCGCAAACCGGATAGCTGCCATGAAAATTGCCTTTCGATACCCCGCTGTCGTTCTTCTCGGCGCGGTATTGGGGGGTACGCTCTCGGGCTGGCGGATCGCCCTGCCCGGGTCGTATGTTGTTGCAATCTATTTGGTTGTGTTGTGCGGAGTACTCGCGGCGGGGCTTGTACGGGGCGAACGGCTTCGGCACCTTCTTTTGCTGGCGGCGTTTGCTCTGATTACCTTGGCAGGGGCATCACGCTACTTTCACGCTATTCCCGGAGATGATATCTCTCACCTGGCCGATTCTGAGTCACGGTGTCGTATTGAAGGCCGAATCCTGAGCTGGCCGCGGATTAAAAACGGTCGCACTGATCTGGTGGTTCAGGTGACATCGGTTACTTCCGGTGATACGCTTCGTGCCGCCACCGGCAGACTGTTGTTGACTATTCAAAGAGAAACGACAGTCTTTGCCATCGGCGATGAAATTACTTTCGAGAGCCGTCTGCGGACACCGTATCCGGCCCTGTTTCCGGGTCAATTCGATTATAAAGAGTACTTACGGCATCAGCAAATCAGGACAATCGCTACGATCAGGAGCCCGCAGTCGATTTTTATGAAACCAGAGAGCCATTCGGCCGGCCGGCTGGTGGCGGAATTACGGCGCTTAATATTAGAGGCTCTTGATCACACCCTTGCGGCCAACTCCTCAGCGCTGGCCTCGGGCCTGCTAATAGGCGAGACCCGCCATATCCGGCCCGAAACCTACAAGCAATTCCGCCGGTCGGGGACCATGCATCTGCTGGCGGTTTCGGGATCGAATGTGGCCTTGGTGATTGCGACGATGCTGGTGGTACTGCATATCATTGTCCGCTGGCGGATTATTCGACTGCTGTTGCTTCTGGGCGTGGTGTATCTGTTTTGTCAATTATCGATGAACGAGCCATCGGTGGTTCGCGCGTCCGTGATGGCGTCGCTGGTCATCATGGGGATGATGGGGTATCGGCGAATCAATTTGCACAACATCATCGCCGCTGCCGGAGTAATGATTCTACTGATTTCGCCCCGGATGATTTTTGATGTCGGATTTCAATTGTCATTTGCCGTCACCTGGGCGCTGGTTCTGGTGATCCCGCCTTTGCATCGGATGGCCGGTCGATGGCGCATTCGGCCATTTGTTCGTTTCGCCGTTCTGGTCGGGGGATCATCGCTGGTGGCGACAATTGCCGCCGCGCCGATTACACTGGCGACCTTTGGCGAAATCTCGATCGTGTCAATTGCCGCCAATCTGATAGTTGTACCGCTGGTCTCGGTGGCGGTGACAGCGATTATCTGCCTGATTTTTCTTTATCTTCTGTGGCCGCCGCTGGCAGGTATAGCCGGCGGGATGGTTGATATTCTTTTGACAGCCATTGAGCACATAGTGAGTCGTTTCGGAGATATCCCGGGCGCGATGTGGGAGGTTGGCCCGATATCAGGGAGTGAGATTGTCTGGCTGGCGGCACTGGCCATGTTGCTTCTGGGATCAATCGTTTATCATCGGGTGCGCCGCCTGGCTTTGTTATTTGTCATAGTCAGTCTGGTGGTGATACCGTTGTCCAAAGCTCTGGGGCATAGTGAGGAGGATTCGGTCGGCATATATAATACGGGATCGACGATGTATGTGACGGTTATCTCGGAGCCTTCGGCGATAATCGCGGTAAGTACTGAACTGCTTGATTTTGATGATCTTACCATGCATGTCATACCGTCACTACAAGCCCTGAATAAATCCCCTGATTTTGTAGTTTTGCGGGAATGGACCTTTCAGGCCCGGCGGAGGCTGGAGCATATCGCCGAGCGCTTTCCTGAATTACCGGTTCGGCCCGTTATGTCAGGTGGGTATCCGTCAAATGTCGTCGTGGCCGATTGTCGGGATCGTCTGACAGAATGGGATATCGATGAGGTCCTGGCGGTCGATTCCGGCGGAATTTCAGTGTTGCTCGTTTCGGGGATGACTCTCTCGGTAATTACGGGGGAAATCACAGGGTATAACAGGGGGGCGGATGTAGCTGTCATCTGTGCAGATTCGGCTGTGCAGGTGATGAGGTATGCACAGCGGATTGATGCCGGACTTGTCATAGGGGCTTTTCGCTACGAAATGGATTTGCAGTCCATTGAAAACTATGGCGATAGGCACAAATTTTCTTCGATCGATATATGGGTATTCCCCCATAGTCGGCAGCATCTTTTACTCCATTAATTCCATTCGCGAGAGTCTCGGTTCAATTGCAATATAGAGGTTAAGATATACTTGTCTTTTCCCGATAACTCTATAGAACTGATGAAACAGAAAGAAGCCGGCCAGAGTCGGCATAATGCCTTTAACACTAAGGTAGTATGAGTCTTACTGGGAATCTCAAGACAGTTTCGTTTCCCGATGTGCTTCAGCTATTGTCTACGGGAAAGAAAACCGGCATTTTGTCGGTTGCGATCGGGTCGCGCCATAAAGAGGTGGCGTTCCGCGAGGGGAATATCATCTATGCGTCGTCGGTCAATTCCAACGAGGACCTCCTGGGCAACCTGCTGTTAAAGCGGGGCCGTATCAACAAGAAGGATTTGGAGAGGGCGGTGACTCTGCATAAGCAGACCGGCCGTGCCCTGGGAGCCACGCTCATTGATATGGAATTGTTCGACAAGGATGAGGTCGCCGAATGTCTCCGGATGCAGATTGAGGAGATTGTGTACAATCTTTTCAGTTGGAACGAGGGCGAGTTTACCTTCAATGAGGGCGCGGCGCCGGATAAGGCGCCGTATCTGGTCAACCTCTCGACCATGAATGTGATCATGGAAGGAACGCGGCGTATCGATGAATGGCTGGAGATCCAAAAAGTATTGCCGCCCGATGATGTCTTGCTACGGGTGAAAGCTTCGCCGAAGACCAACGCTGATTCGGTGACATTATCGCTCGATGAGTTCCGGATATTATCTGCTATCAATGGCGAACGGACCCTGCATGAGTTGATTGCGGCCTCGCCGATCGGTGAATTTCCGACCTGTCGGGCTTTGTATAAGCTAATTGTCGCCGGACTGGTCGAGGGTGCCGGGCGGGCGGCCCGTGATGAAATCGCGGAGCATGAAGACGAGGAAGAGATTCTGCTGGCGATTATCTTCAAGTTGTATAATGCCTGTTTCCGCAAGATCAAACAGGTTATCGAAAGTATGGTGGGGTCCTCAAATCCCAGTTACATACAGTTCCAGTCGAGTTTCCGTCGCGGAGTTCTCGTCTTTTTCCCGGGCAGTGACGATGCTGATGAAAACGGCCCCAAATTCGAAAAGTTTTTGGCCGAAGTGCGCAAGATCCCCGAAACCGTTCGTATGCACCGCCTGCTGGTCGCGCTTGAGGACATGCTGCACGAGCAGTTGCAGTATATATTTGTTCATCTGGGGCAGGGACCGTACACGACGGCGGTGGGTAAGGTGAAAAAAGAAATATCCGAACCGCTGGCGATGCGCCGTGAACTGGTCAAGAAGTATCGTCTGGATGAGAATTTTTATGATTCAATCCGCAAGACGGAGCGGACTGTAAACCTCATGATTGGTGTGTAATGATGCGTAGGATTATCCCGTTTTGTGTGGCGGCGTTGGGTGGCTTGACATCGACAGCATCGGCGGCCGACTTTTCCAAAATGGCCGAGATACCGTCGATAGTAAACGCTGTCATCTTGCTTGGTGCGATTGCCTGTCTGGCGGTGGCGTTGAATTTGTTCGCGCTGGTCAAAGGCGGCGCGCTGGCGCGCGGCTGGCAGTTGTTGATTTTTTCCTTTGTTACGCTGGCTGTGGGTCAGATACTAATCCTGGCTGAAAAACTGGAGTTGTTCATGGTCGGGTTTGACATCCCGGGGATACTCTATCTGGCGACGGTGATACTGTGGTTGGTCAGCCTGTTGCAAACCCGCAAGGTTCTCGGGTAACCGTGTTTTTGTTTGACTCGTTCCGGGGCATCACTTATTATCGAAGCGCCCCGTGGACGACTCAGGGAGCTTAAATCCGTCACCAGGATGATGCGATGATAAACCGGTCTGATATAGACGAACGGATCACAAAGTGTAACAAGATCTTGGAGGACAATCCCAATTCCCAGATCTTTGCCGCACTGGCCGATGCCTATCGAAAAAAAGGCGAGATTGACAGAGCGTTTCGCATCTGTCAGAACGGCCTCAAGATTCACCCGAATTACGGTTCAGCCCATCTGGTCATGGCCAAGATCAATATGGATAAGGGCTTATACGACTGGGCCGAAACCGAGGTAGAAAAGGCCATTGAAATCGATGGCGCTACCCGGGCGACGGAGCTGTTGCTGTCGGAGATTTATATTTACAAGGGTGAATTCAATAAGGCGTGCCGTCTGCTTGAAAAGCTGCATCAGGGTGATCCCGATAACGATCAGATTACCAAGCTCCTCGATATCGCCCGCAAAATACCGCTCGATGCCGCGCACAGCGGTGGTTCGCTGCCATTCCGCGCCGAGGTTCGTCCGGCTGCGCCTGCTATGCCGCCACTGTCGTCCGAAAAGACTGACGATTCGCCTCAGCCGGCTACGGCTGTGGCCGAGGAGACCGAACCGCCGCCATCGGTGTTTCCGGAAGTGGAACTGCCCGACCTGGATTTCAAACAGGTTCTGAAGGCGATGAATAATACGCCGGGAGTCGAAGGCACGCTGGTGGTTAATACCGACGGCCTGGTCGTTGAGGCCGAATGGAACGTGCCCAGGGAAACCGATCTATTTGCCGCGCTAACGCAGGAAAGTGCGCGAAACTGTTCCCAGCAGATGCGGGACAGCGGGTTCGGTTCGCTGGAATCGATGATGATTGAAACCGGCGGGGAACTGATTTACCTGGTTGCGGCAAAAGGCAAGCTGCTGGCGGTGGTCTGCACCCAATCGGTGAATCTCGGTTCGCTCAAATTAAAACTATCGACCCTGTTGCCGCGTTTGTCCGCATAGGGACGTAGGGAGTATAGACTGCAATGGAACGTAACGTCCGCCTGTTGCCGGTGTTGTTCTCGATTATCCTGCTGGTGATCCCGCTGGGAATGTTTCCCAACCGATTGAGATTGCCGCTAGCGGGGGGGTCGCCGGCGAATCTGCTCTATGAGTTTGTATTTTATGGCGTGGTACTGTTTCTGTTCCGGCGCAATACCAATCTCATGGCCCTGGTGGTCGGCTCGGCGTTGACGTTGATTTATCGCCTGGCTCTGGGGGCTGGGTTTGGTCTGACCATTGCCCTGCTGTACAACATGAACAGCTCGATCGCGTTATCGCTGGGTATGCTGAAATATTTGCCGGCGGTGTTGCTGCATGTTGCTGCGGCGCCATTTATTGTCAGGCCGTTTTATTTGAATCTCGCCGATTCGCTGGTCGGCCGGCAGGATCGTGAAATGCCGTCGGAAGAGCTGTCATTTTCACCGGATGCGTCGATGCCGGCGGTCGCGCCGTCGCAACCAGCACTGCAGCGTCAGGAGGAATTCGTGCCGACATCACAACCGGAAGCGCCGCAGACACCGGCCTGGACGCCGCCGCCGGATATCAATCCGGCTGCTGTTGTTGGTTTCCATGCCGAGGCGAAGCCATCACCCAAGTATGCAACGAGTGAGATAAATCAATTCGACAAGGCGATTCAGTACTTGTCGGAATCGGGATCGGTGAAGCTGGCGATGATAGTGGATGAAGAGGGTTTGCCGCTGTCATGTTTCAATCGCAGTACCTTCGATCCGGAAGTCTGGGGGCCGCTGTCGGTCGAATTATCGATTCAGAACCGAAGAATGCTGCGGCATTTCCGATATATAGATACACCGGACCGAATTGATATCGGTACCCATAATGTGAGAATCATCCTGCGCCGGATTGAGCATGTCAATCTCTTGGTCCTGGCGGAACAGACGACTGACGAGACGATCCATATTCGCATTGCGCAGGCCGCGGATATGATTCGTAAATATATGAGTGAACGGTACAGCCCGGCGTTGTTTGCGCGGGTGGAGGAACAGTATGTATCAGATTCTTGAGGGACTCAACAAAACCAGCGGAATCACCGGGAGTATGGTGGTTGGTGATGACGGTATCGTGATCGCAGCCGATCTGAATACGCAGATTGAGGAAGAGACCGTCGGCGCACTGGCGGCATCGATCACTACCAATATCACCAAATCACTGGAACGTCTGGGCTCACGCCCGCTGTCGCAGGTGACAATCGAGGCCGAAAACGCCAAATTGTTTTTCTGCGATGCGACAATCGGGATTCTCGTCGTGGTTACCGAGCCGGCGGTCAATATCGGACTGGTTCGGCTGGAAATAAAAAATGCAATCAGCCAGTTGAATAAACAACAGGCACTCTCGTAATAGACGGATAGACAATGGTTTCTATTAATTATGCAACGCGTGAAGTAAGCTGCAAGATTGTCTATTATGGTCCCGGATTATCGGGCAAGACGACCAATCTGCAGTATGAAACCAAGGGTAAACTGATCTCGCTGGCAACAGACGCCGATCGAACGTTGTATTTCGATTTTCTGCCGATTAATATCGGCACGATCAACGGTTTCGCGGCCAAATTCCAGTTGTACACTGTTCCCGGCCAGGTCTATTACAATGCCACCCGCAAGCTGGTGTTGCGGGGAGTCGACGGCCTGGTTTTTGTCGCGGATTCACAGCGCGACAAGATGGATGAAAATATCGAATCGCTGAATAATCTGAAGGAAAATCTGGCTGAATACGGCTACAATATCAATGAACTGCCGATTGTGATTCAATGGAACAAGCAGGATCTGCCCGGTGTCATGGCGCCCGAGGAACTACGGGCCAGGCTTAATCCGATGGGCTGGCCGGAATATAGCGCGTCGGCCACCGAGGGATTCGGTGTTTTCGATACGCTGAAACGGATTTTGAAGATGGTCCTGGATCATGCCAAGACCGGCGGCTCGGTGCCGTCATCACGCCCGCAACCGGCTGCTCCGCAGCAGCAGCGTCCGGCGCCGCCGCCGCAGCCGACTCCGGCCAGCGCCCAGCCATCGCCTCAGACGCCTGCACAACCGGTTCCGCAGACAGCGACCATGCCGCCGCAGCAACCGGCCCCGGCAACCCCGCAGCGGGAGGCGTATGCTCCGGCCGCGCAGCACGTGCCGCAGCAACAGCCGCCGATGCCGCAGCCGTCACAGCCGATTCCTCAGCAGCAGTATCCTCAACAGCCGCCGCCGCCGCAACCGCAACAGGCGCCTCCGCCGCAGCCGACGCAATCGTATCGGCCGTTCCCGGGCAATTCCGCCGAGGATGAAAGGTATATGCAGCAATCAGCATCGCCGGTACAACCGGCGACGTCACACCCGGTCACGCCGCCGCAGGCGACTGGATCGGCCGATTCAGAACATTCCACCCCGGCAGGGACTTCGCCGGCGACTCAGCCGACTGACGCTGAGCAGCCGAAGAAGAAGCGCGGCTTCTTCAAGCGCCTGTTCGGAATGAAATAAACTAAAGGAGGGTAACTCCGTGAGCGATGATGCACTGGTCATCTACGAAGAAGAAATCGAGCGAATCGATGCCCTTCTGACCAAGCTGTTAAAGGGCGCCGAGGCCAAATGCGCCCTGCTGGTGGATAAAGACGGGCACCTGATAACCCGACAGGGATTTACTCATTCCCTGGATACGACCGCTCTGGCGGCGCTTCTGGCCGGGTCGTTTGCGTCAACCAAGGAAATTGCCCGGCTGGTCGGGGAAACCGAATTCTCGGTCCTGTTCCATCAGGGCAAAAAAGACCATATCCACATGTCTCTGGTCGGTGAACGGTCGATTCTGGTCGTAATTTTCGACGACCGCACGACGATCGGTATGGTTCGCCTGTACTCCAAGGAGACGTCGGTCGAACTGGCCAAGATTTTCACCAGTCTGGCTGAGCGTAATCATGGCGAAAGGCCGCACGTGGCGGCCGATTTCGCGGCGTCTGCCGGCGACAAGCTCGACGACATCTTTAAGGATTAAAACCGTTTAGTTTGCTGACAACGGAAGTTCTACCGCATGCGACACGCATCCCGGGGAGTGAGTGAATGTCTCAAGAACTAGGCGCAATGCTGGTCAAGGCCGGCAAGATTTCGCAGGAACAGCTTGATCGCGCCCTGAGTGCCAAAGAAAAGAGTAAAGTCAAGTTCGATCAGGCGCTGGTGGAGATCGGCGCCATCGGCTCTGAGGAAGAACTGTCGGACTTTATTGGCAAGCAGCTCAATATGGGCACGTTGCGCCTGGCCGATATTGAAATCAACCCGGATATTGTCAAACTCATTCCCCTGGATATCGCCCGCAAATTCAATGTCATCGCCGTGTCCAAACTCGGTAAAACCCTGATCGTCGCCATTGCCGACCCCAACAACATCTACGTCCTCGATGCCGTCAAGTTTATCACCGGGTGCGTGATTCAACCGGTGATCTCGCCCGAACAAGCTATCGAGAAGGCGATTGACACCTACTATTATGACCAAAGTGGTGTCAATGAGATTCTTCGAGGCATGGAAGACGATGATGAACTTGAGGTTTTATCGACCGGTGAAGACGATCTCGAGGCCGGCGATCTCGAATCCCAGGTTCAGGACAAACCGCTGGTCAAGCTGGTTGACTCGATCATCCGCGATGCCGTGCGCATGGGCGCGTCCGATATTCATATCGAGATGTATGAGAAGCGTATCCGGGTGCGGTATCGTATCGACGGTAACTTGCGCGAGATGGCGCCGTTGCCGTTCAAATACCGGGCTGCGATTATTTCTCGTATCAAGATTATGTCCGAATTGGATATTTCTGAGCGGCGTCTGCCGCAGGACGGCCGTATCAAGATCAAGCTGGACAACCGCACCGTTGACCTCCGTGTCTCGGTCCTGCCGACAATCTTCGGCGAAAAGGTCGTGATGCGAATTCTCGATCCGAAATCGCTCATGCTTGACATGACCTTGCTCGGATTCACGCGCAAAGCCCTGGATCGATTCGACAAGGCCATTCATTTGCCCTATGGCATCATCCTGGTGACCGGGCCGACCGGTTCGGGTAAAACGACGACGCTCTATTCGGCGCTTAAAAACATCAATACCGAGGATGTCAATATCATGACCGCTGAGGATCCGGTCGAGTTCAACTTCGACGGGATCAATCAGGTGCTGGTGCGGTCGGATATCGGGCTGACCTTTGCCTCGGCGCTTCGGTCGTTTTTGCGACAGGATCCGGATATCATCATGGTTGGTGAGATTCGAGATGCCGAGACGGCTGAGATCGCGATTCGCGCGGCCCTGACCGGTCACCTGGTGTTCTCGACACTTCATACCAACGACGCACCGTCGTCAATTAACCGTCTGATGGACATGGGGATACCTAACTACCTGGTGTCATCGGCCACACGCCTGATCATGGCCCAGCGTATGACCAAGACATTGTGCTCCAATTGCAAACGGCCCTATAAACTGACCGATGAAGATGTCGAGTCCCTGGAAGTGCCGCCGGAGATCGTCACCACCCGGGACGTGTTCGAATCGCCAGGGTGCAAAGACTGCAACGGCACCGGTCAGAAGGGGCGTACCGGTATTTACGAAGTTATGCCGATATCCGCAAAAATCGAGCGGATGATACTGGAAAACTCCACTGATTCCGAACTCCGGAACCAAGCCATCGAAGAGGGGATGCTGACTCTGCGTATGGCCGCCGTGGATAAAATGATGACCGGTGCGATCGGCATGAAAGAAGTCTTCTCGGTCACGATTTAGACTGGTCTACCTGTTACTATTTCAAGTTCGTTCAAAACCACATATCCCATTAATTTATATATAGATACATCGGTTTTTTGGGGATCATCCCCTTAAGAATCGGGGTGTTTTTTCCGATACAGTAAGAGACGCCTCTCACCGATGCAGAGGTCTAAACCCTGGTAGGAGAACCTATGCCGAATCTCGCAGAGCTTCTTGAAGAAATGGTAAAAAAGGGCGCCTCGGACCTTCATCTGACAGTAGGGTCACCGCCGCAGATTCGAATCGATGGCGATCTGGTCCGAACGGAGCACGACATTTTGACATCCGAGACAACGATGAAGCTGGCCTACAGCATCATGAATGAAAAGCAGCGGAAAAAATTCGAAGAGAACAACGAGCTTGATTTATCATTCGGGATTGAGCGTTTGAGTCGATTTCGCTGCAACGTCTTTATGCAGCGGGGGAATGTGGCCGTGGCCATCCGTCAGATTCCCTTTAAGATCATGACCTTTGAAGAACTTGGATTGCCCAAGGTTGTCGCCGAAATGGCGGCGTTGCCGCGCGGGCTGGTGCTGGTCACCGGTCCCACCGGTTCCGGCAAGTCGACTACACTGGCATCCATTATCGATAAAATCAATCGCGAGCGCAAATCTCATATTCTGACGGTTGAAGACCCTATCGAATATTTGCACCGTCACAACAACTCGCTGATCAATCAGCGTGAGGTCGGCGCCGATACGCCGACGTTTGGATCGGCCTTAAAGTATGCCTTGCGAGAGGATCCCGATGTCGTCCTGATCGGTGAGATGCGGGATCTGGAGACGATCGAGGCGGCCTTGAATATTTCCGAGACAGGTCACCTGGCGTTTGCAACGCTGCACACCAACTCGGCGCCGGAAACGATTAACCGTATTATCGATGTTTTCCCGACCAATCAGCAGGAGCAGATTCGTGTCACGTTGTCGTTCTGTTTGCAGGCCGTAGTGGCTCAGCAACTGGTGCCTCGGGTCGGTGGCGGCCGGATAGTGTCGCTGGAGATCATGGTCTGCACGCCCGCGATTCGAGCGATTATCCGCGACGACAAGATTCACCAGATTTACAGTATGATTCAGTCGGGGCAGAAGTACGGCATGCGGACGATGAACATGTCGCTGTACGATCTCTATCGCACCGGGAAGATTTCGCTCAATGATGCGCTCGGCCGCAGCACCAATCCACAGGAATTGAATGAAATGCTATCCAAGCAGGCGTCGTCACCGGCGTTTGCGTAGGGAGAAATGACCCATGCCGGATTTTGAGTATAAAGGCAAAACGATGACCGGGGCGCAGGTCGCCGGCAATATCAAAGCCAAAGATCGGGCGGAAGTGGAGCGCAAGCTCCGCCAGAACCGGATCATGGTCACATCAATCCGTAAAAAACCGACGGAAATCAAAATTAAGTTCGGCAGCGGGATTAATCGGAAGATGATCTCGCAGTTTACGCGCCAGTTCGCAACCATGATCGGTTCGGGCTTGCCGATGATTCAGTGTCTGGATATTCTGGGTGCGCAGATGGAATCACCGGAAATGCGCAAGGTGATCCATAATGTCAAAGACTTGGTCGGCAGTGGATCGACCCTGGCTGATGCGCTTGGCAAGCATCCCAAGGTGTTCGATCAGTTGTATGTCAACATGGTTGATGCCGGTGAAATGGGTGGTGCCCTCGATGTCATCCTGGTCCGCCTGGCCAATTACCGTGAAAAGGCCGAGGCCCTGATTCGCAAAGTGAAGGGTGCGATGATGTATCCGGCGGTTATTCTGGTCGTGGCCATCAGTGTCACGGTGGCGATGCTGGCGTTTGTCGTTCCGGTGTTTGCCAAGATGTTCGAGGGACTCGGCGGTACCCTGCCGACGCCGACACTGGTTGTACTCGGTATTTCCAATTTCCTGCAAAGTCAGATTCTCCTTATTTTCGGTGTGATAATCGCACTGGCGGTGGCGTACAAAATGTATGTGCGAACACCCGACGGTCGATTAAATGTCGACCGGGTGATGATCAACTCGCCGATCATTGGCCAGCTTATTCGAAAATCATCGATATCCCGGTTCACGCGAACCCTGGGGACATTGTTGTCATCGGGCGTATCGATTCTCGAGGCGCTCGAGATTACCGCCAAAACTTCGGGTAATCGGGTCGTGCATGATGCCATCCGAAAATCAGTGTTGTCCATCGCCGAGGGCGATACTATCACCGGACCATTGAAGGAAACCGGAGTGTTTCCGCCGATGGTGACCCAGATGATCTCGGTCGGTGAAAAAACCGGTGGTCTTGATGAAATGCTCAACAAGATCGCCGATTTCTACGATGAAGAAGTCGATGCGGCGGTCAGCGCCCTGACCTCGATTATTGAACCATTGGTGATTGTCTTTATCGGTGTCGTCATCGGTGGCATTCTTGTGGCGATGTATTTGCCGATGTTCGACATCATCGGGCAAATCGGATAAATATCCAGAAAACATGCAGCGGCGGGCCCGTCGGCCCGCCGTTTATAATAGATGTCTCAACGAGAAACATATTCCGGAATAACCAGCGGCTGGCTGGTACCGTTGCGTCTGGTGACATTCTGCCTGATTGCCGGGGTGGTGCTCATCTGGCTGGGCTATCCGGAATTTCTCCGCTGGCCGTTTCTGTCGTATTGCCTGGCTACTCTCGCCTCTCTTCTCCTGATCGTTTTTCGCCGTCGTATTAAAATCCCGGTAACCTTCAGGTTTTTCGCCGCGCTTTATTTCATTCTGGAAATAGTCTGCGAGTCGGGAATCGTCTACGCCAGCGGTTCACACACCAGCCCGTTTGTCATCCTGTTTCTGCTGACGATTGTCTCGGCGGCCTTATTGTATCGTATGGCCGGTACGCTGGTAGTCGCGACGGGCGTAACGATATCATTTGGCATCATAAGCTGGCTGCGCATCAATGTTCCAGTCGAGCCGTCACCCGACAGCCCGGGCAGGGCCTCGGACTGGCTCACCGGATCGGAGCTGGTGATGTATTCGGCCTTTTTGTATGTACTGGTGTTTTACCTGGTGGCATTTATTGCCGGATACCTGGCCGAAAAGCTGCAGTCGAAAGACCAGGAACTGCAGACAGCCTCGAATCAGCTCAAGAAAGCCCGACTGGATACCGGTGATATTTTGCGTCACTTAAATTCGGGACTTCTCACGATTAATCGCGATGGCGAAATCGAGTATTTCAATCGGTCGGCGGAATTGATACTGGAACTTTCGGGGGACAACATCCACGGCAGATCCTGCCGGGAAGTCTTTTATGATGGCTTGTCGGTTCTGGCCGATAATCTCTTATCGGTGCTCAATTCACGGCAGCGACTGGCGCGATCGGAGATTCTGCTGACGACAGCCGCGGGGTTGACAGTGCCAATCGGGATATCCACGTCACTGCTTTTTGATGAACAGAATGAAGTTCGCGGTGTGATTGCGATATTTCAGGATATTACTGAGGCCAAGAAGCTTGAAGAACGGGTTCGACAATCTGACCGGATGGCGGCGGTGGGTGAGCTTTCTGCCTATATCGCTCATGAGATTCGAAATCCGCTGGCTTCCATATCCGGTTCCGTGGAAGTCCTTAAAAATGACCTGCAGCTCGATGGTGATAATGACCGGTTGTTGTCTTTGATTATAAAAGAAAGCGGCCGGCTCAATGAAATCCTTTCCGACTTTTTGACCTATGCCCGTATCGGCCGAACCCAGTTACGTAAAGTTGAAGCCAATCGAATAATACTGGATACGATTGAGGTTGTCCGGCGGCATCCTTCGTTTGTGCCGTCGATTCGCATTGAATTGTTGTCGGATAGTCACCTGATGTATATCTCGGGTGATGAGAATCAACTCCGGCAGCTTATGCTGAATCTGGCGGTCAATGCCTGCCAGGCTCTGGGTAATCAGGGTGGTGTGATCCAGTTTGAAGTAAACCGTCTTGGTGATCCGTATTCGGACCTGACTGTGGAAGTAATAATTCGTGATAACGGCCCCGGCATAGAGTCTGAGGCGCTGGATAAAATATTCTTACCTTTCTATTCAACCAAGCGCAACGGCACCGGTCTGGGGTTGGCTATCGTCGCGCGGTTGATAGAGGCCCACGAAGGCCGTATTGAAGTGCAGACCGCCCCGGGCAGTGGTACTGAGTTTAAGATGTACTTTCGTCCGTTCGAAACTTTTGAACGCAGTGGTTCAAACAAGCATTCGACGGCCGAACGATATACCCAATCACCTGCTGTGTAAAACCATAACCGCAATCTCACATCATCGCATATTTCCCGCCAGGGAACTTTTGCTTGATTTTCCGGTACTATCCACTAATTTGATAAGTCAGGTAAAAAACCGAAAGGGTGGGATCATGATGCTCAAAACTGGTCGAAATCTGTTGCTTGTTGTCTTCATGCTTGTGATGATTTCCGGTTGCGGAACCAAAAAGGAAATGGCGATTGCTGAAGAGATGCCATTGGCCGATGGAGTCTTCGTGTTCGCCGAATCCGATTTTATGGAAATCAACTCCGATATGATGGCCGAACAATTCGAGAATATGAAGCTCCCGCAATATATGGTCGATATCGATACCGGCACCGCCCGGGAGGCAGTCTATCAACTCTATTTCGATTCGCTGGTGGCCACGGCCGCAGATACGTTTAATCTGGCCGATGAGAGGTTATTGTATCGTCAGTATCTGCAGATGCGGTACGAGATGGTAATGGACAACATGTATCAGGATGTGATTGTAGATGCCATCGGTGTATCCGACTCCACGATTGAGGCCTACTACGATTCCACCATAGAGAATTACAGGGTGCCCGATTTGTACCGGGTACGGCATATTGTGATTGCACCCGATGGTTTGGCTGAGCTGATTCCGGATGCATTTGAAGACATGGCCCCCGCAGAGCGTGATTCAGCGGCTCATGAAATCGCGCTGGAGATTCATAGCCGGCTGGCTGCGGGGGAATCGTTTGATACGCTCGCGACGGCCTATTCCCACGATCCCGGCTCAGCACCGCTGGGCGGGATGCTGGGCAATATTGATCCCAACCGCATGGTGAAACCATTTGACTCCGCTGTCGTCCATACCCCTGTCGGCCAGATATCGGACGTGTTTAAGACTGTCTATGGCTGGCATATGCTCAAAGTCGAGGATAAGATAGCGTCGCATTATATGCCGCTGGATTCGTTGTACGATGATATCAAGAATCAGGTCATCCGCGACGAAATCGGCCCACGCAACCGTGAATTTATCGACTCGCTTCGTGCGGTCGGTTCCTATACGCTTGATACCGCGGCGGTTATGGCTGCCGACACCATGAAGAATCGCTGGGCCAAGCTGGCGATTATTAATCCGGATGATTTGGAACATGGTCATGATACATTGTTCTGGGTCGATTATTCGGAGCAGGTACAGTCGTATCAGCGGAGCAAGGGGCTCAATCGTCCGCTTGAACTCGAAGAAAAGTATGACGCTGCGCCCGGCGCTGTTGTTGAAATCAGTCC
>CAZGLR010000032.1:0-29965 GCA_964526635.1 uncultured Ignavibacteriales bacterium | reverse complement strand
TCAAGCGAGCGGCCCTCGCCGCCATAGAGGGTCGTCTCAAAGGCTCCGATGCGGAGAGCATCGCTGAATCTGAAGTCGATGCGATGCGCGACCAGGTAACGGTTATCGTTAAATTCGCGGCCGGGGTAATTAATCGAGTCGATAGCCAGCGGAATCGGGCTGTCGAGGCGGGCGAAGAGGAAGTTTAAGCTGAAGCGGCCCTTGGTGTAGGTGGCGGTGAGGAGGTCCATCGGGTCGGCGGTTTCGGAGATCGCCAGATTGACCGGCTGGGGTCCCCAGAAAACGCGGTGTCGCCCGAAGGTCAGGGCGATATCACCGCGTTTGTAATAGAGGCCGGCGGTTTCGATCTCGCCGGCAAACCCACGATACACTTTACCTGTGTACTCGGGGTCAACAGCTTTGGCTCGGTCAAGGTTGAAAAACGACATCGCGCCGAAATGACCGGTTTGATAGGATATGCCGCCAATCAGTGAGGGGAGATCATCGCCGCGACTGTCGCGTTCGACAGCATATCGTCCGGTGGCAATTCCGAAGATTTGGGGGCGTTCTAAATCGAGCGGGGCGGTGAGGTTGTCGGCGCAAAAGAGCGGTGTCGGATGGTTCACATTGAACAAATCAGCAGCGTCGGTCGAAAAATATGGTCCCACAGGCGGCAGCAGACGCAGTGAGCGATGGTCAACGGCGGCCCGATAGAGCCGTTGATACTGGAAGCCGAAGTTGTTTTGTCCCGCCGGATAGATGACATCGGCCGCGCCTGTTGACGACAGGGCCAGGGCAGAAAGCAGTGCGGCCAGTATGATTGCTGAGAATCCTATTCTCATGGTGATCCATCCCTGGAGCAGATCGTGTTCTGCTACGATGCTCCATTTCCCTTCAGGACTGTGGGTACAGTCTTGATCAGGATTTTTGTATCGAGCCATATCGACCAGTTATCGATATACTCGAGGTCGAGTTTCATCCAATGATCGAAGTCGATGCCGTTGCGGCCGTTGACCTGCCACAGGCAGGTGAGGCCGGGTTTGACCGAAAGTTTGCGGCGCTGCCAGCGATCGTATTTTTCGACTTCAATCGGCAGCGGCGGGCGTGGTCCGACCAGTGACATATCGCCGCGGACGACATTGATGAACTGTGGCAGTTCATCGACAGAGAACTTGCGCAGGATCGCACCTATCCGCGTGATGCGCGGATCTTTTTTGATCTTGAAGACCGGTCCCGACATTTCGTTTTTGTCCATCAGCGAAGCTTTGAGTTTTTCGGCATCGGGGACCATGGTGCGGAATTTGTACATGGTAAACGGCTTACCGTTTTTGCCGGCCCGTATTTGTTTGAAGAAGATCGGGCCGCCGTCTTCGAGTTTTATCAGTGCAGCGGCAATCAGGCCGATTGGAACCGAGATCATCAGGCCGAAAAATCCACCCAGACGGTCGATCAGGTGCTTGACCATGAGCTGCATGCGGTCATCGGGCACCGATGAATAGACCATCGATGGGAAATCCATGAAGTTGGTCGAGAAGGCACGGGAGATGCGGTGATGATAAATATCGGACATCAGGCAGACAGTTACACCCATCTCTTCACCAATTGCAAAGGCGTGGACGGTCAACGGCAGGTCGTTGGCATCGGCGGCGATGATTAAAAAGTCGACCTGATTATTGGCGATGATTTCGGGGAGGCCATCGGGATGCCCCAGCAGGGGAACATCGCGGTAGCGCCAGAGGCCGGTGCGGTGATAGTCAAGAAAACCAATAATTTGCACGCCCCAGCCTTTATTGTCGAGAATACGCTCAGCAACAATTTGTGCCTGCAGTCCGGTTCCGATTATGAGGACATTGCGGTTAGAACGGCCGTAGCGGCGATAATGATTCAGCGCGGCGGCCAGTGTAAAACGCAGGGTAAAGAGACAGGCGGTGTCGATAACAAAGAAAGTCAATACTGCCTTGCTGGATAATTCCAGATGAAGAAAGAAGATAACCGCCACAAAGCAGGCGAATGAACGCCCCAGTGCCCAGAATAGTTCGCGCAGGATTTTCCCCGGTGATTTTAGCCGGTAGAAATAGGAACCCTGAGGGCCATAGAGGAATGTTGCCCATATCGCCAGGGTGAGGATAAACAAAAGACCGGTCGCATATGTCCCCAGCGGCGGCTTGAAAATAATGATCGTGATCAGTAATGCGCCATATGTCAACAACAGGTCACCGAGAAGATTGAGTCGTCTCCAGGTTGTCTGGTTGTCACGCAGCATGAGATGCCCTTTCCCATTTGGTCAGTCGAGTCGAATGGAGACTGCCGGGTTGTGATAGCCTGTGAAGGGGTGCATCGGAACAGGGCAGGAGAGAATCATGAATCGCCGGCGCGAAGTGTCCGGATTTATATAGGATGCCAGTGATCGTGTTGTCCCCCTTTTCACGATGCTCAGGTACCGTTTTACTGGTATAGTCGACCCGTAGTCGGGGCCTTTGGATTGTATCGGCAGGATGAGTGGTATGTTTAGCCGCAGCAATCACAGGGCCTCCCGGCAGCGAGATGGGGTAGCAGGAACGAACGGACTGCATTGACGATATTTTGCAGATCGGCAATGCTGACAGTGACATGGCAGCCGAGGCAGAGGGAGGTTGAATGCTCGTCGATATAGGTCTTTTCGGCGCCTGCAAAGGAGTGGCTGTCGCGAATTTCGATACCGTGGGCAGTGAGATACCCGGCCAGGTCTCTGGCGCGAAATGGCGCTGTGGATTTGACTTCGATGGTATAGGCAAGATATATGACATCCTCGATCAGCGGCGGAAGGGTCAGCCATCCGGAGAAATCACTCAGATGCCGGTTGAGGAATGCGACATTAAGGCGCGTGGCCATCGCGGTCTTATCGGCTTTGCGCGTAATTGCCGTCGGTGTCTCGGGTTCACTCGGATTCAGCGAGATTGGCCGCGGAGGTATCTCATTGCGCCGGGTTATCGCGTGAATAGGAAAGGCCTGCGTGCTCATACTGACATCTCGCGAAGTGAAGGGTGACTGGTGGTGAGACGATTCGACGGTTTCAGGCAGCCGAGTTCCGATTCAACCATCATCGTGATCATTTCTTCAAACGAGATTTCGGCTTCCCACAGAAGTTTGCGCCGGGCCCGGCTGGTATCGCCGACCAACGGGTAGGGGTCGCCATGATCGGTGTAGCTTGATTTAACCTGCAGATGATCTTTCCAGTCGAGATCGACAGCGGCAAACGCGATGCGGCAGACATCTTCGAGCGAATGGAGTTTTCCGCTGGCGATGATATAATCGCCGGGAGTCTGATATTGCATCATCATCCACATGGCGCGGACATAATCGCCGGCAAAGCCCCAGTCGCGCTGAATGTCGAGTGTGTCCAGTACCAGCCGGTCGCGCAGACCGAGTTTGATCTCGGCGGCAGCCGTGGTAATGACCCGGGTGAGGTAGCGGGGATTACGACGTGGGGAATCATGGTCATAGAGAATACCGCAGCAGGTGTGGAGATTGTATTTGCGACGATAGGCTGTTGTCATCAAATGGGCCGACAATTTGGCAATACCGAATGGCGTCACCGGGTGAAACGATGTCGATTCATTTTGCGGCGACTGATCGGGGCGGCCAAAGACTTCCGAGGATGAGGCCAGGAAGAATTTTGTTTTCGGGCAGATCATATGAATGGCATCGAGCAGATGGGTGGCCGCCAGACCATTGAGCCGGCAGGTCATCATCGGCTGATCCCAGCCCGAACCAGGGGCGGTAAAACCGGCCAGGTTATAAATCTCATCGGGACGAACTGTGTCGAGCAGATCGATCAAATTAAGTTGATCGAGTAAATCGGCCCGATGCAGTGAAATGCGATCCTGGATATGGGCAATGCGGGAATGGTGATCTTCCGAATGTTCCCGCACAATACCGTGTACATCATATCCCCTCGACAGAAGAAATTCAGCGAGATACGAACCATCTTGTCCCGAGATGCCGGTGATTAACGCTTTCATTACAATTCCTCCAGTGCCCGATGGCAAGTCAATCCCGGGCAGGTACTGTGTGTCGGCGAGCGAATCCCTTCGATCGCCGAGAATTTTTTGTTTTCTACAGGAGGAGATAGCAAGGCCGGTGCCGGAGCGCAGAAATTGCACAGCAAAGTCGCAATGTGTTGAAATACAATGTGATGCGAGAGCGTTTCGGTTGCCGAAAAGATGTCAAACAGCTTTTGCGGCGGCATGGCCGGAAAATATTTCCAGCGCGATCGGAAACGATTGCCGAAAGAGCGATCAGGCCGGTCGGGGAGTTTATTGTTGACCCTGACGTTTTGAGATGGCTACTATGCGATGGTCATATCGTCGGCAGACTTTTCCCCACCGGGGCGGATAATATGACCATATGCGGTCATGAGATGGATATGCCATGAAGATTACTTACAGACGGTCCCAGGAGGCCTGGGATAATTATCAGCAAACGATACTGGATTTAATCGAACGATATAATTGCAACCGCCTCTGCGAGATCGGCGGCGGGGCCAATCCGGCGCTGCCGATGGAATATATTTCCTCGCACGGGTTGTCGTATACATTGTTGGATATTTCCCGGGAAGAACTGGACAAAGCGCCCGATGGCTATGAAAAGATGGTCGCTGACATTTGTGATCCGCAACTGCAATTCGAGCATCAGTTTGATTTCATGTTTTCCAAGATGCTGGCCGAGCATGTTCCCGACGGTCGTCGTTTTCACGAAAATGTTTTCCGTCTTTTAAGCCCGGGTGGCATCGCCTTTCATTTTTCACCGACACTGTTTGCCTTTCCGTTTGTGGTTAATCTGTTGATTCCGGATTGGCTTTCGGCCGGCTTGCTGAATCTGTTTTCTCCGCGCGATAAAGTGCGGGAGGGCAAATTCCCGGCGCGGTATAGCTGGTGCCGGGGACCGACGTCAAAGCATCTGCAGCGCTTCACCGATCTCGGCTATGATATCGATGAGGTGCGCGGATTCTATGGTCATGAGGATTACTACAAGAAAATACCGCCCCTGAAGGCGGTGCATCGTATGCTGGTTTCGCGAAATCTGAAAAAGCCGAATCCAATCACGACCAGCTACGTTTATTTAATTCTTCGCAAACCAGTTTCGGCGTCGGTTATGGCCTGAAACTCAGCCGAGGCGGCGGACCACTTCCAGGACCGAGGCGGCATCGTTCATCACATAAAAATGCAGGCATTTCACCCCGGAATTCAGTAGTTCTTCGCATTGTCGTACGGCGATTTCAATGCCCAGTTCTCTGGCATGTTTGGGATTGGTGGCGAGTTCATCGACAATGTCATCGGGGAAGGTCACGAAGAACTTTTTCGGTATGCGGTATAGTTGTTTGGCGCTGCGCAAGACCTTCAGACCGGGGATAATAGGCACAGTGATGCCGATGTCGCGGCAATCTTCGACGAATTTGAAAAAGTATTTATTATCGAAGAACATTTGTGTGACAATATAATCGGCGCCGGCGTCAACTTTGGCCTTGAGATAGTTTAGCTGCATTTTGATGTTGGGTGATTCGTAGTGTTTTTCCGGGTAGCCGCCGACGCCGATGCAAATATCCATGGCTGCAGAATTGGCGATATCCTCGAGATACCTGCCGGTGCGTAAATCACCGAGTTGACGAACCAGATCGACGGCATAACTGTTGATGCGATGTCCCTGCTGTATGTGCTTTTTGAAGTTGGGTTCATCGCCCCGGATGGCCAGTATGTTGTGTATTCCGAGGAAATTCAACTCGATCATAGCGTCTTCGGTTTCCTCGCAGGTGAAACCGTGGCACAACAGATGCGGTACCGTATCGATATTATATCGATTCTGGATAATCCCGCAGATGCTGATAGTCCCGGGCCGTTTGCGACTGATTTTGCGGCGGATACTGCCATCATCCTGTTCATTATACTGGGCTTCGGCGGAATGGCTGGTCACATCGATAAACGGTGGATTGTACGGCAGCACCTGTTCGACAATATCGAGAATATCGCGGGCGCTGCGTCCCCGGGGCGGCGGAATGATCTCATAGCTGAAGAGCGGGTTTTTGGCTCGATCGAGATGTTCGGTCACGTGCATGGCGCTTATCCCTGTTTATTCAGTGTCGATGATTTCTCTTTGACATCGTCAGATTTCGATGCTGCTTGAGTGTCATTGACAGGTACTTCATAGCCGAGAATGGGGGCCAGCCAGGTCTCGACGACTGAAACTTCCATGTTCTTGCGGGCGGCATAGTCAACAACCTGATCACGATCGATCTTGCCTACGCCGAAATAATAGGAGTCGGGGTGAGCGAGATACCATCCGCTGACCGAGGCCGCCGGGTGCATCGCACACGATTCGGTCAGGGCGATGCCGGTATGTTCAGTCACCTTCAGCAAGTCAAATAGCGTTGTTTTCTCGCTGTGATCGGGACAGGCCGGATATCCGGGAGCCGGCCGGATACCCGTATATCTCTCGGCGATAATATCCTCGTTGGTCAACTGCTCATCGGCGGCATAGCCCCAGTAAGTCGTACGGACCAGGTGATGCATCCGTTCGGCCAGGGCTTCGGCCAGTCGATCGGCCAGGATTTTGATCATGATGCGGTTGTAATCATCCTGCTCTTCGGCAAATTTGTTCGCGGCCTCGTCTGCGCCCAGCCCGGCGGTTACAGCAAACGCTCCGGCATAATCGACGACACCGCTTTCTGTCGGCGCTACGAAATCAGAGAGGCAGACATTCGGTTTGCCGCCAGCTTTGAATTTCTGCTGACGGAGACCATGGATAGTCGCCAGCACCTCATGGCGCGTGTTATCATAATACAGCCGGATATCATCGCCCTCGGCATTGGCCGGAAACAGGCCGATGACAGCCGAGGCGGTCAGTAGTTTTTCGGCTATAATTTTATCCAGCAGGCGATTGGCATCGTCGAACAATTCCCGGGGTTGGTTGCCGAGATGTTCATACTCAAAGATGCGCGGGTATCGTCCGGGCAGTTCCCAGGCGATAAAGAAGGGCGTCCAGTCGATATAGTTCCGCAGTTCGGCGATATCAACATCAGCAAAAGCCTGTACGCCCAGATGTTTCGGAACCACAGGTGTGTAGCTTTGCCAGTCCGGTGTCAGTGTATTGGCCCGGGCTTCTTCAAGTGATAGGAGTTTTCGCGCCGGAGCATTATCCGTGCGGGTCAGGCGGATATCGTGATAGGCCTGTTTGATTTCACCCGCGAAATCGTCGCGCCGTTTCTCAGACAACAAATCCGAAACCACTCCGACGGAGCGGGAAGCATCGGCGACGTGCACAGTGACACCCTCGTACGCGGGGGCGATTTTGACCGCCGTATGCACCCGTGATGTGGTTGCGCCGCCGATTAACAGGGGCAGTGATACTTTGCGACGCTGCATTTCGGAGGCGACGTGAATCATCTCATCGAGCGATGGCGTAATCAGGCCGCTTAATCCGATAATATCAACGTGTTCGGTAACAGCGGTATCCAGGATTTTATCGGCGGGGACCATAACACCGAGATCGATGACATCGTAGTTGTTGCAGCTCAGGACGATTCCGACAATGTTTTTGCCGATGTCATGAACATCGCCCTTGACAGTGGCCAGGAGGATTTTGCCTTTGGCCGCACGGCTGCTTTCCATCTTTTCGGCGTCGAGATAGGGCTCCAGTACCGCCACTGATTTTTTCATCGCGCGGGCGCTTTTGACCACCTGGGGCAGGAACATTTTGCCGGAGCCGAAAAGATCACCGACAATACTCATGCCGTCCATCAACGGCCCCTCTATGACCCGGATCGGCTGCGCGTATTTTTTCAATGCTTCGAGCGTATCGCGTTCGATGTATTCGACGATACCGTGGACGAGGCTGTACGACAAACGCTCTTCGACCGTCTTTTCGCGCCAGCTCAGGTCTTTGGCCGATGATTTTTTGGCAGAAGTTGTCTGCGAGGCGATTTCAGTCAGCCGGGTAGTGGCGTCAGGATGGCGATTGAGGATGACATCTTCCACCGCATCGCGCAGCTTGCGCGGGATTTCATCATAGACTGTCAACTGTCCGGGATTGACAATCCCCATGTCCATGCCGGCTTTAATCGCATGGTACAGAAAGACCGAATGCATTGCTTCACGGACGGTATCGTTACCCCGGTAGGAGAAGGACAAATTACTGACCCCGCCGGAAACCAGTGTACCCGGCAATGTTTCCTTGATGGTACGGCAGGCTTTGATATAATCGACAGCATAGTCAGCGTGCTCTTCGATACCGGTGCCGACTGCGAAGATGTTGGGATCGAAGACAATATCCTGCGGCGGAAAGCCGACCTGTTCAGTCAACAGGTAATAGGCCCGGGTGCAGATATCGACTTTGCGCTGGCAGGAATCGGCCTGACCCTGTTCATCGAAAGCCATGACAATCGTCGCGGCACCATAATGCCGTATTAATCGGGCCTTTTCAAGGAATTGTTCTTCACCGTCTTTCAGGCTGATTGAATTGACGATTCCCTTGCCCTGCAGGCAGCGGAGTCCGGCCTCGATGACTTCCCATCTGGAAGAGTCGATCATAAACGGCACTCGGCAGATGTCGGGATCAGAGGCCAGTATATTGAGGAATTCGACCATGGCCTCTTTCGATTCGAGCATGGCATCGTCCATGTTGATGTCGATCACCTGGGCGCCATTTTCCACCTGCTGGCGGGCGATGTCGAGGGCTTTTTCGAAGTCACCCTTTTTGATCAGTTTTTTGAAACGGATCGATCCGGCAACATTGGTGCGTTCGCCGATATTGACAAACAGCGAATCGGGCCGAATGGTCAATGGTTCCAGGCCGCTGAGCCGGGTATCTGACGGGGGAGTGGGAAGCTTGCGGGGGGCGATATCGGCAACCGCCTCGGCGATAGCGGAGATATGTTCCGGGGTAGTGCCGCAGCATCCGCCAACGATATTGATAAAGCCGCTTTCGGCGAATTCGCGAATTTGGGCGGCCATAATTTCCGGTGTATCGTCGTATTCACCGAATTCATTGGGCAGACCGGCATTGGGGTGAACCGAGACCATGGTCGGGCAAACTCGCGATAATTCCTGCAGATACGGTCTCAGGGCCGCGGCGCCCAGCGCGCAGTTAAGTCCGGCGCAAAACAAATCGATATGGCTGACCGAGTGCCAGAATGCTTCAGTAGTCTGGCCGGACAGGGTACGGCCGCTTTGATCGGTGATAGTCCCGGAAATCCAGAGCGGCAGTTCAAGTGATCGATCATCCAGCACCTGGGTCAGGGCAAAGAGGGCGGCTTTGGCATTGAGCGTATCGAAGACAGTTTCGACCATCAAAAAATCAACACCGCCGTCGATTAAACCCTCGGCCTCACGGTAATAAGCACGGCGCATATCCTCAAAGGTGACGGCCCGATATCCCGGGCGGTTGACATCCGGTGATATCGATGTTGTGCGGCTGGTTGGACCGAGGATACCGGCGACAAATCGTGGCCGGTCGGGTGTCTGCCGGGTGATGTCATCGGCAGCGCGGCGGGCTATTTCCGCAGCGGCCTTATTGATATCATAGTCGAGATGATCGGTGTGATAATCCCGCTGCGAGATGGCGGTGCCGTTGAAGGTGTTCGTTTCGACAATATCCGCTCCGGCCAGTAGAAATGCACGGTGAATTTCCTCGATAATATCCGGTCGGGTCAAGGACAGGATATCGTTATTACCCTTCAGGTCGCAGGGATGATCGGCAAACAGGTTGCCCCGAAAATCGGACTCGGACAAGCCCAGTTTTTGAATCGAGGTCCCCATAGCGCCATCGAGAATTAGTATCCGTTGCCCGGCGGTGCGACGCACATATGTCAGCTTCGAATTACTCATAATTGTATTATACGCGTTTAACTGCCGGAAAACTAACGCCGTAGACCGGCGAAGTCAATGATTGATACGCATGAGGCCGAAACAGAAGATCCTATCTGCTGCCGGCGGTGGTTTCTTCGGCATACTCGTGTTCAATGGGTCCGGCGGGTTGGTCTTTTAGCGGACCAATCAGTCTCTTGGCAAGGCGGGAGGTTCGGGGGAATGCGCGGGCGAAATCATGGCCAAAACGCTGATATGTTTCATTGTTGGGGCCGGCGCCGAGCCGCTGTACAAACATTTGCAGAATCAGCAGCATGATCAGGCCGAGACCGGTAATCGTACCGGCGGCGAGCACGATCAGTAAACGGCGCGGGCGGGATTTGTACTGGGGAAGCGAGGGTTCGTCAAGGGTGCGAACTATTGGAATATCTTTTTGAGCTTCGAAACGGGCAATTTCAAATTCTTTCAGGAGATAAAGATACGTTGTCGTAGCCGCCTCAACGTCACGCTGGAAGCGTGACATGTGTTTGACGATTTCAGGATTGGTGCTGCCGGCCCAGTCGAGATTGACCGCCTGAAACTGCTCGAGTTGATCTTCAGCCTGATTGAGTTCGGCTTTGGCCGTCTTAAGCTGCTTGTGAAGATAGTCGGCATTGTCTTTGGCCCGTGAGCGCCGGGCGGTACTGTTGTATTCTTCAAGCGCCTCTATATACTTCTCTGCAATCGCCTGCGACAACCAGGGAAATTTGGTTTCGACATCGATGGTGATGACGCCATTCTTCTTGTTCTTTCCGATACTGGTAATTCCGGCCAGATGATCATACAGCAGATCGCGGTTGGTTTGTCCGAAATAATCGGGAAGCGAGATACTGCGCTCTGTACCATTGTGGGTATAGTCAAATTCAGTATCGAGGACAGCGTCGCGAATTCGTTGCGACCGCAAAATCACCGGGAATAGTTCCGATGAATTGTCGCCGATATTCATCGATGTGGTCAACCCGGCCAGTGATTTCAAGTCACCCAGATTGTCGGGGTTGCCGGATGGCAGCAGGCTGGCATGCGAGGTATAGAAATTCGGCAGAAGCAGCGACAGTCCGGCGGTGATGATCATCACAGCCAGCACGCCACCGATGATAAGCCGTTTGCGCCGAATCAGCATGCTTGCGATCTCAATCAGATTGATCTCGATCAGGGCATTGGTTGTCGTGTCGTCCGTCTGATTATGCGCAGCGTGCTTAATAGTAAAACGCTTCTGCATGTACTACTCCTTGCTATCCATCGGATCTATTGCAAGTGGCGTGCCATGCAGAGGAAGCTGCGGCGTAAATATAACATGTTGCTGTTCATTAATATACGAGGGTATCTCGGCGTGCGTGTTCGGGTTTCGCATCTAAAATCGGCAGAATTTTCCGTTTGGGTGGGGCAAAAATGCCGCCGGGGATTTATTCGTCTTTGTAGCGGACAGCCTGCTCGAGGCGTTTGAGTGTCATGCGACGGGGGATAGTCACCGGATCGGGTGTTGATTCCCGGTGGCGATGGCGATTTATAGTATTGACCAGAAAGGCGCGGTACTCCTCGTTGAAACGGGCTCGTGAGAACCGTTCGGCATTACGCCGAATAGTATGCGGTTCAAAGCAATCGATCATTTTTTCAAAACGGTCCACCGCTTCGACAATCCGATCTGTCGTCTGTTCAGCGAAGAAAAGGCCGGTCTGATTGTCGATGACTGTCTCCAGAGATCCGCCTTTGCCGAAGGCAATCACCGGGGTGCCGCAGGCCTGAGCCTCGACCGGAACAATGCCGAAATCCTCCTCGGCGGCGTAGATAAATGCCCGGGCACGCTGCATTTTCTGCTTCAGGATTTCCGAGGGCTGATACCCCATCAGGGTCACATTTGGGCCGGCCAGCGCTTTAATTTTCCTGAAATCGGGGCCATCGCCAATGACCACCAGATGCGCGTGCGGCATCTGGGCAAAGGCCTTAACGATCAGTGAAATCTTTTTATAAGGCACCATTCGCCCGGCGGTCAGGTAGTAATCGTCCTTCTGCGTATGCAGTTCGAAGGCGTCGACATTCACCGGCGGATAAATGACAGTCGATTTGCGGCGATAGGTTTTAGTAATGCGTCGGGCGATGTATTCTGAGATGGCGATGAACTCATCGACGCCATTGGCCGTGCGATAATCCCACATACGGATGCGATGCAGTAAATAACGCGTCAGGGCGCTTTTTACCCCGCGATCCAGATTAGCCTCTTTGAGATATTGGTGCATCAGATCCCAGGCGTAGCGGATGGGCGAATAGCACATGCAGATATGAAGTTGATCCGGTCCGGTAATAACGCCTTTGGCCACCGCGAAAGAACTGGAAACAACGATATCATAGCCGGACAGATCAAATTGTTCCACAGCCAGCGGCATCAGCGGCAGATAATTTCGATATCTGGTCCTGGCCAGCGGGAATTTCTGTAGAAATGATGTCGTAACGTGCTTGTTGCGAATAAAGCCGCGTTCTTCCGGTGGAATGAAATCATAGAGTGCAAACAGATCGGCCTCGGGCGTGTGATCGAGCATGGTTTCCAGCACACGCTCGGCGCCGCCGTAGGTAATCAGCCAGTCATGTACGATTGCAATTTTCATCCGGTGATCTCGCTGGAGACAATACGGTGCAATAGTGCGGCCGAATCATCCCAGTTGAATTTTTTGGCCTGAGCTATCCCTTTTTCGCGCAGCCGGCCAGCCAGTATGTCATCCGTGAGCAGCCGGCGAAGCTGGTTTACTATACTATTGATATCGGACGGTTCGCAATATAAAACAGCATCGCCGCACACTTCCGGCAGTGAGGCAATATCAGAGACGACACACGGGCAGCCGCAGGCCATCGCCTCCAGCGGCGGCAGCCCGAATCCCTCGTAGAGAGAGGGAAACACAAACGCCGCCGCATCGGAATACAAGGCAAGCAGCTGATCATCGGTAACGCGGCCGGTAAGATGGATGCGGGGATCGTTATTGATTGCATCCTCAAGCCCGGTATGCGCGAATAGCCTGCTGGTCCCACCGGCAATGACAAGATTGATCCCCGGAATATCCAGGGCCTGAAAGGCTGCTATAATTTTTTTGAAATTCTTGCGGGGATCGATGGAAGATACAGCCAGGATGTAGCGTCCAAAGTGGTTCGTAAAATCAGCATCGCGAGTCGGAGACATCATCGACGAAACACCACAAGGGATGACATGAATTTTGTCGCCGGGTGTTCCCAGCAGCCGGATGAGTTCGTCTTTTGAAAACGCACTAACGGTAAGTACGATCTTCGCACGCCGGACCAGCCGTGGAATCAGAATACGGTAGAACCGTGCAAAACGAAGTGAGTACCATCCCGGATTGATCATAAAGCCGAGATCATGGACAGTGACAATCATATCTCCCCCAAGATATGGTCCGGTATTGGCCAGATTCAGCAGCAGATGGTGGTGTTGCCGTTTTAGATACAGCGGTAACTCTATGTGCTCCCAGAAATGTCCCGAACCGAAACCAAACTGGTGCAATGCAATTTTACGACAGGGCCATTCCCTTTGTATCTTATGCGGGGCAAGACCGATGTAGGTTATATTGCGGGTGTCATCGGGATTGTCAACCACATAGCGGTCGAGAGCGCTGACAAGTTCCTGGGCATAGCGCTGCACTCCGGTGATCGGCTGGGTGAGAAAGCGGCTATTGATATAGACGATCATAACACCGCATCAGGTAATATTGACTTCAGCCCGTTCACGGGCAGTGTGATTGGATTTGAGCGGCTGCTGTCCCAGTACACGTTGTATGAGTGCTATCATGCCCGAGAGGAAAAACAGCAGAAAGAAATTATTGAGTATAAGTGGTTCCGACATGCAGAATATAACAATCAGCAGCAGAATCATGGTTCTATGTCCGGGTATGAGTCGCTGATGAGCCAGCACCAGGATAAATCCCAGAAAATAAATCAAACCGAACTGCACGACCAGCATCATGATGGAATTCGAATTGCCCCGTTCTTCATCGATCAATCCGGCCAGCAGATCAGAAGTCAGACCGAGGATTTTTGAATCGAAGGGATAGCCGGTATAGGTGTCGGAATCGAGCCCTATGCCGGTTGCAAATTCAGTACCGGCGACAGTCAGGGACTTTTCATAATCGTAGAGTCGCCAGACAAATGATCGGCTTTCCTCAAGTGAGAATTTGGCGGAAGCATTGTAATACAGCAATGTCCCGAGGGTGCCAAGAATAATGACAGCGAGTGCGATCTTCTTCGGCGAGAATGTTATCCATCCCTGCCGGTAGCTGTAATACCCGAATATGATCAGGGTGACAATCATGCCGGTGGTGGAAAATGTCATAACCAGAGCAAGCAGATTCAGGATAATCGGCATGGCGCGGCGTGGCATATAAAACAGGTTGATAAACAGCAGCAAATTGAGAAATATCTGCAATACGCCCGGCTCCCAGAGTATCCCCTGTGCCCGATAGATGCCCAATGCCGGCATGATTTGCGAATAATAGGCCAAATGGCCAAAGGTTGTTCCCTGAAGGCCGTTGAAATCATATTCCGGGAGGGTATCGGCGTTGATGATAAACTGCAGCAAAAAGCCGGCGATAGCCAGATACATGATAATCATCAATGTCTGGCGCAGGATGGGAACAAACGGCGCCCGGCCGCCACTGAAGTAAGTCAGCACAAGATAGGCGTAAACCATGCGGATCAGGAGATTGATATAGGGACCCATACTGCCGCCGAAGCGCAGCGATGATATCAGCCAGTTGATACCCAAAAGCAGGGCAATCACCACAAAGACCGGAATAGCCAACGGATACAGATAACCTCGCACGGAGCGATAGACGATCCCGAGCGCAACAAGTGTGACTATAATCCCGATCACATTCAACGACTTGGAATAGCTGAAAGCCAGCGGGCTGCCGGTGGTCAGGATAATCAGAAACAGCAGTATAATACCGAGTACGGCGGCGATATCGAGGCGGTATGTCAATGGTTGCGCGTGCCTCACAAGGTCAGCCCCTGGCGAAACGCCCGCTGTTTGAGTTTGAAAATATCCCAGCTGTCTTTACGCAGAACCAGTTTGGCCACCAGCAGGGTTTGATAGGCCAAAAGCAAAAACGGCACAATCAGGCGATTGATGTGCTTGCGGACAAAGTAAATCTTGTTGCGGGTGCCGTAGGTGATTGCAAATGGCGACTTGATCCCTCCGGTGGAACCGGAGACTATGTGTTTCATCGTCGCTTCAGGATGGTAATACATACTCAACCCGGCCCGCATGGCCCGATAGCAGAAGTCGAGATCATCGAAATACACGAAGTACTTTTCATCCATCAGCCCGATGCGATCAAAGACGCCGGCTTTAATCAGCATACAGCAGGTCGGGCAATAGTCGATACGCCGAGGCCGGTCGAATTGCCCGATATCTTTTTGGCCGTCGCCATAATGAAATGGCGAGTAGAAATTCCAGCGGGTGAAAGTCCCCCCGGCGCACCAGATGATATCGGGCGGATCAAAGTAGGTTATTTTAGGGACAATCATATCGCAATTGTACGCGGAAGCGCCGTCAATCAGGCGTTCCAGCATATCCGGGTTGAAGATGGTATCGTTGTTGATGAGAAGCACAAAGTCGCAGTCCTGCGATAAGGATAAGTTGATCCCCTGATTGTTGGCGGCGGCTACTCCGAGATTGTCAGTATTGGCGATTGTCTGAATACGGGGATCATTGAAATGGCGGATGCGCTCAAGGGTGTCATCGGATGAGGCATTGTCGATAATATACAGTATGAAATCGCGATGTGTCTGCTGCAGCATCGAATTCATGAAATCATCGATAAAGCCGGCGCTGTTGTAGGTTACCGTGACTACCCCGATTTTCTTCGTCTCAGCCATGCATCAATCCCTTGCGACGAAGTTCAGCGAGCGATTCTTCATAACCGATTTTGGATCCTTTGGTTTCCTGACTGTGAGCCCAGTCAAGAAAGCGGTTGATGCCATCGGCAAATGACCATGACGGCACAAAGCCGAGATGTGAAGTGGCCCGGCTCAGATCAGCCACATTATGGCGAATATCGCCCTGGCGGAATGCGCCGCTTATACCAATGTTTGAATTGCCGCCGAAGTAGTTGTTAATTATCGTCGCGACATCATAGACAGTCGTTTTTTGTCCACTGCCGACATTGTAGGCGCCGGATTCGTTGAGATCGGGATTCAGGCAGCGTATAGTGGCTTCGACGACATCATCGATATAGACAAAATCGCGGCTTTCGAGACCATCTTCAAAAACATTTATCGGCTTGCTGTCGCGGGCCAGATTGGAAAAGATAGCCAGGATTCCGGTGTAAGGGTTCTTTAGCGATTGTCCGGGGCCATAGACATTCTGGTAACGCAAGGCAAAAGCCGGCAAATCGAGGGTTTTACCGAACATGAGAATCATCTGTTCCTGCATTTGCTTGGTCAGACCATAGAACGACGATGGCTTCAGGGCACTGTCTTCATCGGTGGGTATGGCTGTACACGGTTCACCGCATTCGGGGCAGGTCGGTTCGAACTGACCATGCTTCATCTCCTCGACATCCCGCATATCGGGATAGACGACGCCATGGTCAGCGCACTGATATTTCCCTTCGCCATAGATAGCTCGTGACGATGCCACCACCAGCCGCGAGATAGTGCTGTGCTTTTCATTGATGATGCAGTCGAGCAGGGTAGCGGTACCGGAAATATTGACATCGCTGTAGCGGATGACTTCATACATCGATTGTCCGGTCCCGGTTTCAGCAGCCAGGTGAACCACCGCTTCGATTCCCGACAGGGCGGCGGCCATAGTTGCCCGGTTGCGAACATCGCCGCGAATAAGGCGGGCAGATGATTTGAGATCATCGGGCAGCTCACGGTTGTCGCCGTGAATCTGCGGGCTGAAGTTATCGAGGACATTCACCTGATGGCCATCGATGATTGCGCGCCGTGCGAGATGTGTCCCGATGAATCCGGCCCCGCCGGTTATGAGAATATTCATAGGCTCGTCCTTGTGCTTCAGTCGCGGCTCTGCTGTGCGGCGGCGGTTTCGATATCAATGAACTCGCCGTGCGCATCAGTGCGTCGCCAGGTATGTGATTCAAAATCGAAGCGTTTGATAATCTTCGCTGGTATGCCGCCGGCCACGCAATAATCCGGAATATCTTTTAACACCACCGAATTGGCACCGATAACGCAATGCTTCCCAACACGGGCACCGACAATACAAACATTCTCGCCCAGCCAGGTATCATCGCCGATGATGGCATCGGCCTTGTACTGTACCGGTTGATGCAGCACCGGAGTCGAGATATCCTCCCAGCCGTGAGAATTGTCGGAGATATAGACTTTGTCGGCAATAATCACGTTTCTGCCAATCTCGACATGGCGCACGGCAACAAAATGAGCGAAATGACCGACGTAGGTGTCTTCGCCGATTCGCATTTCCGGGGTATGGGAATCAATCGGCAGGGCCAGAAGCCAGGCGTGATCGTTGAGGAGGACATTATCCTCGATAGATATATATTTCGCCCCCTGGATTTTCATGGGAAACATGAGGCTGACCCGGCGGCCGAAATACTTGAAGTTCGATGCAAATAACAACCGCCAGAGGCGTTTCCATAGCGCCCGGTAGATCTTATCCAGCAGTTCCAGATTTACCATATAATTTCCCCACAGCGTGATCAAGCAAACGCTGTTCCTCATTTCCAAGTAATCCCGTCAACCGGAGCAGCACAATATAAAACACACTCCAGAGTACAAAGGTGAAGGCGATAACACCCGCCTGCTGCATAATCGGCAGCGTGACGGGAAGCAGGCTGCGGGCCATGAGTGCGACCACAACCCCAATTACCGTGGCGACGGCCCAGCGCGGTATGGTCCACGGCTTCATCTGTGCAAAATTCAAAATGCGCGCCGACCGATACAGCAACACCAGCATAAGGCCGCGTGCGATCAATGACGAATAAATCGCACCCATGTAGTTGTAGCGTGGAATCAAAACGATATTCAGCCCAACATTCACTATCAAGCCGAGGACATAGATGACACTCAAACTTGTCAGTCGTCGTTTGAGATACAATTCCTGGCGTGGGACAGTAAGCAGGACAAAGAAAATGTAGCTGATCGCCAGCGGGATATAAGCGCGTGCCACCGGCAGGTACTCGCTTTTGCCGAGGATCACAATTATGTTGTCAGCGAAGGCTATCAGAAAGACAACCACTGGTGTCAGATAGATCAGCAGTTTTTTCAGCAGCAGATGCAACAGGAGGTACTTACGGTTATCTTTATTGGCATGGAGATCGTTGATATATGGCAGTGTAATGAGAAACACAGTACTGGCCACAAAGGAATACAAAATCGTGAACGGCAGATTGGCAAAGGTATAGAAGCCGGCCGCGGTTGTCCCGAGCATGATCGACAGCATGAGCCGGTCAGTCATATTGAGTAACATGTTGGCCGCCGTGCCGGCATAACTGCCAAGTCCGAACGACAACGCCTTTTTCAAAATCGCCGTGTTGAATGAATAGAAGTAACCGATATGTTTGTAACTGCGGTAAAAGACCCCGGCCGCAATCATGGTAATCGCCACCAGAAAGACTGTCTTCCACAAAAAGATGCCGGCCACGGTAATTTTGAGAAACAGCAGCGGCAGTATCCAGAGCGCAACATTCAGGTAGTTCAGGAGATTGTAGGCCTTGACCTGATGCGTGTACATGAAAAAGCGCAGATAGGTAAGAAAAATGGAATAAAGAATTATATAGAACATCAGGAAGATAAAGGCCTGATCGTAGTGACCGACCTGAAGGACGGTCAGCACCATGTTGCGTATCGGTGGAATTATCAGCACGGCCGCCACGACAATATTACAGATCAGCGCAAAAAACCCGATGACACCGACCAGCCGGAGTTTTTCCTCGCGGGTTTTTGAGGCCGCGATCGTAATAAAATAATATTCCTGGATGTTGAGTGTAACCAGTGTCGGCAGCGAGAGCAGGACAATATTGAAGATAGCATAGGCGCCATAGGTGTCAACCGAGACGCTTTTGACGATATAGGTGCCGATCGCAAAAGTGGTAAGGTAGCTCAGGGCCTGGAAGATAATCGCATTGAGGCTGTCCGACTTAACCTTCTGCACTGTGAAATATCCGTATTTCTTCCAGGATGTGGTTGGTCAGGTTCGTCACGTTTTCAGGTCCGACCAGGTTTTCATCGTTGGGCCGCAAATAATAATTGCCGGTTTTGAGTGAATTCAGATACGCGGCGATATATACGGCCAGTTCGCGATCATACTCTTCGGCGGCGGGGAATTCCACTGCCGCCTTCTTGAACGCCCCGGTGATATCATCGATATTCCGGATGTGCCAGGCGTATTTGAAATTCTCGAAGTACACTGTCCCCAGGATAAATACCGGAATACGATGCAGCAGAGCTTCCCAGCCGGCCGTCCCGGTCAGGACGATTACCCCGAGTGATTTTTTCATCAGCACCTGTGAATCCTGCCAGGGATCGATCAGCTTGACATTGGGATAGTTTTTCAGCTTGCGATAAAATTCGGTTTCACGATGCCCGACTGTCCCGAAATGCTCTTTGACGTAAAGCTTTGCATCTCCGGGGATTTTCTTGGCCAGAAGATCGACCGCATAGAGCTGCTTTTCGTAATTCTGGGCCCAGACAAGGGTCGATGCTTCCGGCTGAAAATGAAGCGGGAAGAGGTAAAAGCGTTCGCTATCCGATGGTTGCCGATAATATCGCTTGTGAACAAAATGCTTCAAGTAATTGCGAATCAGGTACAGATGCGTGCGGGCGCGGCCGTTGTATTTCTCGTAGTCATATTTTTCAATCGGTTTCAGCAGGCTGAAAAGATACCGCAGGACTCCGGCCAGGGCTTTCCCGGTCAGGCGGGGCTTTCTGCCGGAGACTTTCATGTAGTCGGGATGCACGCTGCTTTTGCGGAAATCCTCGATAAACTCGCGCGCCTGCAGTATCTGATTGTCGGAAAAATCACGTTTCTCATAAAGCCGGTCGAGATGATAATTCCGGGAGTTGGCATCAGTTGTGAAAAAGATCTTCTCCATGGAAAAATTGCGCGGGCAGATAATCCCGAAATACCGGCAGTTGTAATTTCGCGCAACGTAGTAGAAAATATAGGACGAAAAGAGTGCGATGCCCTCGTTGAGCAGATAATTTACCTTGTGCGTGGTGGCAATGTCATCAAAAAAGGCAACATGCAATTTGATAAACCGGACCGCGTCATCATAGTCGTATTGAATCAAATAACGATCGGTGTAAAACAGACTCCAGACCGACTCGATATCGTATTTGCGTTCGATTTGATCGAGAGTGAGAGCGTCCAGGATTTTTCGATTACTCCAGTTTTCGCGAATATAGCGGGTCAGATTATAAATCGGGCCGCTGACATCGTGAGAACCGACTTCGGCCTCTTCACGATCGTTTTGTACGATATAAACTGTTCGATACCCTCGCGCTTCGAGTTGCAGGCCGATGCGGGCATAGAGGGTGGCTTGCAGTGAACGCGCATAGAGGCAAATGGCGGTTTGCGACGGATCGACTCCGTGTTTATCCTCTGCGCGCAGGTTACTTTCCCTGTTGTCGTGCATCAGTTATTGATCCCCCTTTGGATTATTCGAAGATCTCCCAGGATACGGCCGTTCCCTTTTTCACATCTTTATGTACCCGCTTTCCCAGCAGGGTGTCAAAATACTTTGGTTCCAAGCCCATGCCTGGCCGGATAATACGCAGGTTGGATTCATCGAGCATGTCGCCGGCTTTCAGGTCTTTGGTGACATAGAGGGAACGGCGAAACTGGAGTGATTTTTTTTCCACATCGCTGCGACCGTAGGCAATCTTTCCCAGCGCCTGCCAGCCGCGTTCGCTTTCGATCACCAGCGAGCGCAGTTCATCGGGTTCGAGAGAAAAGGCGCTGTCGACACCGCCATCCGCCCGCGCCAGGGTAAAGTGCTTTTCGATGACTGTGGCGCCGAGTGCGATAGCGGCCAGGGGCGCACCGATCCCGAGGGTGTGATCGGACAGACCGACCTGGACGTCGAACAAATCGCGCATATGCGGAATAGTGACGATATTGCTGTTTTCCGGTGTGGCCGGATAACTGCTGGTACATTTCAGCAGGATCAGATCACGACACCCGGCCTCGCGGGCAGCCCGGACAGTTTCATCCAGCTCGGCAACCGTCGCCATACCGGTTGAAATAATCATCGGTTTTCCGGTGGCCGCGACTTTGCGAATCAGCGGCAGATCGGTGTTTTCAAACGAGGCGATCTTATAGGCCGGGACATCGAGGCTTTCCAAAAAATCGACGGCTGAGTCATCGAAGGGTGTCGAAAACGGTATCAATCCGAGTCGCCGGCAACGTTCTATGACAGGTTGATGCCATTCCCACGGTGTATAGGCTTTCTGGTACAGCGAGTACAGGTTTTCGCCCTTCCAGAGGCTTTTGTCATCATCGATGGAAAACTCACCGTCGGTGCAGTCGATCGTCATGGTATCGGCCGTGTATGTCTGCAGTTTGAGCGCATGCGCGCCGGCCTGCGCGGCGGCATCGACAATTGCCATGGCGCGTTCCAGCGACTGATTATGATTGCCCGACATCTCGGCAATTATAAATGGTCGATGCGACAGTCCGATGTGTTTAGTTCCGATTTGAACATCGTGCATAAGGCTTCATCCTGTTTACAAGATACATCGTGCCAGCATAAAGGCCTCGGCGGCCTCGCAGCCGATATTGGCCCCGCGCCACGCGGCCAGCGCCTGCACTGCCTTGATCGAGCGGGCGTGCGGCCAGCCGGGGATCTCATCGCCGTAGGCTTCCAGCGCCAGGGTTTTTTTGTGCATAACCGTACTGATATCGAGATACCAGTTAGGGGTAAATGGCGCCATCGTGCCCGGCGATTGCCATTCAGTACTGGAGGCGACTTCGAAGGCCAGGATACTTTCGATCCGGTGCCTGCCCGGCAGCGGACGGGCAGCGGTCAAGACCGCCTGATGCAGCCGGCGGTGATCGATATTGAGGTCGCCATGGTGATGCGTGTAGATTACATCCGGTTGAAATTTCGTAATTTGTGCTTCGACGACTTTGATGATATCGAGCAGATCGACACTGTCCATGCGATTATCCGGCATATCGAGTAAATCAACGGACGCCACCCCGAGTATGCTGCCGGCGGCCCGGGCCGCCGTGCCCAATATGGATAAGTCGTCTATTCTTTTTTCCCGATCACGGGCATTATCCCGGCTGGTAATTCCCTCGGCGACAATGACCGTATGTACCTCGTCGCAGGCAGCGCTGTGAGATGCCATTGCTCCGCCACAGCCGAGGATTTCATCATCGGGATGGGCCGCGATGACCAGCACGGTTTTACTCATTTTTCACCTCGGTGATCGTGACCTGTGCGGTCAGGGTCTTATCTTCCAGTTTAGCCTGGCGGAATTCGAAGCGGAAGGCGTCGATTTCAAAAAACGCATGAGGATAGCCATCGGCATCGAGCATGCGAATATGGTCATAGAGTTTCGATAAGGTGGTGATGCCCGCAATGGTTGATTGTGATGGTTTCCGCCGCTTGAATGTGACCGGCTCACCAGCTTGAGGTTGTGGTTTGGGGTGTTCGGTCACGATAGTTTTGATCATCTCGGCGATAATATCTCCGGCCCGAGCGAAAATTTCCTCGGCACTGCCGTGGAGCGATAACGGCTGCTTGATATACACCGGTCCGGCATCGAGTTCGGCCACGCAGCGCAACGCCGAGATTTTGGTCTCGTAAATACCCCGGGAAATGAGGTTTTGCAGCGGACTGCCGCCGCGGCCGAAGGGAACATCGGTCATGTGGAAGATGATACACTCATAATTTTCATAAATATCCGGCGGTATTATATATGACCAGTGCGGGAAAAAGACATACCGGGGTTGCCATTGCTGTAATCTTTCCGAAGTCAAATCCCATCGATCGGTAATAAGATGAAACGTTTCACCGGTTGTATCAGAAAGTTCCCCGGCCAGACGTTCATGCCATTCCCGGCTGGTTGCAATAACACAGGTCATGGTTGCACAGTCTCCAGCCGGTTAACCAGTGATTCGACTATCTTGCGGTATTTTATTGTCCATTCCTGATGGAGCTGGGAATAAAGCACAACATCGAGAAAGCGGTCGTCGCGGGCGATATGCTCCCGGAGGCGACCGTCGCAGGTGAAACCGAGCCTTTGAAAGAATTTTTGGCTCTTATCATTATAGCTGAGAACTTCGCCATAGATCTTCCGCATGTTACGATCATCGAACATGTATCGTAGCGACAGGTATCCCATAATTGTGCCGCTGCCCCGGGGAAGATCATCTTCGCCGAGATAAAAGCCCCATTCACAATGGTGATTAACCGTATCGATCCGGGTGAAATAGGAAAGCCCGACCGGTTGTCCGGAAAACTCGAGGACGAGATAATCGAGTGTATCGTCTTTTCGCATACGGCTGAACCAGGTATGGTGTTCTTCGATACTGATTACATGATCGCGGTACATATTCCGGCGAATACGATCAGAATTTCGCCACAGGAGAATTATCTCCCGATCGCTTTCGCGGACAGGCCGCAGGCAGAATTTATCCAACATGCTGATGTTTTCGCTCCATAATTGCCGAACACATGGGATGCATCGTATGGGCACTGCTTGACTTCATAAGATGCAGCGCGCGATCACCGACCGCCTTGACTTCAAGCGGATTTTCGGTCGCCCAGGCGATAGCCTGGGCCAGCCGTTCGACAGTGACCTGTTCATGCCATCCCATATTCCATATCGCGCCGGCGCGGGCGGCGGCCTCGGTCATGGCGCGCTGGTTTTCCGCGATGATGACGGTGATGGCCGGTAATCCCAAAAAACATCGTTCCCAGGTTGTCATACCGCCACCTCCCAGTGCCAGGTCGGCGCGAGCCATCAGTTCGGCCATGTTATCGACATGGTTGTGCGGGGTAAGGCGGGGATCATGTTCGCAGGCGGCATAGATAGCCTCACGATGCGGGTTGGCGTCGCCGATAATGACATCGGCCAAAAAGTCCAGATGCGGCAGTGAGGCGATTGCTGTAATTGCACGGCCGGTCATATCCATGGGATCGCCGCCACCAAAGAAGATCAGCGCCTGTTTGATTGTGCCGTCACGCGGCAAAAGAAACTGGCGGGTTGTGTAGAATTCTTCCCGCAGCAGGGCATATTGCGGTCCCAGAAGCTTGTAGCATCCTGCGGGAACGAGATCATCGTACCGCGATTCAAGATGGTCGTACAGGTTTTGATCCAGCAGCAGATCGCAGTCATGACCGCGATCGGCCAGATCATCGATTACCGCAATGCCGGGTATCAGCGGACGCATCATTGCTTCCCACCGGGAGTCGAGAGCGTAATGATCCACAATCAGCCAGTCAAAAGGACCGACCATCTGCAGTATTTCGCGGGTATCAGCGGCATCCTGCGCTTGCGCGACCCCCAGCCATGATCCGTATTCTCCGCGGTCGGCATCGGAGGGAAGAGAATGTGTGTCCGTGGTGAGGCCGTGTATTTCGATATCATGTTCCGAGGTCAGCCGGCAGGCCAGGTGTCCGGGGTCACGGCAGATGAAATGGATCTCGCAGCCCTCGTTCTTCAGCATATCGGCCAGGGTCAGGCATCGCATACAATGACCGGTGCCGATACTCGTGGATACATCTGTTCTGAAGGCAATCTTCATGATATTTACGCCAGGCGGGCAAAGCCGGCCGTGGCCGGTTCTCCTTCCAGATAGGGTGCGATATCACCCGAGGCAATCGCCTCGGCGATGACGCCATAGGCCTCATCGACAGCCTGCAGGTAGCTGTTGACATGGACATCGGTATGGGGGTACATGGCGTAAAACATGGTCGTGGCCAAAAAGCCCCGATGCAGCATGAGCTGGACAAAGAGGGAACGCAGGCTGAGATTGTCCTTGTGATTGAAGCCGAAATGCGACATCGGCGGGATGCCGTCGACATGAATATCAAGACCGTGTTTCTCGGCAAGCTGCCGCCATCCAGTTTGCACAGCATTACCAAGTGCCGTCAGGTGTTTACCGGCATCAAGACGGCGATGTTTTTTTATTGTGGCCAGAGCCGCGGTGGGGCCGATTCGTTCAGTCCAGTTGGTCGATGAAATAAAGCTGTTTTGTGCCGCATCCATGACCGCACCCTTGCCAATGATTGCCGCCATGGGATAGCCATTGCCGATCGCCTTGGCAAAAACAGCGATATCCGGCGTGATATTAAGTATCAGGTGCGCCCCGCCGGAATTCAACCGAAAGCCGGCCGAGATTTCATCGATAATCAACAGGGCGCCGCAGGCACCGGCGAGGCGAGTAACCTCATCGAAAAAACCGGGGTCAGGTTTGGCGCTGCGAATCGGTTCCATGATGATAGCGGCCAGATCGGCGCCATGATTTGCCACAATAGTCGTCAACTCATCCAGCTTATTGTAATGAAAGGGAAGGGCCGTGCCCTCCAGGCCGCGCGGGACGCCATTGGGCTCAAGACCCGACATCATGAAATTACCCAGGGCGTCGGCGGTCCCGAGATTGGCGGCCAGATACCAGTCATGCCAACCGTGATACCCGCAAAAAGCGATTTTATCGCGTCCGGTGGTGGTGCGGGCGATGCGTACCGCGATGGTCGTGGCTTCGCCGCCGCTTCGGGCAAAACGGACCTTGTCGGCCCAGGGATGGATTTCGCACAGCAATTCGGCCAGCTCGACATCCTCGACGCAATTGAGCGAACTGGCGACACCATTTGAGATCGCCGTTGTGACGGCAGCGTCGACATCGGGATCCTGATAACCCAGCACAGTGGCGCCGATTCCGCCGATACTCATGTCGATGTAGGTATTGTCGTCAAGATCGGTAACCATGACTCCTCGTGCGGTTTTGAAATACCCGGGCCAGATGCCGGGTGCAAAACGGTCCGGGCGTTTGGAGATAAGCTGCGACAATCCGGGAATCAGTTTCTTGCCGCGTTCCTGCATGCGGAGGCTGTGAGTCAATTTTGATTTCGATGCGGTCGTTGATGGCATCTGCTGTTTCTCCTCTACGAAGCTGATGAGGCCGGCGTATGGTTCAACCGCCAGTTCGACGGTGTAATATACCGCGTATCCCTGATTGCATACTGTGTGAAGTCAATATCGGTCGGGGGGGGTGCGGCGGCGTCAATTATTTCCTGCAATTCAGAAGCGGCGCATACTCCGATGATGGCTTTGTAAATTTCGGGCAGCTGCAGCACAGCCTGGAGCGCGCCGGCCACCGGCGACAGGTTATGCGAAGCCAGGTCGGCATGATATGTTTTCAGATGATCTCGGACAGGATCGAAAAATGGATCAAGCGTATCCGGGGGCATAAGCAATAAACCCTGCAGAAAGATAGACCGGGCGTGAATCTCGATGTCACGATCGACCAGTTCGCGCAGCATACCACCGGACAGAAGGCGCTGATCGAGGACATTAATCGGTAACTGAATCAGGTCAGGTGTGAAGAAATTAAGCGCCTGATGGATCTGTTCGATTGTGTAAACCGAGATACCTATTTTCTCGACCTGTCCACGGGTTTTGTTTTCCTCGAGAAATGCGATAATCTCCCGACCGCCCGGCTTAAACAAATCATCGGTCTGATGCACCAGCAGAGCATAAACCGATGACTGCCGCAGGCGCTCGAGGGAACGATCAAATACTCGTTGAAACTCGATTATATCATCGAGTGCGACACGCTCGCCATTCGCTTTGGCTGTTTTCGTAACAATCGCGAAGGGATGGTCTTTTGGCAACAATTGGCCAAGGACACTTTCGCTTTCGCCATATAACGCAGCCGTATCAATCAGATCTAAACCCTGATCGGCAGCCAGTTCGAGAATTTCACCGACAGCCTTCCGGCTGACCTGCCCGCCGGTATTGGAGATACCATAGTCGAGGCCGAACTGAACTGTCCCCAGGCCGATTTTATGTGAGGCCTTACCGTTCATAAGGATTATCCGGATATGCTCCCGCTGATGATTTTTTTAATGCGATTACCGACAGTCGATCATCGGCATTGTCAATCGTGTTGCGACTGTGACTGAAGACTTGCTCCCAAACGACCGTGTAGACCGGATTCCATGCGAACATATCGGCATGACGCATTTTATAGCTGTAGAGGCCGTCGTGATGAACATACCGATTGCGATAGGGGAAGGGCGGATGGAAATCCAAAATAATAATATAGCCGCCATCACTGAGCACGCGGTCTACTTCGGCGGCGATTTTGAACAGGTCATTGCGATCACACAGATAAAGACAAAAACCGATGATGACAGTATCGAAGATGTTGTTTTCATACGGCAGCAAGTCAGCCGTTCCCTTGTCCAATTGTATGTCGGGAAACAGCCGCCGGCCCTCGCTGATGGCCTGCGACGAGGGTTCCAAACCATGGCAGCGGGCAGTATACCGCTTTCGAATTTCATCCAGCCGCCAGCCGTTGCTGCAACCGATTTCAAGGACAGCGGCTGGTTCAAGTTGGAGACTCTCGAGGCACCGCAGCACCTGGTCGTCTTTTATCTTATTCTCGGGCTTATCGAGGCTGGTGCGATTGCGATGATACCATTGGTCGCCTTCGGTTACCGAGAATACTTCTTTCTGGCTTGAGTGTTTTGGATTCACAGAACCAGCCCCTTCAATTGTCGGTTCAACGCGTTGCGGCCTCGGCGGCGGCGTGTGCTGCCTGCTCACGGCGCAGCAGAAACTCGGCCCAGGCCAGATCGAGTGGATTGTCGATATCGACCGTGCTGTTTTCGGGCATGATAAACGGCATGACTTTTGTTCCGTAGAACTCAAACTCTTCGAGAAATACCTTTGACCGGGCCAGAATAATAGAGCCGTCGTCGCGATACATCGTTTCTATCAACTGTGATTGTTTCATATGTTCAACGCCGAAGGCCGGCTTAACAAAGCCGTTGTCGATAATCACCGCCTGCTGTGGCGGATGCGGGAATTTATGCAGACTCATCAGGAAATTGGCATCGGAATCTTTGAAGGCGTCATAGGCGGCGCGAATATGTTCGGCTTTTCGAAGCGGATTGGTGGCCAGGGTCAGGGCGAAAATAGGATATTCGCGGCCCTGTGCGGCGAATTCCTCAAGCAGGTAGCGGCAGACATGCTTGACCTGGACAGCGTCGGTGGCCAGTTCCGGCGGGCGTTTATGAGACAGATCAGCGCCATATTTTTCGGCAATTACCAGGATTTCATTGTCTTCCGATGACACACAAACGCAATCAAAGACATTGCTCTCTTTGGCGGCTTCGATGGCATACGCCAGCAGTGGTTTTCCCAGCAGGGTAACGATGTTCTTGCGGGGAATCCGTTTGGAGCCGCCGCGGGCGGGAATGATGCACAACGGTTTGTCCATAATTGGCATCAGACATCCTCCAGCGTGATCGCCTGATTATATTTCAGTGCCCGCTTGATCTGTTTGCCTATAAAGAAGTCGATATACTCTGGCGAAATGCCGGCGGTTTCCGGCCGCTTGCCCTCGAGCATATCAACCGTCAGTGTTTCGCCCGGTTTGAGATCACGGTTAACGACCAGGTGACGGAACCATTTGCGCCGTTCGGCTAAATCGTTATCCGACGGCCGCAGGTCATGGACACCCAGCGACAACTGGACATCACGGATCAGGCGTACCCAGGCTTTGAATTCATCCGGTTCCTTAGAGAGAACGTGATGATGCCCTTCGAGGTTACGCGACATGGTCAGGCGCTTTTCGATGACACAGGCGCCGAGCGAGACGGCCATGATGTCGGTCTCATCGCGGGTATCCGATGATGAATAGCCGACCAGTGTATTGAAGGCTTGTTTCATATAGGGAATTGACCGCATGTTGATCTCTTTGGGATTGTCGGTGTGGATGCAATGGATCAACACACTTTGGTCATTACCGGAGTCTTTCATGAGGTGCATCACTTTGGCCACATCCAGCGTGTTGACCGGGCCGGTATCGATGAGCATCGGCTTGCCTTTGGCGGCGATCCGGCGCCACAGGGTGTGATAATTAAAATCCCAGGAACTCAGTTTGAAGGCATCAAGACCAACCTTTTCGGCGTAGTCGATCCCGCTGGGTGAATTGACTGTGGAAAACATGATGATGTTCTTCTCATCGGCATAAGCCTTGATTTCGAGCCATTGCTCCAGTGTGAAACGCAACTGCTGGAGCATCTCGAACATGTTTTCCGATTTTGACCCATCCACAGTTTTATAGGAATAGGTGATCGTCTTGTCGCTCATGATTTCTTCGGGAAACCAGAAGATGAATTTGACAGCATCGGCCTGGGCCTCGGCGGCGGCATCGATCAGTTCTTTGGCGATGGCCATATCGTAATTGCAGGTTACACCGATTTCGGCGATGACGAACAATGGATCATTGTCGCTGATAGTACGATGGCCTATCTGGATTTGACTGCGCATCACAATCTCCCCGTTGAGTATCCGACCGGTGGGAACTTTGAAAATCGGATACTGTTGTCAATTTACGCATCCCTGTGGATACCGTTACTGCAAGTTATCCACAATTTCAACAAAAACATCAAAGCAGATAGCTACTTTCTCACAAGTAACCATCGTTATCAATGATACTTACGCGATTTACTGAGGGCCGGCTCCAGATGGAATCCGACCCTCACCATGGGAAGGTTGCCTGTGTTATGCGATCTCTACCCGACTGGGGGCGGAGGCAATGATTTCGTTCAATTGCGTGGTAACCCGCAGGATGTGATCATCGCTCAGTTGCGGGTACATTGGCAGACTTAAAGCGCCGGCATAATAGGCTTCGGCACCGGGGAATTGACCCGGTTCGGTGCCGTACTGACGGCGATAATATGGCTGCAGGTGAATCGGAAGGTAGTGTACCTGAGTACCGATACCATTGGCCCGCAGGCGATTCATGAGTATTGCCCGCGATATGCCGAGTTTTTCAAATGCGATTGAGACGACATACAAATGCCAGGCGTGTTCCCGTCCCGGTGATATTTGTAATGGCGTAACTGTATTATTGTCAAAGTTTTCCGCAATCAGACGAG
>CAZGLR010000031.1:11870-30147 GCA_964526635.1 uncultured Ignavibacteriales bacterium | reverse complement strand
AAAATTGGAATCGAAAATCACTGATCAATGGGAACCTCAGGTCGGTACCTGGCGGCTTGAATTACATGCTTTCGATGGCGGTATTGAAATCAAGTCTCATGATGTGACCAAGGCTCGTGCGGTACGGAGGCTTCTGGAAAATATGTCGCCGGGTGCGGTGATCGCGTATCTGGGCGATGACGCTACCGATGAGGATGCGTTTCTGGCGCTGGGCGGTAGAGGATTATCGGTTCTGGTGCGACCGGAGTTGCGCGAAACCGCCGCAGCTGTCTGGCTGCAGCCGCCGGATGAATTGCTCAAATTCCTTGCCAGGTGGCTGGATTCAACCGGGCGCGGGTGAAAAGATTCGTATTACTGAGTAGAATGTCTTATTATGTACCAATTGATGCTGTTTTCGGGCATGCCTGAGGGGCGAAAAACCTGGAGAAAGTGTCAGGAGGAATAATGGATTTTACTGAGAGACGACTGGTAGTGGTTTCCAACCGGCTTCCGGTGGCACTGAATGAAACATCCGATGGCGCCTGGGAAGTGAAACCCGGTACCGGCGGGCTGGTTACCGCCCTGCAGCCGATTATCAAGCGGTCAAAAGGCGTCTGGATCGGTTGGCCCGGCTGCGACGACAGTGTGCCATTTGAAAATATCCTGAGAGATCATAATACCGAATCCGAATTCAATCTTATCCCGATTCCGGTCTCAAGTGAAGAAGTGCATAAATATTATAGGGGTTTCGCCAACCGCGCTATCTGGCCGTTGTTTCACGATCTGCTCGAGCAGTTTTTCTTCGATCTGGAAGAATATGGTGTCTACTTGCGGGTCAATCGCCGTTTTGCAGAAATTACGGCACAGCATATTCAGGATGAAGACATAGTCTGGATTCATGATTATCAGCTTATTTGTGTTGGTCATTATCTGCGCGAGGCGGGAGTTACCGGCCAGTTGAATTTCTTTTTGCATATACCGTTTCCATCGCTGGATCTGTATCGCCGTTTTCCGCGAAATCGTGAACTGCTTCAGGCGATTCTGCGATATGACCATATCGGTTTCCAGACTGCCGACGATCGCCGTAATTTTATCAATTGCGTGAAATGGCTCCTGCCGGAAGCGCAGCGAATAACCCGCAAGCGGCAGGCGGTCATAAATTATCAGGGGCACGTGACGAAAGTCGGGTTTTATCCGATCTCGATAGACTTCAATGATTTCAATCAGGATGCCCTTAGCCAGGAAGTGGCCGAGGCGGCCTGGTATTTGCGGGAAAATGTCAAAGTCAAAAAGATGATACTTGGGTTGGATCGTCTCGATTATACCAAAGGTATTCCCGAACGATTTCTGGCTATCGAACGGCTGCTTGAAAAATATCCGGAAACCCGACGCAATGTTTCACTGCTGCAAATTGTAATTCCCTCGCGCCTGAACGTGCCTGATTACCAGGAATTAAAAAAACGTCTCGATTTTCTGGTCGGTCGTATTAATTCGCGATTTTCCGAGCATGGCTGGGTGCCGATCCTGTATCAATTCCGCACCCTGCACCGTCATCAACTGCTCGGTCACTACAAGGCCGCCGATATTGCCCTGATTACACCGTTGCGCGATGGCATGAATCTGGTATCGAAGGAATTTTGTGCAGCATCAACTGATGACCTTGGCGTGCTGATTCTATCCGAATTTACCGGCGCCGCCGCACAGATGGCCAAAGGAGCGATGATGGTGAATCCGTTTGATATCGACGGCACCGCCGATGCTATCTTTGCGGCTTATAATATGCCGGAGGATGAACAACGGCGGCGTATGAAATTACTGCGGGCCGAGGTCAAACGACACGACGTCATGCGCTGGGTCAACTGGTTTTTGGGCGACAAGGGAACACAGCAGTTTATCGGCGACAGATTCTCAGATTATCGCTGAGTGACACGCCCTCGAGGGCCGGGAGGAAACAATGAGTGGGAATACGCTGCGTTGGGTCTGTAAAATATGTGGATACATCCACGAGGGCCCCGAGCCCCCCGATGAATGCCCTGTCTGTGCCGCTCCCAATGATCAATTTACGGCCACGGAAACTCCGCCGAAACCGGCCGTGAAGAAATTCCGCTGCCGTATCTGCGGATATGTTCATGAGGGTGATGCCCCGCCTGATGAGTGCCCGGTCTGTGCCGCTCCCAAAGATGATTTTGTCGCCGATGAACCCGCTCCCGCAGCCGAAGCAACACCGGCAAAAAAATTCACATGCCTGGTATGCGGATACATTCACGAGGGTGAACAGCCGCCACCGGCCTGTCCGATTTGCGGGGCGCCCGAGGATCAGTTCGAACCTGTCGCGGAAACTGCTCCGTCTTCGCGTCCGCCGGGTAAGCATGACTCACAGCGGACATTTATTATTATCGGCGGTGGTATTGCGGCCGTGAGAGCAGCCGAAGCAATCCGTTCCTATGATTCCACCGCCACGATCGAACTTTTTTCGCGGGAAATTCCGCCGCCGTATCATCGGCTTAATCTGACGCCGCATCTGGCCGGTAAATTCAGCCGTGATGATCTGGAACTGCATGCGCCGTTGTGGTACAATGATAGGAAGATAGTGATTCACTCGGGACGCGAAATTTGTTGGATTGACCCTGACCGGCATGAAATTCGGGCGTGTGACGGCTCCACCTTCTCTTACGACCGGATGGTATTGGCCAACGGCGCGCATCCGTTTGTTCCCCCCATACCCGGTATCGGGCGGGAGCATATTATCTGTATGCGGACTGATGCCGATGCCGCTGTGGCATTGAATGCCGCCCGCGAGGGCAAATCGTGTGTGGTAGTGGGCGGCGGGCTGCTTGGTCTGGAAACCGCGGTCGCCCTGACCGGTCAGGGTGCACACGTCAGCGTGGTGGAAAATGCTACCTGTCTCCTGCCCCGCCAGTTGACTCCGGAAGCAGCGGCGCTGCTGAAGGAAAATCTTGAAAGACAAAGAATCGTTATTTTGACCGGGGAAACAGTCGAGGAGTTTGTCGGAGATCATCGGGTTTATGGCGTTCGGACCGCTCATCACGGCATCCTCCCGGCCGATCTGGTCATTGTTTGTGCCGGGGTGCGGCCAAACAGGTATCTGGCTTCGGAGGCCGGTCTGAAAGTCAATCGCGGAGTAGTCGTCAATGAGTACTTGAAGACATCCGACAATGATATCTTCGCTGCGGGTGATGTCGCCGAACATGAGGATATCCTCCATGGGCTCTGGACTGTCGCGCTTGAGCAGGGTCAGATCGCCGGAGCTAATGCGGCCGGCGAATCGATTCGTTTTATTCCCCATCCCCCGCCGACTTTTCTCAAAGTGGCCGATATCGATGTGTTCAGCATCGGGCAGATATCAGAGTCCGAGGATCATCATCTGATCGAGTATCGCGAGCGCGATTCATATGCCGGGTTCATTCTAAGCGACGGCAAAATGGCGGGAGCGGTGCTGATCAATTACAAGGCCGGCATGTCGGCTGTGCAGAAAGCTGTTGAAAAGCGGTATGATGTCAGCGCCCTGCTTGAAAGTTCGGCGGGCGCCCGCGAAATCTATGCGGCCATAACCGATGACACCGTATGACCATAAACATTAATTGAGTCCGACAGATGCAGAGAGAGTATTTCGTCCACGATTTCGACCCGGTTCTGATCCATATCTATGGTGATATCGGTATCCGTTACTATGGCCTGGCCTATGTCCTTGGCTTCGTCATCGCATTTTTCATGATGCGGTCATTGTATAAGCATGGCAAATTCGCACTCACCCCGGACCAGCAATTGTCCGCCATGTTCACCATCGTTGTGGGTGTGCTTATCGGCGGTCGACTGGGTTTTGCGTTTTTGTATAATCTGGAAACAACTCTGAGCAATCCTCTCACTATCTTCTATCTGTGGCGCGGGGGCATGGCCAGCCATGGCGGTTTTATCGGGGTGGTGATTGCGAGCTGGTTGGTGGCGCGTCGATATGCGATCCCCCTGAGCAATTTGACCGATGTCATGGCCTATGTCACTCCACAGGGTTTGCTTCTGGGTCGCATTGCCAATTTTATCAATGGCGAATTATGGGGCACAAAGACGACCGTGCCCTGGGCAGTGATTTTCCCCCAGAGCGCCCCGCCCGGCACACCGCTTTCGGCGATTCCTCCACGGCATCCCTCGCAGCTATACGAAGCCGGGCTGGAAGGACTCTTACCGGCAATCTACATGTACTGGCGAGTGTGGCATTCGAAAGCATTGAAGACGCCGGGGCAATTGACGGGGGAGTTTTTGATTATCTATTCGGTCGGGCGAACTATTGCCGAGCAGTTCCGAGTACCGGATGCGTCGTTGATCTTCGGGCTGAATCGAGGGATATTTTATACAATCTTTCTGTTTCTCGCCGGTATTATTGTAATTTATCTCTCCCGGCGGCGGCACCGTGCCCGAGTTTAACACCGATCGACGACTACCGGGATTCATCGCCGGAACCAACAGCAGCCACCCGATCGGTATCAAACCAGTCAATGTCGAATTAGTGATAACCGTATCTCCGTAATTCAGAGGATTCCCGAGTCTCTTACGATAGCTAAAATCACGAAATTCCAAATAAATCTCTTCTTAAATTAATTTGCACCCGTTAATTGATAGGCCTATATTTCCGGTATGTCTGATCAATTTATCGGTAGTTACAAAATCCTGAAGAAGGTCGGTTCAGGGGGGATGGGTCAGGTGTATCTGGCTGTGCATCAGGATGTTCCCAACCTGAAAGTAGTTCTTAAAGTCCTCGGCGATCCCCGCATGGTGGAGCGTTTTCGCAGCGAAGCCGACAAGCTGGCGCTGCTCGACGGCCACGGCAACATCTGCCAGATAAAACATTTTTTTAACCGCGATGACGATTTCGTGATTGCGATGGAATATATCGATGGCGTCACGCTGGATGCCATGTTCAGCAATGATGAGCCACTGCCGGTCGAAAAGGCCATCCCCATCATAGCAGCTGTGCTGTCAACTTTGGGCTTTGCCCATGAACGGGGCATCTCGCATCGTGATATCAAGCCCAGCAATATCATGATCGATAAAAACGGCAACGTGAAGATCATCGACTTCGGTATCGCCAAATCGGATACCGACCCGAATCTGACGATGGCCGGCAGTTCCTGCGGAACGCCGGCGTACATGGCGCCCGAGCAGTTTAATCCGACTGATAAGATCGATTATGTCCGCGCCGATATCTATGCGACAGCGACGACATTGTATACCATGGTCACCGGTGAGTTGCCGTTCGAGGGCGACAATCCCTTTGCCCTGCGCGATGCCAAGATGTTCAATGAACCGATTGCACCCAGCCGGAAGAACAGGAACATCTCGAAAGAACTCGACCGGATAATTCTTAAGGGACTGTCCAAAATGCCGGAAGACCGGTATGCCACAACCGCTGAGATGATTGACGATCTCAAAACGTTGTCTGGCTCGCAGGAAATCCGACAATCAGTAACACCGCCGGAGGTAAGAGTCGGCGACGAGACTGTCTCGATCAAAACTCCAAAACCAGGACCGTCAAGAACCCGCAAAAAGCTGCCCATCGTCCCGATAATCGGGGGAGCAGTCGTTGTCATCACGGCCGCAATCGTGATAATCATGCTCATGGGCGGCGAAAAGGGGCAGTCCGTTCCCTTGCCCGAAATATATGCGCCGAAGGAGGGCGTCACGCTGCGGACCAATACGCCGACTTTTTCCTGGCAGGATGTGTTCGACGGCGCCGGCAGTTTTGTGCTTGAACTCGATGATAATCCCTCATTCGAGAGTCCATCGCGCAGCGAGGCTATCACACGAGGACGCTTTACCTGGGAAGAGCCATTGGATAATGGCGCCTACTATTGGCGAGTTCAGCCGATATCAGAGAATGGCCAGGCCGGTGAATTTACCGAGGCCTATGCCTTCGCAATAGAGATTTCTGAAGCAACAGCGCCGGGGACATTGTCGCTGAACATGTCGCCCTCGGGAACGGTCTATGTGAATGACGAACTCATGGCCGGAAATACGTCATCATGGTCCAATGATCTCCCGGCCGGTGAGTATATTGTGCGGGTTGAAAACAACAAAAGCACTCAAAAGGCGTTTGTTGACACGGTCCTGCTGGCGTCGGCGGGTACGGCTGAAAAATCCTATCGGTTCACCATCCCGCAACCCAAACCGAAGCAGACGACTGGAAGTGTCGTGGTCGGGTCCCGGCCCGCCTTTGGTGCGACCGTATATATCGATGATAAAGAACAGGCCGATTTGACCCCCTTTACGTATATTGTTCCGGCCGGAACGCGGGTCATTCGTGCTGAGATGGATATCGACGGGTCGCTGGTGACACGGGACACGACCCTGGTTGTAGAATCCGGTGAAACGCACCGGGTCATGTTTGATTTCGCAAACTGAGCATTACGTACGTTTATTATACAGACATGTCACAACAATACCGGTTCTGGTATTGCATTGGAGGAAATCGCCATGGAACGCTTATATCCCCGCACCCTCACGGCCGCTATCTGTGTGGTCGCCGGGCTGCTGGTGATGCTGTGCGCATCTCCGGTTTCGGCCCAGGGAGCCTCACCGGTGGCCGAGCAGTTGGCCAAGGCAATTGAATTGTATGGTGAGCTGAAGTTCGACGAGGGCTTGCAACTTGCCACCGATATTCTCGAGTCGGGCGATCTGGCCCGCAAAGACAGTATGGCCGTGTTCGCGGTCATGAGCATGCTGACCCATGCCAAAGGGCAGCAATACATCAACCGTTCGTATGAGTTTCTCGACCGGATGGCTGAGCTTGGCCCGTGCCTGATCCATCTGCCGTACGAATTCTGGCCCAAGCGACTTCGCGACCGCTGGTATCATGTGGCCAAAGAAAGGGACGCCCTGACCTGCCCGGAAGAAAACGACGGCACGATCAAGACGATCGCGATCATGGAATTCGATAACTACTCCATCGGCGAATACCTGGAAAAATTGGGGCATCTCACTAAAGGGCTGGCGGAGTCTTTTGAACGCGATTTTTCGAAAATCAGCGATCTGAAAGTTGTCGAGCGTGATAAGGTCGACTTCCTGCTGAAGGAAATCGAATTATCGGCGGCCGGGATGATCGACCAGTCCACAGCGGTGCGTGTTGGAAAATTGCTGGGCGCTCAGATTATGGTTTTCGGCAATATCACCCAGCTTGATTCAAAAACCGCCAAAATGCTGGTTAAGGCCGTGAAAGTGGAAACTTCTGAGATTCTGGCGACGGTCGAACGCGAGGGTAAACCCGAATACTTCAAGATGCAGGACGAGTTGGTGGAAGATCTGGCCAAGCAACTTGGTATTACGCTCAATGCCGAGACCAAAGCGCTGCTGGATGACAGCGGCACTGAGTCGGCCGATGCCGCGATGTTGTATTCGCAGGGCTTGTACTATATGGATCAATACGACTACAAGAAAGCCTATGAGTACTTCAAGAAGGCGTATGAAGCGGATGAAACATTCGAGGAAGCGAAACACAAAATGGAAATCTATCGGCCGCTGGCGATGTCATAAGCGCCGGTGCTTTTGATGAAAGGCACACATGCGAAACGTTGTGATTTTACTGATACTCGCGGTCGCGGTCACCGGCTGTTCCCAGAGCCTGGTGTCGCAGGGGCGGCAGCTTGTATCCGAGGGGGAATATCAGCGCGGTATCGATTTACTGTATGCCGAACTGGATACCAATCCCCAGAATGCCGATGCCTGGCGTCAACTCGGCATCGCATTCTATAAACAAAACGAATACGACAAAGCCCTGGAAGCATTCAAACAGGCCAATGTCATCGATCCTGAAGCCAATGCGAATCTCTACATGGGATTGATCTATGAACGGCGCGAGGAATATGGTCTGGCGGTCAATGCCTATCGTGCCGCACTGGCCCTGGAACCGAGCGGCGACGTCGAAAATATGGTCGAACGGCATCTGGAAGTGCTGCTGGCCCGCAAGATGCAGAAAGACGTGATCGTGGCTATCGGCCAGGAAGCTGAACTCAAGGCCACTGATATCCCGGAGAACACGATCGCGGTTATCGATTTTGACAACACCTATCTGCCTCCGGAACTGGCACCACTGGCCAAGGGCTTTGCCGAAATGACGGCCAATGACCTGGCCAAGGTCGAAGAGCTGAAAGTCATCGAACGACTCAAAGTTGACGCCCTGCTCAACGAACTGAAGTTGAGCGCCAGCCAGTATACCGATCCCTCGACGACACCGCGACTGGGACGGCTCCTGGGGTCAAACAACCTGGTGACCGGATCCCTGGTCGGGATCGGCGATGAGGATATCCGGATCAATGGCGTCATTGTCAGCACCCGCGACAGTGTTTCCGAAGCCACTGAACCGACGACCGACAATCTTCGGCAATTCTTCAAACTGCAGAAAGATTTTGTCTTTTCGGTGATCGACAGCCTAAGCATCACCCTGACGCCGGAAGAACGGGCCGCGATCGAGGAGGTGCCGACAGAGTCTTTCGTGGCTTTCCTGGCCTACAGCCGTGGGCTGGAATTGCAGAGCCAGGGCCGCTATGATGATGCCCAGCAGCAATTCCAGCAGGCCGCCGATGTCGATGCCGGCTTTATGGAAGCCGGTGCGGCAGCCAAGTCAGCCGGTGATATTGCGGCCTCAGGCGGCGACGTCGATCCGGGGCAATTCGAAGCGGCCGTCGTAGAAGCGGCGGAAGCGCTTGGCGATATCAGTCTCGATGGTTTCCAGGCTGCGCAAATTATCGACAACGGATTCATCAACACGATCAATCTGCTGGATGAATGGGGCAATCCCGCGCGGGGCCGTGTGGGTGAACTGGGCGGCGGATTGGGTACAGTTCTAATCAGAGGAGATCTCGATGGGCAACCATAAGATGATATATTCGGCTCTGGTGCTGTGCCTGATCATCGCAGCACTTGCCGCACCGGTGTCCGCTCAGGTGATTTACGGCCAGCCGACGGCAGGGCAGTTCCGCCTTACCTACACCAGCTATTCGGTGGAAAATGACGCGGGCCAGACAATAACCGAGGCCTCGCAGCTACTGATGCCGTTGTCGGGTTTTGTGCCATTGGATGAGAATTTCGAGATGAAATTCTTCATCGCCAATGCATCGAATACGGCTGAATTCGACGGCAGCGAAAGCGACCTCAACGGCATCTCCGATGCCCGAATTCAATTCAACCGCTCGTTTTCTGACGACCGTATGATTCTGAGTCTGGGGCTGAATCTCCCGACCGGGAAAAAGGAATTGACCGATGATGAGCAGGCTGTCACCCAGGCCTTATCGACCAATTACCTGGGCTTCCCGTTGCGGCGTCTTGGCGAGGGCTTCAACATGAATGTGCTGTTCGGCGCGGCGACATCATCTGACAATATCCGCCTGGGCGGTTCGATTCTGTATGAGATTACCGGCAGCTATGATGCCTTTGAGGGTCTTGTCGATTATGATCCCGGCAACAAGTTTTCGCTGATGGGATCAATCGATGCCGAATCCGGAAATATCCTGTGGCGGGGATCATTGAGTTATACCGCCTACACCGCCGATCAGGCGGCGGGCATTGATGTCTTCTCTCAAGCTGATGAACTCGGTATCCGCTTGGGGATGACACAGGCCAACGAAATGTACACGATGGGTATCTCTGTCCGGTATTTCATCCGGGGAAATAATGAGATATTCAACGATGCCGCCACCTCGGAGCTGGGAAACGAGCTTAAGCTCTATGGGAACGAATTTGCCGGAGCGGCCTATGTTTCCTGGCTGCTGTTGAAGGACCTGACGGTATCACCGATAATTGAATTCCGCAGTATCGGCGAGAACGATCAGGGTGTTGGCGATGCAACCATCTTTACTATCGGCAGTGGATTCGGGTATCGTTTGGGCCACGATGTCAGTTGGGATTCGGGGATTAAGCTAACCACCGGCAGTGCCGAGAATGGTGATTTCAGTATCGGCGGTCTCCAGTTGTATACCGGGATTTCAGCGGTATTGTGAGAGTGATGTAATATGAACGATATGCGATGGCATCTCCGTCGTCTGGCCCGACGTGCAGCACTGTGTGTTGCAATTGTGCTCCTTCTGGCCGGTTGTTCATCACAGAATCCAACCGGATCGGTTGAGAAAAAACCATCGGTTCTGACAATTCCGCTGGCGTTGAAATCGACGATTGTCGATGAGTATCGGCTGACAATCGATGCTTTTGATATAAATCCGCCAATAGTGATTCCGATGAATCTGGTTGCCGGTATCTTGCAGGCCGAAGTTACCGTCCCGGCCGGCTTTCTCCGGACGTTCACACTGGAAGCACTGGTTGATGGCGTCGTGATTTACAGCGGACAGAAGATTGTCACGGTACTTGATGGCGTTCCGCTGGAACTGGATATTCGTCTCTGGCCGCAGGTGCCGCTGATCAACCTCACGCCACGGTATCAGCGACTGCCAATGGGTGAATCATTCACGCTCGCGGTTAATATATACAATCTGCCGCAGGTAGCGAACCTGGCCTGTACGATCTCGGTCCAAACCGCCCCGGTCGATCTTGATTCTCTGAGCCTGGGACCGGAGATTGCGTCCTCGGCACAGATGTCGCAAACCCAGATCTTCGGGAGCTGGCTCAAGCGTCGCGTGGTACTCAGTTCCGGTACTGCCGATACACCGCTTTTTGCCGATCCCGGCTATTACCATCTGCTGGATGCAAAATTCCAGTCGTTCGACTTCTGGGATGAGCAGTTCGCATTCGTAAACGTGGAAGTGCTTCTCGAATCGATTGTCGATGTGACCGGAAGGCAATTTAACCTGGAAACCATTTACGTGGACCAGGCCGAATTGGTGTTGTATTCGACATCATCGGCAGGCCAAACTCATCGCAATATGAGTCATAGATAAAGACAGTTATAAACTTTTTGAGAGAAGATGGAGTTATCATGACTTCTCGAAATAAACATGGTGCAAAGGTAATCGGGATAATGCTGGCTGTTTTGGTGCTGACTGTGTTGAGCGGCTGTTCCGGCGACCGTGTGGTAGGCGAAAATCAGTCATTGCAGGTGCGTATCCCGATTGTGTATAAATCAACTATCGCCACGGACTACCAGATGATTGTGGAAGCAGTCGATATCGAACGGACTCTCTTCCCGCTTGAATACATCGGTGGCGAACTGGTCGGCGAGATAGAAGTATTGGCCGGGATCAATCGCCATTTCATCGCCCAGGCCCTGGACCGGCAGGGAGTTGTCCTGTATCAGGGTGACGCCTTCGCGGATATCATTCCAGGCATCCCTACCGAACTCAGTATTTCTCTGGTCCCTATTGTCCCGATGATCAACCTGACGCCACACAACCAGACAGCGTTCAATGATGATCAGTACACGCTCGATGTGAACGTTTTTGGTGTACCGAATCTGGAATACATAAGCCTGACTGTTGAGCAATACTATGATACCAATGTGCCATCGTATATCGATACGGCCTGGATCGGCAATGTGAATTCGTCGAATCCGTATTTTAGTTTTTATGCCTATGGCAGCAATAATGTCGATTTATACATCGAAAACGGCTATGGCGAGAAAGCCCCGGACTCGAGCCTGACTGATGATCTCGGTAACGCTCATCTGGCCACGATCCATTTCGATGCTCATGGCGATGTCAGTTCCGAGGATACCCTGTTAATAGGGGGATTTAGAATCGGCATGAATTATGTAAGTTATCTCAATGGTCCGGATATCGATACCGTACCGCGCTCGGAGATTCGCTTTGACAACGCCGAGGTCAGGCTGATCATGCCGCTGATCGGGAAGTAAACTAGATGTAACAAATGGCAGGCATAGAAAAAACGGCGGGCCGGATATCCGGGCCGCCGTTTGTATGTTGCTCGTACAAATGACTTATTCGTCGGTCAAAATGACTGTTTCGGCGGTCTTGGCGGTCAGGACAGTATCGGTGGCGACTTTGCCATTGCTGCCCTTGATAAACAAACCAAAGATGAAAATATACGACAACAGAGCTTTGCCGCTGCCCTCGAAGGTTGCTTCTCCGGCCAGTTTAATCACGTCGCCTTCCATCAAGCGGTAGTCACCTTCCGGTTCCAGTTCGGTGTATTCGATCTTGAGAATACCCTTTTTGCCCGGCGTTTTGGCTTTTTGTGCCTCGGCCACAGTGGCGGTAGCGCGGGCGCCCTTTTCGATAATGACCTTGCCGCCGATTTCCAGCGGTTCGGTGAGGACCATCAGAATTTCGTCACCCGCTTTGACTGTCTTGGAGGTGATAACTGTCCCGGGCGCCGGGCTGAGTTTTACCTCGGTGTCGACCGGGACCTGAATAACTCCCGCGCTGAGCTGACCGACGCAAAAGACAACCAGCGTCAGCCAGACACAGGCTTTTGCGATTATATTACGGCGGATTTCTATTTTCATCGCCATCTCCTTGGTATCAGTAATCGTCCTATTTTTTCAATTCCGGCAATATGTCTTTCAACGGTGGATCAAACTTAATAGTAACAGTTCTGCCGACCCGATCAAAAGAAATTTTTCCTTCCATGTCAAAAAGTGAGTATCGGTCATTCAAGAAGACCTTGTCACTGGCGGTTTTCCCCCAGTTTTCGGCGGCCCGCAGGGTATCGAGAGCGATATGAATCTGGTCGCCGAGTTTCCATTCAATCTTCTGCTTCAGACCGGCAATCAGTTGATTCTGCTCCGACCAGGCAGGATCGCTCCCGCGGCTGGTAACCTCGACATGAAGGTGGCCGTCGCCTTCGATACTCTCGATCGTATAGGCATAGGTGCGATCGCTGTTCCAGTTTTGCGCCCGGCGGATATACCGATCGATCATACTGATACTGGCGGCATCGATGTTTGGATCAAGACTGGACCGTAACTTCTTCAGCTCATCGACAGCATCTTCAATACGGTACTTGGGATCGGGATTACTGTTAACCCGGGAAATCAAATCACCCAGCTCGGTGGCAGCTTTCTTGGCCACGACTTTCTTGACTGTCTTCTGCTTGCCGGCGGTTAGCGCCTCGCCCAGTTCAATTTCAGCCCGACTGAGTTCGTTGCCATAAAGCGATTGATTGGTCTGGACCTGCTCGTGCATGGTGCGCCAGATGGTTGTGTCGTTGGGATCAATGATTGATCGCGTAAACAACTCCCAATAGACCAGAACACGATCAGCCCGGGAGTATAATTTTGAGGTTTCATCGCCGCTTCGGTAGGATTCGAGGGCAGACACCAGCTTTTCATGTTCATCCCCGAGGATCACTGTCGAATCGCTGGGGTTCATGGTTGGCCAGAGCGTGCTGTCTCTGACAATAGACGTTAACTTGGCAATCTGCATATCCAGATTTTGCTCGGCCTCTTTTTTATTGTATCCGGCAAATCCCTCGCGCAGACGCTGGGCCGGAGCCAGAAATGGCGAAAAGAACCATCGCGTCACGATGTTTCGTTCATACCCCCGATAGGCCTTGACAATCCGATCACGTGCCTTGCTGGAGGCATTATAAATATTGCCACCGGCGGTTTCGAGCACCTCCGATTCAACTTTGGCGGGACGCGGATGAAGGAAGCTGAAATGGATCACATAGGGAATCGAAAACAGGACAATCCAGATCAGGCTGATTGCGGTCACGAGTTTGGCGATCTGACGCACCCGCGAGACCTTCTTGTTCCGCACAATAGCATTCAGCAGCCAGTACATCGGTTGCTTGACGCCGATCGGCTGCATTTTCTTGGGCGGGGCATAGATGGAGCGCCCAACATCGGTGCCGATCTTCTCCGGCTCCTGACCGGTGCAGGATGTGAAAAATATCTGGAAATCCAGGGTACGCCCGAGAACAACGCGGAGGAAGTCCTTCAGCTTGATCAGCACACTACGGACAGTCCCGGCCCAGGCTGAGTTCGAGGCCACTTTATTGCTTTCGAGGATTCGTTCGAGGAATAATTCGAAATCCTCAGACATCAGGTATTCGTTTTCGTCATCGACCAGCACTGTTTGATCATCGCCGGAGAAACCGGGCAGAATATCGGCCTTGGTAATCACCAGGCCGATCGGAATCGGGAGTCGGGCCTTGAGTGGGGCCAGTTGTTCGAGTAAGTTGATAAACGATGCTATCCGGGCCTGGCTTTCGAGTTCAGCACCCATAATTTTGGGATCATAGAAAAACAGGAGACCATCGCAGCCGACCATGAAATCATATATTTTCTCGGAATCGGAGCCGTGTTCGGAGATCGAGACCGCTTTGCCGCTGTAGTCTAATGATACTACCGACAGCTTGGTATTTCGGTCGAGGATGGCATTGAAGAGCAGCGTTTTGTCGGTGCGTGTCGGATCGGGGAATTTTTTCTCACCCTGGAAATCGACGACAGTGCCGGCTTCGCCGGATGTCCCCAATCCCCAGATAGCCCGATAATTGGCCAGAAATTCTCCGGCGGTATCATTATCGGTGACCGAGATCTGCAGATTTTTGGAGATCTTGCTTTCTTCGTTCAGGACAGTGAAATAGACAGTCTTCCCGGAGTTTTCATGGCCGAAGACGCCGATGCGGGTACCGGCGGGCCATGGCGACTGCGGCGCCACCGAGCCCTTCTTGCCCGCCTTGGAGGCCACCTTGGCGCCCTTTTTCCCAAACTTAAACAGTTTGCCCAGATTCATTGATGTCCCATACCTTGTCTACAGCAGCCGTTAGCGGCCGCTGGCCGATGTTGAACCGGCTTTTTGCTGAAATATCTCTAATTTCTGATTGCCGTAATCGCTCCATTTAAGTGGAACATAAACGGCCAGAAAAATGAAGAGAATGATCACCGCGCCATAAAAAATGTAGCCCGATGGCCGCTGGGTCATAACCAGACGGAAATAACGCGTGCTCTTGAACGTGGCTCTGAAACCGCTCCACACATTCCCGAACCATTCCTTTACCCGCGACCAGAATGTCGTCTTTTTCAAATACTGCCAGTCGGTCAGGTACTGGTCGAACAAGCGGTTTTTGGAAGCCAGCTTACTGAAGGCATCGATCTGCATGAGGTGGAATTCGAGACTGCCGCGGTCGGTAATCAATTCGGTTCCCATGACCTGACGGCGTCGCATCAATTCGAGAAACTTCAAAGGATCGTCTTTGCCGCCAAATGCTTCCGGCGACACATCGGTCTTAAGGCCGCCGCCGAATTTGCCCACATACCGTGCGATTTCCTTGAGGAAGAATTTATTCAATTCGAAATTGTTATTCAGGGCACCATCACGAAACAACAGCGGCACCAGGTGGTTTTCAAAGAAAGCGACATCGCGCTTGACTGCCCGCAAATCGCGAACGTAGAGATACGCCTTGTTGGACTGACCATCAATATCGGCCTCTGATTCGAAGAACGTCACCAGCACCTGAATCGTTACCTGGCGCAGATCCGATGAGGTCAGTGGCATTTCTTTGATCTTTTCGAGCAGATAGCGATCGATTGCAAGCGCTTCTTCGCGCTGCTGACGAAGCGGCTGGAAAACAGTATAGATGCCGTTGTAAGTCTGAAGAAACGCCTCGGTATCGAAATCGGTATAACGATTTTCAAATGTTTCCAGGTAGCGAAACAGATCGTCAATGTAACTCTTGGTATCCATGTCGTCTTTCTCTTTGCCTTTTACACCGCGTACACAATAAAGTCCATCTGGCCCAGCGATCCCAGTTTCCGGGGATCGGGAATTCCCCGGAAAATCAAGGTAATATTTCGGACATTAGCCGATTCCAGCATATCACGCGGATGCAGGGCAACTTTGTTGCTGAAGGCTGTTGGGTCGACATCGATCGGGTCGGTTTCACCCAGACCACGGGCTTCGTTGAATCCGAGTCGGACCTGCATACTGCGCCACTCAAGATCAGCGTACAAATTCTTTGTCATTAACGCAACCATATCCTTGACCGCCGTCGGCTGCGCCAGGTCGGCGATAAGATAACACAATTCGCCTGTTTGTTCCATACGGCACCCGCTATAGGCAACATTGCGATACGTTTTCCCGGAATACGTGAGCGTCTCGGTAGCCACCGCCTGTTCGCCAAGCTCTTCTTTCTTGGTCTGGGCCAAAAATCCGAACAGAGCGCGTAAGACACCCAGAATCTCATCGATCGCCTTCACATGTCCACCAATATCGGTATGCGTATAGTCAGCCATGATGAAGCCATCGACCTTCGAAAGAAACTGCCCCACATCCTGGCTGGATTCCCGTGTGAAAAAGCGCTCATTGAGATAGTCTTTCAAACCCGGATGCAGGTTCAACTGGGTCGAAATCACGCGGTAAAAGCGCTTGAAAAACGTCACCATCTGCAACGGATGATCAGCATTGGGGCCGGTTATGAAACTGTCGATCGTCTCGGCCAGATGCGACACGAATTCATGAATCGTCTCCCGAAACGCCACCTGCAGGGATGTGCCCTCACCCGAGAGAGTCGACCCCATAGCGGCATAGGCCCGCGTCGACAAAGACAACAGATTTTCCAGGCGATTGCGTAAATCGGTCGCGGCCCCGGCCAGACGCTCATCGGCAAAAATCGTCACACATGGCGGAAAATATCCCCTGGCAAAACCGACCTGATTTCCCTCGATCGCCAAAAGTGCCACCTGAATAAAATTGGCTTCGGGCAGATTCGGTTTTTCACCGAGATGGACCTCATACGATGGTATAGTATACGGCAATCGTGGCAGATTCTCAGAGGCATCCGGCGATCCGATTTCATGCGACCGCTGGGGATCGACACTGATATATACCGGGATGACAGGTTCTTTCACTTCAGTTTCGGCGCGGATTATTTCCCGGGCCGCACCATCGAGATGAACAAGCTGTCCGCCGGGCGTAATTGCCTGGCAGCGAATCACTTCGACTTTGAGGCGATTGCCCGACATGCCCATGTTAAGATTCAAAGCCGGGTTGCCGGAAAACGATTTCCTGACCAGACCATAGCGGTCGCCGATATCGAGTGCATACCAGCGCACCAGTTCCTTGAAATAGGTTTCCTGTTCACTGAGATGCCGTTGCGACAGGAGCATGCCGTCCTGCCAGTTCACCGAATATAAGTTAAAGTCGCTCATAACCTTGTCCAAACGTGAGAAGTCTCAAGTTAGTCGCCGTGGAGGAGCTTGTCAAGCCTTCTGCGCGGTTTGATTTTCCCTCCCGCTTTTCCGCCATTCTATCCTTCCAGTCGGGCGCTATATGATAAGAACGTATCCTGCCCGATATGCGATGCCGTATCCCAGCGGCATTCGATTTCAATAATACTCTCCAGATTACCCGGCATCGTCATAGCCAGAAGCCATTGTAATTTACGACGCTTTTTGCCGCCGGGTAAAAATTGATGCAGCATATCCGTGGCCACATCGCTGACAATAATTTTATACGCCGAATCACATTCGGCAAAAGCGCTGCCAAGAACAGTCTCACGGCCAAGGCGGTCATCTCTTTGGCCCAGCCGAAATTGAATACGTTCCGGTATCGCATACCGATTACAAGCATTTTCAATAATCTTTATCGGCTGACCCAGCAGCATCGATATGATTTTTTCGCACCATTCGGCGTTCCCCGACCATTGATGAAAACCCGGCAGAAGCCCGGTCCAGAGCAGCGCTTCGGCGGTCTCGGTTTCGGGGTTCAGATCGAAATCGAAGAGATTCAAAAATTGCGTTATCTGGTCAGTGTCCAGCAGCGCAAAATTAAAACGCAGGATGTGAAAACGGGTCAGGGCATCGTGATAAATCACCGCGGCGTCGAATGGCGCCATGAGTCGCCGCGACGTCTCTTCCCAGCCACTGGTACGGGAGGCGTGGATAGAAATGATACCGTAGAAGAACTGAAACGGCAGCATGTCGAAGCCACTGGGATACCCGATAATCAATTGCACTGTCGTTTCCGACGTTATCGCTTCGCCCGGCTTCGGCCGCTGCTTGTGGATATCCCCCTTGTAATTTTCGGTTGTGCCGACCGCCAGTATTTCAAGCTGCCGGGGATTGACGCCAAGTTTGAACAGCAGATTGAGTGCGGTTGAAAAATGCATCCGGGCCCGGCGGTTACACAAATCAGGCATGACAGGGTATTCGTTGCTCATTATTGCCGCACCATTTCAACCGCGAACTGTGTATTAACCGGTGAGCGCGATTTCAAAAAGTCTATCAACCGTTGCCGCAACAATTCGATTTCATCCCGGGAGTAAAACTCCCGATCGTTGATCTTCGCCGTGATAACAATACAGCGCCGTACTCCCCCCTCAAAGCGATCCACACCGTTTTCACAGGCAACCTCCTGTATGCGGCGGTCAAAGGTTTTTATCC
>CAZGLR010000031.1:0-11860 GCA_964526635.1 uncultured Ignavibacteriales bacterium | reverse complement strand
GAAACTGAGCGCACGGTCGCGGTTTCGCAATCGCAGGGAGGCCTCGGTCATAATCTGCTCATCATTTTTGGCCGGGATCGCGCCGGCGGTGGAGAGCACGTTTACGATCTCATCGATGCCGGGATGATTCTCGTACACCTCGGTAATCTCGCCCGGTTCGATGCCGTTGGCCGCGGTACCGGCCGTAACCGCATAGCGGAGAGTAAGCGAGTCGGGAGGCTGTTCCATGCGATCGCTGAAATCAAACCAGAGCACCAGATGATCATCGCGTTCCTCGAGCGAATACCGCTGCGCGGCCGGCAGATCGCTGATCTCATGCCGGGGGGTGTATTCGCGACCGGAATTATCGGTAACGGAGACGATCTCCAGCACTGTATTCAGATTCTCGGGAATCTCGATTTCCACCAGGCGATTCCCGCCGGTATGTTTGAACAGTGTCAATTCATGTCTGTTGACAACAACCAGACAGTTAAAATACAATTCAAGCGGTTTGAGGAAGGCCTCACGATTACCGCCGCGTGGCAGGTCGATCTTCATCCAGTAATACTGATCGGTGCGCGACGGCAAAAAGGCGCCGGCGGCGCCAAGCAGATTCAACAGTTCCTGACTGGGAACCGATGGCTGCCAGCTGGCGATAAACGATTCCGGTAGCAAGTTAAACCGCTCTTCCAGATGATCAAACAGGTGATTGGAAGTGCGGAGACTGCCCCATTGTCTATCCTTGACACCGGAGAGAAAACCTCTGCTTTCGGCGGCATGAACCCCCGGTACGAATTCGACACCGGCGGCAAATCCGCCGGCAGCGGTTCCCGGCGACCAGCGGGCCCAGTGCAATTGACGGCACAAGTCGAGACTGGTCCCGCCTGCAAACAGCGCCGCTCCGCGAAAATCCTCAGCGGAACCATCGTGTTCGACAGCCAGGTACAATTCGCTTCCGGCCGCCATATCGAACGACGGCGGAAACTGCGGAGGTTTTTTGTTTTCTGCATCGGGTGCTGTCAACTCAACAATCTGATTACCGCTTCGAAGATAGATATGAACAATCCGCGCTGACACCAGTGAACTGTTGGTCAATGGCGAAAAGAATAAAGTCTGTCCGCCCTCACGGGCTTCCTTGAAATATATCTGGAAATGTGTATCCACGTCGACGACCGGATCAATTGGATGACACCGTATGACGGTATATGCCGGGACCGGCCAGCGCAGACTCTCCGGCAACAACGACGTGATGAGGGTGTGAATGGCCGTATCCCTGACCATGTCGATACGCTTATCGATGCCGGCCAGTTGATGCGAATAGAGCTGCATAAGAACGCGCATGATCGGGTCCATGCGGTCGGCTGACTGGGGAATGTCGCGGTTCCAGGCCCGCAACTGCCGATGCATATCGGCGAAAATATCTTCAGCGCTTCGAGAGTGCAGGAGTCGATTGGTGTCCGGTTTCTTGATCACACTTACCCCAGATTAAATTGAGCGTCGTAATGTTTCTCTTCATCATCCTCACGGTATTCACCCGAAACCCGGACAACCAGACCCAGCGGATGCTGTCCGGTGCCGGTCAGGGGATCGAAAGAGACGGAAACATTATAGAGCCGTTTTTCGAACTTCCCGATCGCATTGCGCAGCGACGCCCGGATATCGGCCTTGTTCACACTGAAGAGATCTGAAAATTCTTTCTCCCACACTGAACAACCGTATTCGGGCTCAAACGGCATAATGCCGGGCCGGCTGCTGAGCAGCAGTCCGATGGAGTAGGTGATAGATTCTTCGAGTGAACAACGGTCAAGATAGCCATTGCGCAGCACAACTGGTAAGGCAAGATAGTCCATAATACCCGGTTAATTCAGTTTAATCGGCGTCCCTTTGACGTCGGTAGTCATTCCCTGGAGTTTCAGCATCCCCCCGGCCTTGACGTCGCCATTGGCCGAGGCTTCGATTTTGGCATTGGCTCCGGCCTTCGCTTTGAAGTCGGCATTGCTCTTGATATCGATCGAATCGGCCGTAATCTTCAGTGTTCCCTTGCATTCGATACCAAAATCTCCGCCGGATGTCAAATTGATGGTGGGCGTATTGCCGGCGGCAATTTCTATGGTGCTGTCGCCGACCGTGATTCCGATTTTTTGTTTGCCATAGGAATCATCGAACACCAGCTTGTTACCGCTTTTGGTCGAGATTATCTTGATATCGTTTTTGTTGTTGGCCGTATCGGAAGCGGGAGCGTCTTTTTTATTATAGAGACTGCCCAGAACAATCGGTCGATCCACACAGCCGTGTTCATAGGCGCACAAGACTTCATCATCGACTTCCGGCAACCAGAACGTCCCGCGGTCTTTGCCCGCACCCGGTGAGACAACGCGCAGCCAGGGAGTATCCCCGTCAAGCCAGGGGAATTTGACTGTCACACGGCCCAGTTTGTCCGGATCCTGATTATCGGTCACGACCGCTGATTGCAGATTGGTTACCACCGGGCGGGCTGAATACGGTTTCGGGTAGGCAATATCCACCGGGACACAGGTAAACGTATTGCCGTACAATCCGGATTCATCGACAACATGATGCACCCGGGTAACAAAATAGCTGCCATCAAACTTATCCCCCATACCGGTAACTCCGATTGAATGACCGGTAGTTACGGTCGGGACATTGGACTGCCCGGTACAAGTAATCATACTGCCCATCGCCTGGTTGCGCATATTCCCCAGGATCTTGTCAAGCGATTGTTTATCGGGAGCAACCATTCCGGAACCGGCGAATCCGGAATCTTTATAAATGTTACTGGAAGCCGCAGGGGAAACACGGGACAAAGTCGAGAGCGCCCGCGATGACGAGATCGAGGACGTATCCTGATCCAGATATTTTTTTTGATCGTAGTTATACACCCTGGCGTTGAATTGATATGGCGCAGTGCCGAGTCCGATCGAAAATGAGCCAAGCGTTTCACGCCAGGTGAGTGCGGTTTCGTCTACCGCTGCCGCCTTGATCGCTCGAAATTCCTTACCGTCGTACACCGTGAAAAGGCCGTTGTCGCTGCCGTATCGCTTAATGGCCTCATAATCAGTTTCCCGATATTGCACGGTGAAGCTGTACACGATAGCGGTTCTATCGATACTCCCGCAACTGACAGGATAGGCCCGGATGATCGAGCCGATAATGTCTTCGGCTGATTTATCGACATAATACACATTCTTGCGGGCGCCATCGAGCGTAATGGTCGGGCTGTGCGCGACAATTACCGCAGCATTGACACTGTCGATACTGTTTTCCAGATAGACACTGGTAACAATCCCGATAAATTCAAGTTTGAGTGAGGCATCGATCACATCTGTAGACGGCGTTAGATTCAGCGTGATACTTTTGCCCAGAAACCTCGTGTAATCGATTGCCGTCTTGATTTCAACCGTATCAGAGATAGTCCCCAGTTCGCGCAAGCGCACGATCAGGACATGGTGGTCATCCGCATACTGTTTGAGATCGACTGTGCTGATATCGTATTTCAGGCTTTGCCTGTCGATCATCACTTCCACGTCGACACCCGATTGAACCATCATCGAATTCTCGGGAGCGCCGTGGGCGCCGGACGAGTTGAATCCTCTACTTTCGGCCATACTCCACCCCAGGATTAACTAAAATTTCGACCGGTCGATGGTAGACACCGACCGGTCGAAGAGATATTGGCAGGCCGGGTTATTCTTCCCAGCGATTATCGATACGGGCATCACCGATGGCCAAAGAATGGCACGAAATCTCGAAGTACTCATAAATCTGATCATCGGGATTGTTTTTGATGTGGGGGATGGTCTCTTCATATTTGGAAATGAAACCCTCTTCCCAGGTTAATTCTTTCATCTCGGCATCATCCGGATTACGGAACAGCACCTTGCCGGATTTCCAGTTGGGTTTACTGGAATCCATCGCCCAGCGGGCGATTTCCGTGCTTTCGTCAGACTCGCGGGAAATCTTGATGACACCGGCGTGGGCGCGGTCGGACGGGCGACCGGTTTCATCACGGGCCGTGTACATTTCATATGAAACGGAATAAACATTCTTGTACGTTACACCATCGATTTCAAGAGTTGGTCTCCGTGCCATGACTGGCTCTCCTTAACATGAGTGGTTGGTATCGTTAACAAACTTTGCTGATATCGTCTCTCGGGCGGGAAGGTAGAGTACCCGCCCGAGACGGCTATCATTATTTATCTTTGACGCCGGTCTGTTCTTCCTCGTTCCAGGCGGTAAATTCGATATTGAACGTCCGGGCCGGGTATTTCGGATTGAGCGATACTCTGATGTCGACTTCCTGGCGCTTGCGCATGGCATCATCGGCGAAAATCTCAACCTTGTAATCCTGCAGGATATTATCGCCGCCGGAGATGGCTTTCATGAAAGTGTCTATATCACGGCGCAGGGTGTCGATGAACTTCTGGTCGATCACCGAGAAGGTCTGTTTATTCAGATAATTGCGCAATGTCTTGTACACGTAGTCGTAGGTGCGACGGATGGAATAGACGTTGAACGTCTCCTTGGTGTACAGTGTGGCCGCACCCTGTGAGACAACCGCACCTTCGAAGTTGACCATCGGGTTGACACCTTTTTCATTGATCTTCGAGGCATCGGGCTGATTGGCCCGAAAACGGAGATATTTGGTATCGGCGATTTTGCCGTGTTTGAATCCGGCCATCGGCTGCTGCATACCGGCGGTCGTATCACCCTGATACATCTTGCCGGCAACGACGGACGACGGCGGAATCCACATATCCTCGTCTTCGTACTGGTTGGCTTCGCGGGCCTGAACATAATTGGCGAACACCGATACATACTGCTTGTAATTGTCAATTCCCGATAGATTCTCATAGCTGGGATCATCGAGCATTTCCATGACTTCTTCGACCGATTCAAAATCCGGCAGGTCAGTCATGATGTGCAGTTTATTCGGCAGTCCCAACTGGCGGGCGAAACTGTCGATATTCTCGACACTGCCCAGCCAGCCCGGCACGCAGGCCATGGCAAAGCACTCCTTGATGCTCCACTCACGATAGAGATCGGCTACCGCCTTGGACATCTGCTCGAATTTTTCCTTGTCGTCAGGATCGGATAACTCTTCGGCGCTGGCATTGACGAACCAGGCATTAACCTTCTCATCCGGTTCCTGTTGTGCATTGGCAAAGAATTTATCGATTGCCCGATAGGTGCATTCGAGTTCACGGCCCGCCTGGTGAACCTTTTTCATGTTCTTTTCCAGGTTGGCCTCCATCCTGGTGGCCCCGTCAGTCAGGTTTTTCCTGATAGCGTCGGGATCGTCGCTTTTCGAAAGATGTTCAACCCAGTTCGTCAATCGCTGCGCCAGCAGTTTACGCTGTCCGGCGAAGTCATTTTTGGTCAGAAACTCCTTGCGCTGAAAGCTCTTCTTGGGATCGAGCCATTCGACACCGCGCACCAGATCGCCATCGGGGGTTTTGAACGACGGCATCAGGGCGGCGAGCTTTTTAAAATCACCGAATGTTTCGCCCAGTAGCGACGTAAACTCGTCGTCTGATATCTTCTCAATCGCCTCGAGCGATGAGGACTCCGCAGCGGCTTCCTGCGCCTGCGGCTGTAGTTCTTGTTTTTCTTCTTCGCCCATGGTAGGTCCCCTATCCGTTTATTCTTCGCTCAACAGGTCGATGTAGTATTTGGCCAGCTTCATCAAGGCTTCTTTTTTCTCCTTGTCAGCCAGTGTCTTCTTCAACGCATTGTTCTTTTTCAACTGCTTTTCCAGATCGTTGAGAATTTCCTTGCCATAGTAGATCTTCTTCAGGTACTCATTCTTCTCAATGAGTTCCTTGCTGGTGAAATCCTTCATCGCACGGATCTGAAAGTCGGCATTGACCTGCTCGCCCTCGGTAGATTCCAGTTCGACTTCGAACGACGGCTGATACTTTTCGAACACTTCCTTGAGATTCGAACAGCGCGTCGGCATCACGTCGGCATCTTCATCGTTGTTGAGTTTCGCGGCATAGAGAATCTTGTTGGATGGGAGCAGCTCAACCGGGACCGAATCATCCCGTTTGACCTTTTCCGTGGCTCCAAGAATAAATTTCGCCATTTATCCCTCCAGTCACAATCTATGGATTACTGTTGTTCTTTTTTTCGAATGTATACGCGTCATCGACAACGTCTATTACTACGCTGTCGCCGGGTGCGATGTTTCCGGTGATTATTTCCACCGATAATTTATTGATAATATCGCGTTCGATCGTCCGCTGAAGCGGCCGTGCTCCCAACTCGATCGTGTAACCGTCCTTCGCCAGCTTATTGATACCCGCGTCGCTGAGGGTAGCGGTGATGTTCTGGTCTCTCAATAATACGCAAAGTTGCTTGAATTCCAGAGCGACTATTTTCTCGACCTCCTCCGGGGTGAAGGAATGAAAAATGATAATATCATTTAGCCGGTTGAGAAATTCCGGACGGAACTTGGTGAAAAGGAACTGCCGGACTTCATCCATTTTGACTTCGCGTCCTTCCCGGTCGGCATCGAGAATCTTATCGGCGGCATAATTCGACGTCAGGACCACGATGCAGTTGGAAAAGTCCACCGTGCGCCCCTGGCCATCGGTCAGGCGGCCGTCATCAAGCAGTTGCAGCAGGATGTTAAATACATCCGGATGAGCTTTTTCGACTTCATCGAAGAGGACTACCGAAAATGGTTTCTTGCGGACCGATTCGGTCAGCATTCCACCGGCTTCATAACCCACATATCCCGGCGGCGCACCGATCATCTTGGCGACCGAATGTGTTTCCATGTACTCCGACATATCGAAGCGAACCATGGCATTCTTGTCATCGAAGAGGAATTCGGCCAGCAGTTTGGGCAGATAGGTTTTGCCGGTACCGGTCGGGCCGAGAAACAGGAACGATCCCACCGGACGGTTCGGCATCTTGAGACCGGCGCGGGCTTTACGGATAGCGTTGGCAATAACTTTGATCGCATTATGCTGACCGATAATCTGGGTCGACAGATGCGCTTCCATGTTGATCAGCCGTTCTTTTTCCGAGGTCATCATCTTCTGCAGCGGAATACCGGTGCGGCGCGCAATCACCGCTCCGATATCGGAATCATCGATATCGGGCTTGAGGTCGGTTACCACCTGCATGAGTTGCGCAAAACGGTCCGATTTGGCCTTAAAATCAGCAGTGTAATCAGCGTGAGTGATAAGCTTGGCCGGAGCATCGTCGCTGCCCGGGTCGGCCCGGTGCCCCCAATATCCCTCCAGGATATCGAGCTGGCGGGCAAAATCATCGTAGCCCGTTTCAATGTCGGCAAAAACATCCGCATGTGCCTCAGGGGTTTTGCCGTCGCCGGTTGTGATCAGTTTTTCAATCTCCGGGATCATCTTTTCGATTTCAGGAATCTTATTACGGGCAAATTCGCCTTTGACACCGAATTCCGACCCGGCTTCATCGATGACATCGAGAGCGATATCCGGCAGGTTGCGTTCGCTGAGATACCGCTTGGCCAGTTTAACCGAGGCCACAATCGCTTCCTGGTCATAGCTGATTTTGTGATGCGTCTGGTATTTTTCGATCACACCGGAGACGATCCTGATTGAATCCTCGATACTCGGCTCATTGACCTTGATCCGTTCGAAACGGCGCTCCAGCGCCTTGTCTCTTTCGATATGCTTGGTATATTCCTCTTCGGTCGTGGCGCCGATAATCTTTATCTGGCCGCGTGCGAGAGCCGGCTTGAGGAGATTGGCGGCATCGCCCGCGCCGGCGCCACCGGCGCCGACAATCGTGTGCACTTCATCGATGAAGAGAATAATCTTCCCGCCGGTTCTGACAACTTCACCAATCAGCTTTTTGAGCCGTTCCTCGAATTCACCCTTGTACTTGGCGCCGGCGATCATGGCGCCCATATCCAGTTCCATAACTTTGACGGTTTTGAGCGCATTTGGTACCTGGCCATCGACAACCGCCTGGGCGAGGCCCTCGACAATTGCGGTTTTTCCGGTACCCGGGCCACCGACCAGGATAGGACTGTTTTTGCGCCGTCGCAGCAAAATCTGAATCGCCTGCTGAATCTCTTTTTCGCGGCCGATGACCGGATCAAACTCCCCGGCGGCAGCCTGATTGGTCAAATCAATACAATACCGCAGGGTCCCGGCGACCTTGCCGGACCCTGCCGAGTCGACATCGCCCTCGTCGGTCGAAACCGATGGCTTACCGGTAGCGATTTCCTCAACCGCTTTGCCCTCAGCAATAGCGCGATAGAGGGACTCCTTGGTAATATCGAGCTTTTCACGCAGATATGGCGCCATGGCCGATTTGGGATCAAAGATGGCGATAAAGATATGTTCCGGTTCGACCAGAGTATCGTAGAGCTTGTTTTTTTCTTCAATAGCCTGATTCAGGACATCCTGCACCGCCGGAGAAATAGTCAAATTCTCACGGGCCGATGACCGGCTGGCCTGGTCCTTGAGATAGACTTCGGTCAGCGATTCGATCATCTTCGGGCTTTTATCGATTTGATTGCATATCGACGGCACTTGGGAATCTTCGGATCTGAGGGTCGCAATCAGCAGGTGTTCGATTTCAATTTCGGGATGACGGAAACTGGCCGCCACTTCCCGGGCATTCTTAATAACCGCTCGGGAATCTGAGGAATAGCTGGCGATGTCCATGGACGCCTTTCACATAACTATAGATTCTTAAATTCAAGCAGGATCTAAACCACAGGCAGCCGCTCCCCACCGCATGCGGCAATCTCTATTAATAGGCGGGTCGTTCGCCCTTGTCAAGTTGTTTATCGGCGGCTTATTTGTCCGCTGAAGTGTTAATCCGAGGGTGTAAAATCATGGAAGGCCTCAAACCGCCGGGTTTTTTTGAAGCGTGCGATTTCCTCATCCCGCTGCTCATCGGTCATATCCAAAAAGGCCTGTTCGTTGAAGTACTGCTCTTCCTCCAATTCGTCGTAGGCCAACAGCTTGCGAAGCATAAGGTACGCATCATCACACACCCGCCGGGAGATTTCCTTTTCCTCTTCGCCGGAAAAATCATCTTCCGATGGTATCGGCCGGGTATCTTCCAATAGTTCCTCAATCGTCTGCGCCAGCCGTAACCGGCTGTTGATCTGGAATTCGACTGCCTGCTGGAGATTCCAGACCATATCCCGCGGCTTGGCCGTGGGCAATTTTTCAAGAAGCGGTGGAATCGCCACCTGGCCAAGATAAATGAGGACAGCCGACGCCGTACGCCGTACATCCGGGTCCTCTGACTGCAATAGCTCGACAATAGCCAGCGGACGCTTATATGATTTTTCCCTGATCGAATCGGCCAGCTCCTGAACCGCAGCGGCGTCGTTATATGGTGTCGTACGGACAATCTCCACAAATCGTTTTGTCGGCATATCATCACCTTTCGTTTCGGCCGCCTTGCAGCCGAACATGCACATGAAGAGTAAACCTATCGCCGGCCAGATCACTGGCCTCAATATATGTTGCGCCATACTCTCATCCGACGATCAATAATTTCCTGTGCTGGCATATCACCACTAATATATCTGGTATGGCTCACGCGCAGCACGCAATTGACGGTTCGCCGCGACCCTGGCATGTTCGAGACTGCCAAACCATGACTGGCTCTTGTTGTTTCGATTATAGGCAAGCAGCTGATAGAGCCAGAAGGCAGTACAGGCAGGGCGCGATGGATTAGTCGTCACATAGCAGAAATTGGTCGTGGGCGGATTATCGCGCCGCCATCCCTTGTACTGGGTGCGCCTGATGATGCGATGAAAATGCTTGCGCGAACTGCAGCCGAAATGGCAAAAACAACGGCATTGGATATTCGTCGCGCCCAGATCGCATGGCGTTGTACTGGTATTCTCCCAGCCCGCCCGCAACAGGATTTCCCGTTTATTCCGCCGGACCACGGCATAATACTGGGCACTCGGCGACATGGAATCAGTATGCACCAATGCTTCGATTTCCGCAGGAAGACTAATTCGCGAGAGACGGCGCCGGGCATCGGGATGCCGTTCCCGGTAGGGCGGCTCTGGTTGTTCGACCGGTACCGGCCGGAAATGGTACTGATGATGTTCCATATCATGTTCTTCTACCGCAACATAAGGATATCCCAAATGAAAGAGACCATTGTCGCTATTGGTGCCGTCAGACCATTGGTCTCCCGTCCGGTTAACCGGGCCATCATACTGATCGAAACAGGCGCCGCGGCCATAACGTGAATGTCCCGAATAAATAACATGGAGATTTTCTGTTTCGAGCGCCTGCTTTAATTCCTGTTTGGTCAATTTGAACTCGAGACGATACAACACCCCCTGGGCATCATTGGGGTATACGGCCCGTACATCCTGTTCTTCTATTTCGAATCGTTCACCAAGTTGTTCACGGAGATAATCGAAGAAGACATAGGTCTGTGAATTTCCAAGCTGTCCTGCGAGACGGTTTAATCCCGGCTGATCATCGCGTGCGGGAATCGGAAAGGTCGCGAACATCTCCCGAAACTCAGAAACGAATTGATCGTATTGCGGTTGTGATGGTCCACTGCGGAGCAGTTCGGCCCAACGCCTGAACTTATCATTTTTGGCCCGCTTTTCATGCTCCTGGAAATCAAGCCCCTGGGCGATGATTATCCGGCGTTCTTCGTAACGGGGACCAAGTGCGGCTGGCTCGCCGCTGCCCAATCCTGCTCTTGTGTCACGATCATCATGTGCCATAATGCGACTCTTCCATGCGTTCTTCAGGCTAACCTATTTGCGGGCCTCGATCGGACCGATGTATTCGACATTTTCAAACTCAATACGATATGGTCCCGGAGGAATATCATCAATTCGCGCCCGGCCGTCGCTGTCGGTGGAACCATCCTGGGTGCTTCCGTCGGCCAGATGCACGGTGAAGGATTCATCGGCTGCCGGTCGACCGTCTTTGTCGAAAAGCTGAAATTCGATAAAGTCTTGAAATTCCACCGTAACCGGTGCGTCTTTGCCGTACATGGTGCCATAGAGCTTAACAGCAAAGAAAAGCTTAAATGGGGTAAACTGCCTGCCGCGCGGCTCCAGATCCTCTTTGGTCGACAACCCTTTTGTCCGGCCGGGAAAGTCGAACTGCCAGGCAGCTTCGAGTTTGCCATCGGTAATCACGGTCGGAAATTGTGTTACCGGGTCATATATCTGATTGTCATCATACTGAAAAATATGAATGGTTGCTTCGGCGCCATTCGGTGCGCCGGCGACATCGGCAGTGAGGTTGACCATATCACCGCGCCGTATCGTGTCGGTGTTCCATGACAAATTGGATACTTCAATCGGTGGCCCAACCGGAATCGATGCTGACTCACCCGACAAACCAAGGGCCGAGATTTTGGCCTCGAAGCTGATATGTTCACCCGGGTTCAATGAATCGGGAACCTGGATTTCACCGATAAAACGGTTGAAGTTTACAATCCCTTTGATTTTCCCGAGTGATTTGCCGCCTGCGGATTTTGCCTTGATTTCAACTTTGTTGCCGTTACCGACGAAAGATGTAACGACTTCCAATGGCGCCATGCTTCCGATCGGGACATATCCGGTACGCCATTCGGCATATACCATCTCCGATTTCAGTTTTATTTCCTTCGGCGAATCGGTGGTCGCATCCCAGATAAAATCCTTGATTCCCATCAACCGGCTCCCTCAGGCAGGCCGGGGGTAAATGATTCAATCATGCGATCGACATCAACCCCGATGGTCTCGATAGTGTTGCGGGTGAACGTCGCCGAAAACATGTATGCGATATCATCGATAATCAGAAAGGCCAGTTTGTTGAATTTGATCAGATCATCGCCGGCAACCCATTTGTAGACACACTCATAGGCTTCAGTACCGGAT
>CAZGLR010000030.1:0-30254 GCA_964526635.1 uncultured Ignavibacteriales bacterium | reverse complement strand
ATCCGTAAAAGAGGCAAAAGCTGGTACATCGATCTCCATGTCAATAGACGGGTCGTTGTCAAGGCTCAACTCAGCGTACATCCGCTTGAGCGTGGTGTTCTCTGCCATTAGTTCGCGAAGACGACGCACGTCCGACACTTCCAGACCACCGTACTTCGACTTCCACTTGTAGTAGGTTGCATCACTGATCCCGTACTTGCGGCAAATCTCCTTGACCGGCAGGCCGGCATCAGCTTCCTTCAATATAGCCGACAATCTGACTCGCGCTGTACTTCGACCGCTTCATGATAGATACCTCCTGGCTCCAATATGCCAAAAAGCTCTTCGTCACGACAGTCTGCTGTTTACGGGAGCTTTCGTGGTTACCTGTTGCAAGATCATAGAGAATCATAACGCCCGAATAGAAATCGAGTCGAAAGTCGGTCTCGGAACAACATTTATTATCAGCTTTACAATTGCCTGATAACGCCGTCTACCATATGTAGAGACACTCCATTATGGCCGCGGCCCGGCCCGCCTGCCAAAACGGGCCATGGCGAAAGAACGCATCCTGTTCAGTAACTAAGATAATCTTTTTTTGTCGTTGCGAAAATGGTCTCTACGCTGTTGATATAAGACAAATAGATATTCAGAAAAGGATGAAGCATGAAAATCACAGTCCGTGCAACGATAATCGTCATGCTGGGCGCTTTGTTACTCGGCCTGACATCAGGTGTGAGCGCTGAAACGATCGAGGCCAAACTCAATCGTATCGAAGCCAAGCTTGACCTTATTATTCAAAAGATGAATATCGCCAGGGAGGAGGCCGAGGAGTACGATGTTGACTTGCCGCTGGCCGTACATATCCCGGAACTGGCCCCGGAGCCGAAACCAGGCCAGAAGTTCATCAAAATTGTCTCCTGTTTCCCCGATGCCGCCGGGCTTGATCGCGACAATGAATATATCACACTGACAAATACCGGCCCGGAGGCTGTCGACCTTGAAGGCTGGAGCCTAATTGACAGCGACAAGAATGTGCATACGCTCGAGGAGGTTATCGAGGCTGGCCAGGAATTGCGAATACGGCTGCGAGGGACTAAATTCCAGTTAAAAAACGACGGTGACAAAATCCGGCTCATCAATGATAAAGGCGCCGAAATATTTACCGTTGTATATAAAAGTTCGGATGTGTCAAAGGGTGAAAGAATCTTCTTTGACGAGAATGGCGCAGTCCGGCAGCCATAATCTGTGCTTTGAGTAGATGTCATAGCTGTCGACTCGTCTTGTATTCTTCCAGTGACCGTCTTATCAGCCCGTCGACTTGGCGGCAAGCTGGAGTTTGGTGCCCAAATCAGGCACTCTGGCCGGTTCGGGATGATCCTTGTTTAAGAGACTACCCGGCAGGCAAATCCAGATCCAAGCATGGCGCCATCGGCCGCCATAGGTCCATGTACTGTCGGTCAGAATACGAATATGCCGCAGGGAATCTTCCGAATCGATGTAGGTGGCAGAGGTGATGTCGAGGTGTTGATCGTTATTGCATATGCTCACAAAACAAGCTATTGTTGTGCATATTACAGGTGTTATATAAAGTAATACTTTAATTAACCTCAGCCCTCATGTTCTGCCGCGGAAAATGTTCTTTTTATCAGCCGGATTAATGACCAAAAGGTTCATTCTTTGGTCCATGTTGTTCTCTTTAAATAACTTTCCGGGGTAATAATAGCATAAAAAAGTATGTGATTACATACGCCGGCGGTCAAGCAATATACCCGTTTTCCGATATATTGAAGAGACTATTCGCTGGCGTGGCAGCTTCGAATTTACTTCTGCGAATGATTTGATATTGGACTTTACTGATAACTGCTCGGGCATCCATGAAAGGGGCATCCGGCGTGACAGACACGATTGCCCATAAACTGAAACCAGCCGTCGCCGAACTGGAAAAAATCTGTTCGGGGGTTGAATCCGAATACGCTTCGCTCTTCCACCAGATCGGTGAATGCATAAAGCACCGTCAGGTTTTGCTTGAAGCAATCAGCCTGACGGCCTCGGACAAACCAATTGAGGCGGTTCTGCGGGATTTGCTTGATCTGATTCCGACTGTCTGGCGCTACCCCGATGAAACATCAGGTCGAATCGTCCTCAATGGTGTCGAGCATAAAACGACCAACTTCATCATCGAAACTGACTGGAAACGATCCGGCATTATCCATGTCGGCGACCGCCCGGAGGGGATCTTTGAGGTTTTCTACATGGAGGATCCCACCGATGAGCCGCAGGAAAATCTGATCTGGAACAATCAGGAATTCATCGATGGCATCTGTGAGATAATCGGGCGGTGTTTCGAGCGTCGCGAGCTGGTTGACACTTCTGGTGCGACTCGTGCCGACCTGCAGCACGCCGCCGGGGTCATCAAGGATTATGAGAAAAAGGCCGCCCGTTTTGCCGCCCGCATGAAGGCCTTGAAAGAAAAATCCGATTGCCGCCTGGAACAATTCAAGCTGCTGCTGAAGGAGATTGTCAGCCGCATCAACACCGATCTGATTGAAATTTCCCAGGCTTTCGATCTGATTCCCCACGATGATGAGTACGTGGATGTTGCCAATAAACTGCAAAAGCTTCGCCTTTTTGCCGGAAATCTGGACGAAGTCATCGAGTATGATTCCGGGAGTATTAAACTTAACGAATCACAGTTCAGCCTGCGCGATTTGATCAGCAGCGCCATATCGCCGTTTATTGAAACCTCCCATGAGAAGCATATCGAAATCATCGGCCACTGCGATCCCCTGATTCCGGATACCCTGATAGGTGATTCCGGCCGCATGCGGTACATTCTGAAAAACCTCCTCGACTACCTGTTGAGTATCACGACTGGCGGCGACCTGATTATACGCTGCGAAATCGAAGTTACTCCCTATTTGCTGCCGATTTTTCATTTTACCCTGCAGGCTGATCAGGCTCATTCCCCCGATTGCGAACCGGCCGCGTTATTTGATTGCCTGGGCTTTTCGCAGGATCGTCCCGAGGATCTGTGCCTTGAAAACCATATCCGTCTGACCATTGCCCGCCAGCTGGTCGAGATGCTTGGCGGTGAAATCTGGATGCAGGAAAAGAGCGGCGCCGATAACAACTGCGCGACGTTCCATTTCCGTCTCTGGCTTGACCCCAAGAAACCGCGAAAAGAGAATGATTCTCCACCAGTACCAATCAGCTATTCCGGTGAACGTGTCCTGATTATCGATCCCAAAGAGGTTAATTGCACCTACATCGCGGCAATTCTTGAATCGATAAATCTCACTCCGGTATCCTGTACCGGTTTCGACGCCGTTACTGCCGCCGTCGAACAGTCCGAAGCAGACAACGCCCGAATCGCTGTCGTGATCGTCTCTCTCGATGCCGTCGCCGCCGACGGCACCCGGCTTCTCGATTCGCTCCTGAATGATCAGGCGCTACCGGGGGAACGGATTATTGCAACCTGTTACGGCCATCCGGATGATGATCTTTCCGACCTGTCCCTGGCAGCTATCCTGCAGCGTCCGCTGAATCAGAATGAACTGCTGTCGGCGCTCGAGAAGATCATTGATCTTCCTGACATAGACAGCATTGATGAAGATAACACTGACAACGAAGCAACAGCGTCGAAAAACAACGCCGCTGATTATCGGGAAGAAAACTCCACAACGCAGAAGCTGCTTCTGGTGTCGACCGATCGTCTCAATCAAGTGATGTTCTCAGGTATTCTGCGCAAGCATGGATTTGCTGTCGATATTGCCGGCAGCAGCACTGATTTCGATCGCGCGGTCAATTCAATCCCTCGTGCTATCGTTGTCGATGCTTCGTCGATAACCGCTGATGATCCCGACTACCTGCGTCATCTCATCGACAAGCTCCGGGCGGGCAGTATCACGGTGCCGTCGCTGGTGATGATGGAACCAGGAGACACATCCGACAGCCTCGATATCGGCGCATTTACTGATCAATATGTTGCGGTCGATGGCTATACCAAACTCGCCGAAACGATCGATGCTCTTCCGGAAACCATTCCTGAGCCTTCTCGAGGTGATCAAACGGCGCCCCAGGGGTCGGATCTGGATTATGAGAAGATTCTCGAAGCTGCCCAGGGAGATATTGATTTACTGACCGATATGCTGGACGCTTTCGAGGACGAAAGCACGAAACACCTCGATGCCATCAAAAAGGGATATCGCGAAAAAGCCTGGGCGCTGGTCCGTGAAAACTGCCGCCGCCTGTCCAGAATGAGCGAACAACTTGGCGCCGGCAGCGTCCAGGGACCAACGGAATCGCTTATTGTACAACTTGACGACTACCGCTATGATGATGTATCGGGAACTATCGAAACCATATCATCTGCGCTGAACCGTTTTCTGGATGATATCTCTCATCTTGAGAAAATCCGGATGTTTTAATCCGGCATCGCTTCGGGGGAAATGATGAAACTGGTCGGTAAAGAAACCGCACAAAAAGAAAAAAGCTACATTCCCATTGAACTCAACTCCCTGCGTATCGACAGCACTCTCGATTTCCGTCTGTATATCCATGTCGGCCGCGAATATGTATTATTCCGGGACCCCCGGTTGCCGTTTACTGAAAAAACCCGCCAGACCCTTATTGACAATGGTGTGGTAAGTCTGTACGTCGAGGGTGAAGACCGCAGGACATACAACCAGTATATCGAGTCTCATCTGATGGATATTGTCCATGATCCGGATATCGAGGAAGATACCAAGTCGGGTATTGTCTATGAGTGTGCCAAATCGCTGGTGACGGATTTGCTGGATAATCCGGGTCTCCCGGAAAATCTCCGGCGAAGTATCAGACTCGTTGAATCAACCACGATGCATTTGATAAAAAGCCAGCGGGCTTTTTACAGTCTCCTGAATGTTATGTCCTTTGATTACACCATATTTACCCACTCGGTCAATGTCTGCGCCTTATCGATCGCACTGGCCCGGCGCCTGGGTATCGATGATCAGGAAAAACTGCATCATATCGGAACCGGCGCCCTGCTCCACGACATCGGCAAGTCAAAAATTTCCACCGATATCCTCGACAAACGGGGACCCCTGACCGACACCGAGATGGCTGTTGTCAAACGACACCCGCAATATGGTTTCGGGATGGTGCTCGAATCGGAGATTATACCATACGATGCCCATTACCCAATTCTGGAACATCATGAGCGGGAAGATGGCACCGGATATCCCTACGGCTTGACTGCCCCGAAAATTCATCAATACAGCAAAATTGTGGCGGTCGCCGATGTCTTCGACGCCATGACAACCAACCGTTCATACCGCCGCGCCAAGGAGGCCTTTCCGGCCCTGAATGAGATGTACGATACACACGAGAAATTCAACCGGACAATGCTCGATACGTTTACGACCATGCTCGGCCCGGAAAATCTCAATTTCACTGAATAGCCGATCCCGGTATGTGCAGTCAACCACTACCAAAATAATCCATGAAATAATATGATCCATTTCTCCCGTTTTTGCGTTATAGGGAGAAAGGAAGGATACGTTATGGGACTGTTTACAGTAACCTGGACCCGTCTGCTACTGGGTCTGACACTGGTGATCGCGGTTATCATAAGCTATGCCGGTACTGGAATGACCTCCGGCGGTAAAGAAACCCCCGCAAAATCCCCCAGGTCGAACACGTTCAATAATGTCACTGATGCCCAGGCGCCAACAATGGAGATGGAAAACATGGAAAAAGCGACTTTTGCAGCCGGTTGCTTCTGGGGCGTGGAAGCAGCCTTTAGAAAAATCGCTGGCGTTGTCTCGACCTCAGTCGGCTATACCGGCGGCACCACCGAAAATCCGACCTATGAACAGGTCTGCTCGAAGAAAACAGGACATGCTGAAGCGGTAGAGGTTATCTACGACCCCGCTAAAGTCGGTTACGACGACCTTCTGGGTGTCTTTTGGGAAATCCATGATCCCACCCAGTTGAACCGTCAGGGCCCCGATATTGGAAATCAATATCGCTCGGCGATTTTCTATCATACGCCGGAACAGGAAGCGCAGGCAAAAGCCTCGAAGGAAGCTTTGGAAAAAAATGGCAACTTCTCGCGACCAATTGTCACCGAAATTACGCCGGCCGGAGCCTATTACAAAGCCGAAGATTATCATCAGCAGTATCTTGAAAAACGCGGCCGCAACAGTTGCAATCTCTGGTAAAATCAGGTCGGGTAGTGGTATGCCTCACTACCGCCGCCATGGCCATCTTCCCCGGCATCACCGGCAGGGGAGAGGAGAGTGGAACAAATATCAGTACGAGGTGTTACTGATACTAAGTTATCACCGTTAAAAATGTCCAGATTTGTATGTCATCAAATCAGAAAGAAACTACTGCCGCCATCGCCGCTGTCGATCGCATGGCGATGATCAAAACATTTGCCGCCGCCCGCCGGCAAACCGAAAACATCTGTCGTCCGCTGGCGATTGAGGACCATATCGTCCAGCCGGTCGAGGATGTCAGCCCGCCCAAATGGCACCTTGGCCATACTACCTGGTTTTATGAGCAGGTTATCCTGGAGCAATTCGAACCGAATTTCAAAAAACATCATGACCTGTATTATTTTGTTTTCAATTCCTACTATGAAGCCTTCGGCGATCGCGTTGACCGCGCCCTCCGCGGAACCCTGTCACGACCAACCGTGGCCGAAGTGTTGACCTACCGCGAAGCCATCACTGACCGCATGGTTAATCTCATGCAAAACGCCAATGAAAACAATTTGAAACAAATCGAACCAATGCTTCGCCTCGGTATCAATCACGAACAGCAGCATCAGGAACTGCTTCTCACCGATATCAAGCATATCTTCGCCGCCGATCCGTTTCGACCGATGTACACTCCTTCTGAAAAGCCGGCCCTGACCGATTCACCGCCATTAAGATATATACCGATCTCAGGCGGTATTCACAAGATTGGGGCGACTGGCGGCGTTTTCGCCTATGACAATGAATTCCCCCGACACGATACACTCGTCCCTGATTTCCGCCTCGCCAACCGCACCGTAACCTGCGGTGAATGGCTCGAATTTATACGCGATGGCGGCTATCGCGATCATCGACTGTGGCTGTCCGATGGCTGGGATGTTATCAGGCGCCTCAACTGGAAGGCCCCGCTGCACTGGGAAACGCGCGATAACCACTGGCACGTCATGACCCTGCATGGCCTCAAGCCGGTTAATGATTCTGAACCGGTGTGTCACATCAGTCACTATGAAGCCGCGGCGTTTGCCCGATGGGCCGACAAACGGCTCCCGACGGAAGCGGAATGGGAAGTCGCCTCGCAGGCTAATGGCCTGATGCATCATGATGGCTTCCTGATGGATGATCAGCGTTATCATCCCGGGAAACCAATCGACGACAAAATCATGACTGAAGCATCGCTGTATGCTATGATCGGCGATGTCTGGGAATGGACCGCAAGCGCCTACCTGCCATATCCCGGGTATAAGCAGTCCAGGGATCCACTGGGCGAATACAATGGCAAATTCATGAGCGGCCAGATGGTCCTTCGTGGCGGTTCCTGCGCAACGCCGCAATCACATATCAGAACATCATATAGAAATTTCTTCCAACCGGAAAAACGATGGCAATTTACCGGCCTCCGTCTGGCCGATGACCGTTAACAGGGGAACTCCCATGGCCCAAACAGTACGTGTCCTTGATCCGACTGATCAGCAGGTGAAACAGGATGAAACCGCAGCATTTTTACTCGATGTTCTGGTCGGCCTGTCCAGCACCCGCAAATATCTGCCGTCGAAATATCTGTACGATAAAGAAGGCAGCCGTCTTTTCGACGAAATCACAGAACTCGAAGAGTACTATCCAACCAATTGTGAGATCGATGCTATGACTATCAATCGTGATGGCATCGCCAGACTGGCCAAGGGTGAACCATTCAATCTCATCGAATTCGGGCCCGGCAATGGCCTGAAAACCTCTATTCTCATCGAAAATTTCCTCGATCAAAAACTCGACTTCAAATACTTCCCGATTGATATTTCCCAGAAAGCAATCGATGATCTCCTCAAGCATATGGGCAGCACATTCCCCGAACTCGAACTCAACGCCCTGGTGACCGATTACTTTACCGGTATCAACTGGCTCAATAATCAATATCAACGCAAAAATGTTGTGCTGTTTCTCGGATCAAACATCGGTAATTTTACCCACAATTCTGCCCGGTTTTTCATGCGAAATCTCTGGAACTGTCTGAACAACGGCGATATGGTGCTTACCGGTTTCGATCTCAAGAAAGACATCGAACTGCTTTTGCAGGCCTACAATGATTCAAAAGGTATCACCGCGGCATTCAATGTTAATATTCTGTATCGTATCAACCGTGAATTGGGCGGTCAGTTTGATCCCGCTAAATTCCGCCATTTCGGTACCTATGATGTCTTTTCCGGAGCGATGGAAAGCTATCTGGTCAGCCTCGAGGAGCAGGAAGTCTTTATCGAAGAGATCGGGCGCTCATTCACGTTTCACCCGTGGGAACCGATTCACATCGAATATTCCTACAAATACCTGATTTCCGATATCGATAAGATTGCACATGAAACCGGCTATGAAGTCCTTAACCATTTCTTCGACTCGAAAAGGTACTTTGTCGATTCAATGTGGCGCGTGAAAAAACAAAACTCAGCCGGCGATGGCTGCATATAACTGCTGAAATATATCTAAATAAAAACGGCCGCCTGATCAGGCGGCCGTTGTCATATTATCACGGCATAACCGCGGTCGGTTCCAGTGTCACCGGCATGCCCATCAATGGCCAGATAAGCCAGACGAAAATCCCCAATACTACCATCAACAATATACTGGCCGGGATTCCGGCCACAAAAAACTCGCCGGTCGAGAATTGCTTGGATTCATAGGCGATCGCATTGGGCGCCGCACCGACCAGCAGTAAAAACGGCATCCCGGCGGTTACCAGCGACGCAAAAATCACGACTTCGGGCGCCACACCCAGATAGGGCGCCAGAACCAGTGCCACCGGCATCGAGATGGCAATCGCCGCGACATTCATGATCAAATTGGTCATGATGAGCACGAAAAACGCAATACCCATCACAAAGATAAACCAGGGCGCATTCTGCAACAGCCCCAGCCATTGCACCGCAATCCAACTGGCCGCACCGGTTTGCCACAGGCAAAAACCGATACTCATCGCACCGCCGAACAGCAGCACGATATTCCACGGTATCTTCTCGAGATCATCTATCGTCAAAATCTTCAGTACGAAGAACAAGACAGTAGCCACCAGAATAACCGCAGCCTTATTGACTTCTTCGAGGAATGGGATGAAGGATCGCATACTCATCGCCAATATCGTTAGCCCCACGATGACGATCGTCAATATCTCTTTTCTGCTGATTGGCCCGAGATGAGCATTGAGGGCCGTCACCCGTTTATGCAGTCCCTCGATCCGTTTATGCTCCGGCTTGTAATACAGCAAAAAGTACGGCCAAAGTAAAAACGTCATCACCACGCCAACCGGGAGCATATAATAGGTCAATCCGAAGAAAGTAATCTCGCTGCCGACAATCTCACGATAAAACCCGATCGCCACCGCACCGCGCGCTGCTCCCAGCAGGGTAATAATACTGCCCGCCCCCGCGACAAAGGCCATCCCCATAAACAAGCCCTTGCCGAATTTGGTCGGCTTGTTATCCTCATCATACAGCGAGTAAATCGCCATGAGCAGGGGATACACCGCTGCGGCAACAGCCGTGTGAGCCATAATCAGCGTCAGTGCCGATGTCATAATAAAACAGCCGAGATAGATCATCGACGTCTTCTCACCGACAATCAACAGCATTTTATACGCCATCCGTTTGGTCAGACCGGTCGATGCAAAGGCCATCCCGATCACCACCGATCCGACAATGAACCAGACCGAGGGATCCATAAAATCAGTAAACGCTATCCGGGCCGGACGAATCAAAAATAATCCCTGCACCACCGCAATCATAATTCCGGTTACCCCGATTGGCACCACCTCGAATACCCACCAGACCGCAGCCAGCAAAAACAGACCGATAGCTGCTTTGGCCTCATGGGATAAATCAAACGGCTGACCCTTGGGGTCCATCGCCGCCGGCCATTCAGGCGAAAAATAGACTATCGCAAAAAGGAAAAGACCCAGAAAAATAAAGAAAATCCGTCGCCAGTCAATCTGCGGCCTGAGCTTGGCCAGTACTACACTATCGGGCATCGGCGGCAACCCCTGCGACATCTGTGGTTGTTGTTTGCGTTTGAACCATCTAAACATAGCTGCTCCACATTGTCATCGCTGCGATTTGTCCTGATCCTGCTCGATTAACATCTTTCCGATTTCATGAAAAACGTCCACACTGCGAACCACCCCGACCACCTTGTCGCCATCGATAACCGGGACAAGATTCAAATCGCGAGTGATCATTTTGTGGATAATTTTGGCCAGGTGCGCATCGGCGCCAACAGTCTCGACCACCGGCAGCATAATCTCCGAGACTTTAGTCTCGGCCAGGCGCTGCATTTCCTGCGATATATGTCCCGACGACAGGTCAAGTAGATTGATGTCGCCCTCGACTTCATACAACTGCCGACGGTTCTTGATCGGCATCGTACGCAAAAATTTCGGCTCCAGCCCGCGGAGAATATCGCGCCGACGGACTATCCCGACCAGTTGATATTCCTCATGAAACACCAGCAGCGCACGGGGGAGAGATGACTTGCCTTTGAAATCGATGACGGATTTTTCCAGTTCGACCACTGCCTGGCGCAGGGTGAACCAATGGGGGATATGAGGATACTGATCCAGGGGGATCATGATATCCCGGGCAGTAACGGACGGCATGGCTCCCTACTCCTTGTCAAATGCCCTGACTCAAATCTGGCGCATAAGATACTGTAATCGGGAGGCTAAATGCAAGGAAACCCGGGGCAATTCGGAACGATTTTTGGCGAATTATCCCCCATAAAAAATCTTCTCGCCCCAGGCTGACACACGCCGCGCAAAGGCCGATCGCTCAATCGCAAACTTCACCACATCATGAACCAGCGCCCTCGGATGAGAATAGGGACAATACTTCATACACAAACCGCAATCGGTACCGGCCAGACGCCATGCCCAGATACAGGTCTCAAAATCAAGCTGCCATTTCTCGACCCCGCGCTGGTCAGTCTTGGGGCCATCGGGGATAGAATTCGATGGACACACCTCAGCACACCGTTTACATACAGCACAAAAATCCTGCACGCCAAACGCCACCGGCTTATCAGGTACCAGCGGCATCTCGGTTGTGATTGCTCCCAGACGGCACCGCGCGCCATATTTCTTCGAAATCAAATACCCGAAACGCCCCAATTCACCCAGCCCGGCCTCATACGCCACCGGCACGACCATAATCTGATAATTGCTCCCCGCTATATGCGCCCGCGATGAATACCCCATCTCGCGCAGCCGGCGGGCCATCTCGATCGATATCTCCGCGCCCTCCAGATATCGCCGGGCAGATTCATCGGTAATCGGCAGCGCCGGGGCGGTTTCGACTTTGTTGTAATCCATTTCGAGCGTAAAGACAATCGCAAACCTGTGCGTCGTCTCAATCGGTGCGCCCCACCGCTCCGGGCCGCGCCCGACATGCGAATAGACATACATTGGATTCAACCGGGCAATCCCGACCTCACCGGCCCCGAGTTCGAGCGCCATTTGCTTAACCATGGCGGTCGCTTCAGCCGGATCGATATTGACATCTTTGCGCGCTTCTTTACCATCAACATGATTACCCAACCGCTCAATCTTCCGAAACGTCCCGGCGATCTTTTTGGCTGTTTCTTCTTCATAATATTTGCCGCCAGGTTCAAACATCTCCGGCAGTTTTCGCAGACGGTCATCGAATTCTTTATTCGCCGGCCGCATATCATAATAATCCTGGTATTTATCCGTGCCCGGCCGATATTCCTCACGCGCAAACATGATATCGCGCTCATCGACCCGCTCAGTGGGACCGTTGATTTTGATCTGCGACGGTTTATTCAATGGCGCAAAATAGAGCAGGGCAATAAATACGACCAGCCCCGAGAGTATCCAGTAGGCAAAAGCCGGCACCGGCGGGACCGCCATAATAATCAACAATGCCGCACATACCGCCGCCATCGAACCGGCCAGCACGGATGCTCTGAGGCGCTTTTCGCGACGCGACGTGACCGCAAACAACAGAAAAAACGCCGCCAGCCCGCTAAATGTAAGAACAAAAATAATAAGAGCGACCATATGATCCATTTATTCCTTGCCTTTTACCTGAAAGTATGCAAATTATCCCGATCAGGCAAGCAATGATGAACAGACTCCCGGAGGTTACCACATGATCGATGCTGTCATTTATTCCGAATACGACCAGTTTGCGCCATTTTATAACGACTACTGGGCGCCCCGGCTGATTGATCAACTTTATCCCATATACGGCAAACTTCTCCTGTCGGAACTCCCGAAAGGGGCACGATTACTTGATGTCTGCTGCGGTACCGGTCATTTGGCCGGACGGCTCACCAGCGACGGTTTCCGGGTGGTCGGCATCGATGGCTCCGCTGAGATGCTTTCGTTCGCCCGGGTCAATGCCCCCGACGCCCGATTGTTCCTCGCCGATGCCCGCTCGTTTACTATCCCCGAACCGGTTAAAGCGGCCGTCTCAACCAGTGACAGCCTGAACCACATACTCTCGGTAAAAGAACTCGAAGAAGCATTCCGGAGTGTCTATAATGCCCTCGAAGATGGCGGCATCTTTGTCTTCGATCTCCATTCCGAAGAGGGCTACGAAAAGGCCTGGAACGGCAACAGCGGCCGGGCCGAGGGCGACCGTGCCCTGATCTGCAACGTTTCCTATGACAAACGGAGCCGCCTGGGTCGCATGACACTGACTATGTTCGGCAAAAACAGCGATCGTTGGTCACGGCAGGACATGGAACTGGTCGCACGATTTCATCCTGTGGAGTACGTTAAGGCGGCCCTGCAGTCGGCCGGATTTCATTCTATCAAAACCGCCGACAGCGAACGGGAACTGAATCTGACCCGCCATTGGCGAACATTCTACACCGCTGTGAAATAGGCAATAGAAGCAGGAAGTCCCGCTGTGCTGTATTAATTTCAGTATGTGCGAAAATCTTTCAACAGTCATAGGGGCCGGGATCGCCCGGTCCGAACCTGTCGCCCACTACGGAGCAGCTATGCTGCGGAGTCGTGGGTTGACGATTTGATCGAGCTAACTTTCCCCATTCGATAAGTAAAAAGTGTTACCATACTACCGTCGATCAATCCCGGCACGATAGCCACCTTAGCTTATCTCGATTATAAACCCACGACTGGCGTCGTGGGCGACATTTTCTAACTGCACGACGGGCGAGGGGATCCGTGCCTCTACGACGAAAGTAATTTCCAAGCACGAAAATCGGCCCCTGGTCGTAATTTTGTAGAGCGGAACCTCCGTGGTTCCGGCACCCGATTGAATGTTTCAGCATTCCTTTAGCTGTTGTGCCAGAACCCGGTGCCCCGCCCGCGGGGTAAGTTTCTTCCTGAAAGTGTAATGATAACCCCGCTCGGATGCCGAGTGGGGTACCGGGTGGCTGTATCGTAATTCAGTTGCGCGGAGAGCAGCCCGAATGAGTAAACCCACGACAGAGTCGCGGGTTGCGGCATAAAAAAGCCCCCGAACTTCGAGGGCTTTTCAATTACTGCAATATTTCAAATCATCATCAATGCTTCATTCCCATCACATCGAGAATAAACGCATACTCAAAGGCAATCTCCTTGAGATAATCATAGCGGCCCGACGCGCCACCATGACCGGCGCCCATATTGACCTTGAACAACAGGCGGTTGGTGTCGGTCTTCATCGTTCGCAGCTTGGCCGTCCATTTGGCCGGCTCCCAGTATTGCACCCGGGGATCATTCAACCCTGCCGTAATCAGCATGTGCGGATAATCCATCGCCGCAACATTGTCATATGGTGAGTATTTCAGCATGTAATCATAGTACTCTTCCTCCTGCGGATTACCCCATTCGCTGTATTCATTGGTCGTCAGCGGAATGGTCGCATCAAGCATGGTGTTGACCACATCGACAAACGGCACCTCGGCCACCGCAATATGGAACAAATCAGGCCGCATATTAACAACCGCTCCGACCAGCAAACCACCGGCGCTGCCGCCGGAAATCACCAGTTGATCGCTGGAGGTGTATCCCTCGCCAATCAGATGCTCGGCGCAGGCGATAAAATCGGTGAACGTGTTCATCTTGTTGAGCAGCTTGCCCTCGTCATACCACCAACGGCCCATCTCGGCGCCACCTCGAACATGGGCCAGGGCAAAGACGAAACCACGGTTGAGCAGCGACAGCCGGCTCGATGAGAAATAGGGATCCATACTGGCGCCATAGGAACCATAGCCATAGAGATACAACGGCTGCGGAGCATCCTCTTTAAACTCACTTTTCTTGTACATGATCGAAATCGGAACCTTGATGCCGTCGTCAGCCGTCGCAAAAATCCGTTCCGATGTATACTCATCGGGATTGTACCCTCCCAGCACCTCGCGCTGCTTCTTGAGCACGCGACCACGGTCTTCCATATTGTAATCGTACACCGAGTTCGGCGTCACCAGTGAATAGTAATTGAAGCGCAGGGTATCGGAATTGAATTCAGCATTGCCGGTCAATCCGACCGAGTATATCGGTTCCGGGAAGTCGATATAATAATGGTCACCGGATTTCATGTTCTGTACGCGAAGCTGGGGGAGACCATTTTCGCGCTCACTGGCTACCATGTAATCTTCGAAGAAGGTCACACCCGACACATAGGTCGAGTCACGATGTGGCAACACGGCCTTCCAGTTGGATTTGTTCGTACGATTAGCCGGTGTACGCATCAGCTTGAAGTTCTGGGCGCCTTCGTTGGTAAGGACATAAAAATAGCCGTCGTGATGGTTCACTTCATACTCGATACCATCCTGGCGCTTGGCAAACAGCTTGAACTTACCATTGGGATCATCGGCCGGTAGATAATAATACTCCGACATGCCGATCGTGAATAATCCCATCAGGATATACTTTTCATCCCGCGTCGAAAAGGCATATACATTCATCCGTTCGCCGGGCTCTTCATACAGCATGACATCATCATCCTGCGACGTGCCCAGCGCATGGCGCCACAGACGGTACGGCCGCAGGGCTTCATCCTGAGTGGTGTAGAAGAAGGTTTTGTTATCCAGTGCCCAGGTGGCACGGCCGTCGAAATTGTTGATTTCATCCGGCAGTATTTCATCGGTTACTGTATTCTTGACTTTCAGCCCGTAAATTTCGCGCCCTGTGGTGTCAAAAGAATAGGCCATGAGCTGATGATCCGGGCTCATGAAATATCCGCCGAGATCGAAGAATTCATAGCCCTCGGCCAGTGTGTTAACATCGAGCAGAATCTCTTCTTCGGCTTCCAGCGAACCTTTTTTGCGGCAATAGATTTTGTACTGTTTGCCCTCTTCGTCGCGTGAATAATAGTAAAAGGAATCATCCCGTACCGGCACCGACAAGTCGGTTTCCTTAATGCGGCCCTTGATTTCCTCAAAGAGCTTTTCCTGAAAACGGTCAGTTGGTTTCATGACCGCATCGGTATAGGTGTTTTCGGCCTCGAGATACGCAATGACATCGGGATTCTCACGATCCCGCAGCCAGTAGTAATTATCCACGCGGACATCGCCGTGAATCGTATCGACATGCACGTCAATTTTCGCAACCGGCGGTTCCGGCGGGGTGGAACTGCAAGAAATAACAAGCGCGGCAACGCACAATGCCGCCAGCAACAAGTATATCGCCCGGATGGGCAGCCTGATTTGAGTCACGATTTCCTCTCCCTTCAAACGTCTATGTCACACCCTGTACTCTGTGTGGCGCTGAAATCAGTTTATACACCAACTATGGCCCGTACCTGACACCGGAGCCATAGCTCATCATGTCTTCTGCATCACCATATGAAAAATAGCCCAAAACAGTATCCTTGTCTACAGGTAAACTTTTTTAGATACGGGCGATGGCGAAAACAGGTTTCCAAGAAATATCCGGGAGAAAATATGTTCCTGTCGGAGTATATGGAAAAGTCGTCATGATGGCAGGGCCTGCGGGCCCGGGAAATCAGGCACGAATCAAATGGCCTGCGTTCAACGACCGCAGGCCACCCAGGGGGTAATTTAGTCGTTGCAGCCAAGTCCGCCGGCCACAAAGGAATCAGATAATAATATATAGCCCGCGCTCTGCAAACGCGGGCCATTGACGGGTATGTTGGGGCTATTCGTAATGCTGGATTTGCAATTCCCAGTCGGCACAATCACCGCCATCGGCTTACCGAATCTCGATAACATAGGTCTGGCTGTCATCTGAACCGAGGTTATCCGACACAAAATGCTGCACGAACTCGGTCGATGAGCCGCTGGCGGTCGATGATGTCAGTAAATTGCAATTACCATCATACAGGTAGAGATCGTAGTCGATTCCGCTCGGTACATTCAACGTCGCGCGAATACCCACCGGATCGCTGTTAAAAATACCATCACAATCTTCAACCATATTGACGCGATTGAAGATCGACCCCAGGTCGGAGAACTGCACATTGGTGCCGCCGCAACCGGATCCTTCATCTCCGGCAAATGTTCCCAGAAAGTCGGCTGTACCACACGTATTCGGTGAACCTGTCAAATCAGTCTCACATCCGTACCCCACTCGGCGTCCGAGTGGGTTTTTCATTACACTTTCGGTCTATTAATTAAGGTACTCATTTTCCGGGAAGGCGGTCGACTGTTTGCGGTTCCGAAGGTGTATCCCTCCCCGCACCCGGTTGCGGTACCGGTTTGGATATGTGATTTAAACTTTCAAAATAAATTACTAAGAAAAAACCGCCCACAAAATTACGCCCACAATCCCCGGTACCCCACCCGCAGGGTGGGAAAAAGTCCTTCATGCGCATAAAAAAACGGCCCAATGGCCGCCATAAAAATTACGCCCACAATCCCCGGTACCCCACCCGCAGGGTGGGAGAAAGCCCAAAAAAAAAATACGCCCAGGAGGACTTGAACCCCCAACCTTCTGGTCCGTAGCCAGACGCTCTATCCAATTGAGCTATGGGCGCATCAAAACCGCTTTTCTTTCAGGCTATAGAATATACGCCTGCCCAACCGTTTGTCAATCCTTTTTAACCGGCACTATAGACAGCGGACAGTCATAACCCACTACCGATCGAAGGCGGCATCGCGGACAAGATGACCATAGAATTCCGGCCGTCTCAACCCCACACCATACGTTTCCCTGAAGCTATCATAAAATGGCGCCATTGTCTCATGGTCAGCCTCATGAAAATAAGCAGGATTGGGTCTCCAATGCTGCCGGCAAATATCGCGCGACCACGATTCACCGCGCGCGGTTACCGTCTGCCTCAGATGATTATTAAGTACTTTCGTACTCCCGAGACAATCAACCCTGTTTTCCAGCGCCCAGGCCCGCGGATCACATGTTCCGGCACAGTCAATTAATTCCCGGAGTTTTTTATGGGGATTGACGGCGGGCAGAACTCCGCCGGTTCTCTTGTTGATAAATGCTTTCGAGCCGATGACAGCCTCTTCAAAAATCGTTACCGGAACGCCGAGAAACATCGATTCCACTACGGCCACACAGGAGCCCTCGTTGCCCGACGTGATAATACTCAACCTTGATTCCTGAATCGAGCGGACCAGTTCGTCATCGCTCAAATTTGTCTTGAATACCAAAGAATCTTCCACACCATAAAGCCGCGCTTCGGATCGGATCGTCTCTTCGGTCCGACTTTCCCATGGCCGGCCAATCAGCAGCACCTTCGGCCGAGGGTTCATCCGGCTGATCATCTTGAACAATAACCAGTGGCGTTTGTACACCGAATAATTCGCCAGCATCACCAGATCATATTTCTTTTGTGCGTCTTTATCTTCAGTAAAAATGCCCGGATGCACCCAGTTGGAGGCCAGAAGCGGAATTGTTGAAATATTGGTGCTCAAACGGGCGAACACCGGTACATCATCGAGATGACTCTGGATATGAAAAACCGTCTGGGGCCAGAGACGCGTCGCCAGCAGAAAGGCAAAATCATGGGGCGGTGACCAGGTTGTGGAAAGTACCAGATGATAATCACGGGCAAGCTTCTCAATGTCGGCGTGTCGAAATAATCTCAACCAGTGATCCTCGAAGGATATGAACAGGACGCCTTTTTCATCATCGCTGATTTTCGGTTTGAGGATAATTCCTTTCTCGATGATCGGTTTGACACTTCCGGGGAAAGTGTTGTCCCAATCCAATCGGGAGTAGTCCAAGGCATCGACCGCTGCGATGATTTCTGTTTCAATTCGATGGAGTGCCGATTTGGCGGGGCAGATGCGGGCCGCCTTGCAGAGATTATGTATCTTTTCTCCCTGCTTGACCGGCGAGCTCTGCAGAGGATTGCGATTTCGGTTCAGCATCAGACGCGCGGTAATATTTCGCGACCACGGTGCAAACCTGAGGGTATTATACAGTTCAAGACGGATTCTATCCCGGACACCCACGCTCATTCCTTTCGACTGACCCAACGCGGAATTCTGCCATGTGTACGATCATATCCTGCAACCGTTGGGAAAACATCACCAGGGAACCCGATGCCAGAGCTGTCTGCTGTCATCTCATGCGTCTCCGGCAATCATGTACAGGTGGATCATCAGACAAATGAAAGGAATCGGAATGACTGGTTGTTTCAGCCCTTGAGAATATAGTAAAAGATTGTTGCAATCACACCCAGCGCAATGACAAAAGCAAAAATCCCGCCGAGTCCGGGACCGGATTTTTTTCTGGTATCAGCCACCGGCCTGGGGAGCGGATTTTCCGCCTTTTCAGCCCATTCCTCTTCGGCTTCATAATATTCCGGCGGCTCCGCGTCGATGGTAATCACATCCATCTCGCTATGCTGCGAGTGATCGACCTTGCCGTCGATTCGCAGCGCCACCACACTGACATTATCCGAACCGCCGCGATCATTGGCCAGTTGCACCAGCAATTCAACCACCTGCTCGACATCGCCGGAGGCACTGGTCACGACCCGCCTGATGTCTCCATCGCTGACATAACCACAGAGCCCATCACTCATCAAAATATACATATCGCCGTCGATAACGCGCCGTATGGCCACATCGATATCGACCGACTCTTTGACTCCAAGGGCACGGGTAATCACATTTCGATTGACCAGTTGCGAGGCCTCCTCAGCCGTGATCTTCTCGGAATGCTCCAGTTCTGCCGCCCAGCTGTGATCGATCGTCAGAGGTAACAGCTCGCCATCGTAATACCGATAAATACGGCTGTCGCCGACATGCAGCGCAGTCAATATATCTTCTTCGATAGCAACCGCCGTAATCGTCGTTCCCATCCCCGATAACTCCGGATTGCTCGAAGCCTTATGATAAATCCAGTGATTGGCAATACGGGTCGCTTTAGTCAAGACATCGGTCGACTGGGGAAGCATCCGGGGTAACTTGAGACGGTCGTCTGTTAACAAACGGTCAAAATGACCGCCATAGAGACCGGCCACCAACTCGCAGGCGGTTTTCGAGGCCACCTCGCCGGCATTATGCCCGCCCATACCATCGCACACGATATAGAGCAGCTTATCATCCCATATCTTGATAAAATCTTCATTGGCCTTACGGACCAGGCCGATATCGCTTTTGCCGGCGGATGAAATAATCATGGGCTTTTTGTTTATGCTCCTCTACTCTCTTCCCCGGAGGTTCCGGCACACAATACGAAAAACGCATTGGGCTTACAACTAATAAATCGGTTCAGGCCGTTCCTTTTTTAGGCCCGATGACAACCAGTGCACGTCCGCTCACAGCAATCGTCGCCCGTTTGGCCGTGACCATGTTGCGTAAACCGACTGTTTGCCCGGCCTGGATCTCCAGCGCTTTCGCCCGGAAACGCATCCCGGTTTCATTCAGGATTATTTTCCGATCCAGCGGCACCACCGATACTCTCCGATCACTATAATCTCTCAAAATCATCGAATCATCCCGCAGCAACACCGCCTCCTGATGGCTGTCGAGGAAATGCAAAAAGGCCCCGCTTCTTTGCACTGCCGGATGGCGGCACAGCATGAGATTCCCCAGCATATGATCAGTTTCGCCGATACCGTCATACCAGCCAAAAATCGTCAAATCCTTTATTTTTCGCGAAATACAAAATTCCAGCGCCAGCTCGGAATCAGTCTTGTCTTTATCCGATGAATATATCTGAATCTCGGTTTCGGAGATAAAGCCGCGTTTGATTTTCGGGGCACTGTCGAGATCACTCAGCCAGTGATCCGGCTTCAAATTAATTTGTTGAAGAAACTTCAGGCCACCATCGACTGCAATTATGAGGGGAGAGGGTTTTTTAATCTTTAATCGCTGCCGCACCAGTTGCCTGTCATCCTTGAAATAGCAGCCATTGAGAAAGAGGAATGCCGATAACTCCTGGGATGATGTCTTCTTCATCAGCCAATAATACCAAAACTCAATAGCGGATGTCAAGATTTGCACAATTGCCGTGCCAAAATGTCGATCCGGATTTAAAGTGCGAGAGACCGGAAAATCAGCACATATCGATAGAAATCTCGGACAAATCGCTGTAATATGTTCACTTTCTCGCAGTTACGCAAATTCCGGCAGATTCACTATTCAGAGCCCCTTAGTGAATTCCTTTTTAAGCTGTCACCAATAATCAGACATAACCTTGTTTCATTCTGGTTGGGAATTGAGCAGGTACCTAATCCTGAACAGCCTTGTGATAAAATGCACGATACCCTGATCGTTGTAACCGTCTGCCTGGCAATGAAATGAGATTTAAATACAGCCCGGCCCGCTTTTTGATCCTCTGAGTTTCAGATTGAAACCGGGTCGGGAGTGTCTATATGAACGATGATTTCGACTACATGGCCGCATTCCCCAGTCTGGGTCCTGGCGCCATTGCGGTGCTTTTTTTATGCCTGATTGCTGCCTGCCTGATTACATCCGGTACCCTTATGGCAGCCACTGTGACCCCGACGACCGTCACGCTGAACTGGACCGCACCGGGCGACGATAGTCTCAGCGGAACGGCGGCTGTTTACGATATACGTTACTATACCATGCCGATCACCACCAGCAACTGGGATCAGGCGATATCGGTCGATGGCGAGCCATCGCCCAATCCGGCCGGCTTTCAGGAGTCGTTTACCATAGAAAACCTGACGCCGGGTACGACCTATTATTTTGCCGTTAAATCGGCCGATGAATCCGGCAACTGGTCACCGCTCTCCAATGTCGCTGTTGTTGCCACCGAGACAACCGACACCCCGCCGGCAGCCATCACCGGCTTATATGTCAACAGCGGCAGTTCATCGACCACGCAATTGATCTGGGCTGCCCCCGGCGAAGACAGTCTGACCGGCACCGCCACCGCCTATGACATCCGCTATGCCACCTTCCCGATCACGACAGCCAACTGGAATCTGGCCAGTCAGGTGAGTGGCGAACCATCACCCCAGCCGGCCGGTTCCGTCGAATCTTTCCTCGTCACCGGCTTGATCTCCAGCATGAACCATTATTTTGCCATCAAGACAGTCGATGCCTCCGGCCAATGGTCCGGTCTGTCCAACGTCGTGACCTATATCACCGGGGCCGAACAAAACGCACCGTCGGATATTGCTGATTTGACTATCGCAGCAATCGGCGCCAATTCAGTCTCACTAAGCTGGACCGCTCCGGGCGACGATGGTATCTCCGGAACCGCTTCCGCCTATGATATCCGCTATGCCATCTATCCCATCACTGCTTCCAACTGGGCGACCGCCTGGCCGGTAGCCAGCCCCGACCCCGCCGCACCTGGCAGTGTCCAGACAGCAACCATATCCAATCTCTATCAGGAAACCCGTTACTATTTTGCGATAAAGACGGCCGATGAAGTTCCCAATTGGTCAGGACTGTCAAATGTCATCTCTGCTGTCACGCTCGACACTACCGCTCCGGCGGCCATAACCGATCTCGTTGCGTACAGCGGCGATGGCGACGGTGAACTTATTCTCACCTGGACCAATACCGGTGATGACGGCTTCAGCGGCACCGCTATCTCTTTCCAGATCATCTATGCCGATGATACCACCGCCCAGGCGACCTGGGATATCGTGATGAATCCGCCGTCGCCGCTGCCGTCGGGACAACAACAAACCTATACCCTGACCGGATTGAATCCGGCCACCATGTACTGGGTAGCCATTCAGGTATTCGATAACGCCGGCAACAGCTCCGTGCCGTCCAATATCGCCGGTGCCGAATCCGGCTTCGAATTCGAGGCCGATGCCGACGATGACGATGACCTTTTGCCCGATGACTTTTTGCTCGAACAAAATTACCCGAATCCATTCAACCCGCAGACAACTATCGGCTTCAATATGCCGCAACGCTCGCAGGTTAAGCTGATTATCTACAATGTCCTCGGTCAGGAAATTACAACCCTGATCGACCGGACACTCGAAGCAGGGACCCATCATATAATCTGGAACGGCACCGATCAATCCGGCCGTCCGGTAGCCTCGGGGATGTATGCCTATCGAATCGTTGCCGAAGACTTCCACGCTGTTCGTAAAATGATTCTCATGAAGTAGAAATCGATCGTGGCAACAACGTATCTATCGATTTCTCCTGAAAGGTAAAGAGGGGGTTAGACATCATGCACTTGATTACATGGCTCCGGGAATATCCCGCAGTGAGCCGTATCTGCCTGATCATCATCGTCAAAGCCTTGCTTTTCCCGGCGGCGGCCGCCGGTGGTCAGGCTACCCAGACCACAATCACCCTTAACTGGACCGCGCCCGGTGATGACAGCACAAGCGGCACGGCCACGCAATTCGATATCCGTTATTCAACCGCGCCGATAACCACCTCTACCTTTAATACGGCGCAGACAGTAACCGGCGAACCGGCGCCATCACTCGCCGGTTCACCCGATTCCTGTACCGTGACCGGACTTACTCCCGGCACCACCTACTATTTTGCCATGAAGACCGCCGACGAAGTCCCCAACTGGTCGGATTTATCCAACGTGGTTAGCATTGCCACCCTGCCGGAAGACGAGGCGCCATCAGTCATTGCCAACCTGCAGGTAACCGCAGTCGATTCTGCCAGTGCATCACTCTCATGGACCGCCCCCGGCGACGACAGCACCTCCGGTACCGCCGCAACCTACGATATCCGTTATTCACCAACTGTGATTACCGACGCCAACTGGAACGCCGCCATTCAGGCGGATGGCGAACCATCACCGCAAGTCGCCGGCAGTACTGAAACCTTCACTATTACCGGTCTCTCACCGGGGCAGACCTACTATTTTGCCATAAAAACCGCCGATGAAGTTCCTAACTGGTCGGCGCTCTCAAACATCGTCTCAGCGACAACCGACTCACCCGACACCACGCCACCGGCTGCGATTACTGACTTGTCGTGGCTGCCGGATCCCCGGCAACACCTGTCATTGTTTTGATATATGATTGATTTGTAACAAGATAGATAAATAGTAACAATCCCGATCCGTTCGTAGCACTGTCTGGCGGTTGCCTGAATTTCAGGCAGCCGCCTTAAAATATTAATTCATTATTTTCCAAATAATTACGCTGACTTACCGATACAGAAAATATATATTACCGGCTGACATCAGGATTTTGTCATCTGGTTGCGAAAATTTACGTATTAAGACTAATATGCATGTACGAACGCTGAATACGGGTGGTGTCTCACCATTTCTCTGGATTGTCCTGGGATTGTTTGTCCTGCTCTATCTGCCGGTCTTTATCGGTTTGGTTGAAGCATGGTATCATGATGATAACTATTCCCACGGCTTTCTGGTGCCGCTTATCTCCGGCTTTTTCCTCTGGAAAAAACGCAAAAAACTGGCCGAGGTGATTTCACCCGGCGGCGATATCATCGGACTGGTACTTATTCTGGCCGGAATGGGGATTTTTATCCTCGCCAATGCCGCTGCCGAATATTTCACCCTGCGGGTCTCCCTTGTGATTACCCTCTATGGTCTCGTCTGGTACTTGCTCGGCCGTAAATTTGCCCAGCTTACCTGGTTTGAATTCGCTTTTCTGCTCTTCATGATTCCCCTGCCATACGTGGTTTATTACAGCATGACATTCCCGATGCAGCTATTTGCCTCCAAAGTTACTGCCAAGATTCTGAATATCATCGGTCTGTCGGCCATGCGTCAGGGCAATATCATCCATCTGCCGGGATATTCGCTGGAAGTTGCCGAGGCCTGCAGCGGACTCCGTTCGCTGGTTTCGCTTTTGGCTTTGGGCGCTGTCTATGCCCGCGTTACTCAGAAAGACCTGCCGCGGCAGATAATCCTGTTCATTTCAACTGTCCCCATCGCTATCGCGGCCAATATATTCCGAATTCTGTTTACTGCCATTGGCGCCTATACCGTCTCCCGCGAACTGGCCGAGGATTTTCTCCATGAGCTCTCGGGTATGATGGTTTTCGTCGTCTCCTTCATCATGCTGTTTATCTGGGGAGCAGTTATTAAAGTCGGAACCAAAAAGAAACGGGACGCCCATGCGCAATAAAGCTATCATCGCACTTGTCATCCTGGCTATTTTCGGCGGCTTCGGCACCTACCTGCGCGGCTATCAGGCGGAACCCGATCAGCCCGCCAATTTCGACAAAATACCCCTGGAATTCGATCGCTACTTTGGCACCGAACACCGCTTCGCCGAATACGCTTACGAAATCCTTAAGGCCGATACCACCACCCTGCGCCGCTACACGACCCCATCGGGCAAAGATTACTGGCTCTTTGTCAGCTATTTCTCTTCTCAGAAGTATGGTTCCCAGATCCATTCACCGATCCACTGTCTGCCTGGCGGCGGCTATAAAATCCGCCTGATTGAGGAATACCCGATTTCCCTGGCCGATGGCCGAACTATCCCGGCCCGGCGCCTTGTCATCGAAAACCAGGGCTCCCAGGAATTCATGTTCTACTGGTTCGAAACCCGCAGCGGAATAATCAATGGTGAATATGGTCTCAAGTTCGACTTGATGAAAAACTCACTCTTTCTGATGCCGACCGACGCCGCCTTCTGCCGTATCACCTTCCCGGTTGACCGTAATGATACCCTCGAGGGCGCTACCGCCCGCGGTGTCAAATTCATCCAGGATATCTATGGCTACATCGAGGACGCACTTCCTTTCGACGCCTCCGGCAACTGAACCCCTGACTCATGTCGCAAATGGACCACATACCGGATATTCCCGAACAACCCGACGATTACCCTAAAATTACGGTCGTTATCCCCGTCCGCAACGAAGAGAAGTTCATCGCGCAGACACTCGACTATATTCTGACCCAGGACTACCCCAAAGACAAATTGGAAGTCATTGTTGCCGATGGTTTCTCACCGGACCGTACCCGCGAAATCGTCACCGAAATCGCATCCCGTGACAATCGCGTCAAGCTGCTCGATAACCCTGTCCGGCGTTCATCGGCGGGCCGCAATATCGGCGCCAGGGCGGCCACCGGGGAGATTATCACCTTCATCGACGGCCACACCTATATCGACAATGATCAACTGCTGAAAAATATCGTGTCCCTGATGCGAAAGCATGATCTCAAAGTACTCAGCCGCCCACAGTTTCTCGATACGCCCGAAAACGATTACTTTCAGCGTGCCGTCTCGCTGGCCCGCAAATCGATTATTGGCCACGGTCTCGATTCCACCATCTATACTGAAGAAGATAGATTCGTCGATCCGGCCAGTTCGGGCGCCACCTATGCCCGTGAGGTTTTTGAAGACATTGGCTATTACGATGAACGCTTCGACGCCTGCGAGGATGTTGAATTCAATGTCCGGACAGCCAAATCGGGATACAAATCATTCACATCGCTGAAAACTGCCGTATACTACTATCCGCGTCAAACGATCGGGGCGCTGTTCGGACAACTTAAACGCTATGGCGTCGGACGCTTTCGCCTGGCCTGCAAACATCCCGGCACACTATCGATCGGGACACTTATCCCGGCGGCCATTACCGCCGGCATACCGCTGACCGGTCTGTTGTCCTTTATTTATCCGATGATGATTCCGGTCTTTTCAATTGCGGCCGGGTTGTATCTCCTCCTGATACTCGGCTGGTCACTGGCCATTGCCCTGAAGCAGGACATTTCGTATCTTGGTGTCCTGCCGGGGATTTACATCGCTATACATACCGGTCTGGGCTGGGGCTTTCTTTCGGAGATGCTCAAATTCATGACCGGGCAGGGAATATCTTTTGCGCGACCGGATCCCTCGGAGAAACCACCGTCCTGATTTTTTCATTGCGGGAAAGCGAATAGGCTCGTATGTAGTGAACATGCCGCACGGCCTGGGGTAATAATGAATATCAATGATTTCAAACAACGCATCGCTATAACCGGCGGAGCCGGATTTATCGGGTCCAATTTACTGCACCTGCTGGTCCCGAAATACCCGGAATATCTCTTTATCAATCTTGATTGCCTGACCTATGCCGGAAATCTGTCCAACCTGACCGCGCTCGAGAACGCCCCCAATTACCGCTTCGAACATATCGACATCCGCCAATCCGACGAACTCAAAGCCTGCTTCGATACCTATCAGTTCACCGGACTTGTTCACCTGGCGGCCGAATCCCATGTTGACCGCTCCATCACCGGCCCGGCGGCCTTTATCCAGACCAACATCATCGGTACCTTCAATCTGCTCGAGCTGGCCCGGCAGCGGCATGAGATCGGGCAACCATTTCGCTTTCACCATGTATCCACCGATGAAGTCTTCGGCTCGCTGGGCAGCGATGGCTACTTCACCGAAAACAGCCCCTACCGTCCGAACTCACCCTATTCGGCTTCCAAAGCCGCCAGTGATCATCTGGTCCGGTCGTACCATCATACCTATAGTCTCGATGTGGTCACCACCAACTGCTCCAACAATTATGGCCCCTATCAATTTCCCGAAAAGCTCATACCGTTGATGATACGCAATGCCCGCGACAGCCTCGCACTGCCGGTCTATGGCGACGGCAAAAACATCCGCGACTGGCTGTACGTCGAAGACCACTGCCACGCGATCGATCTGGTCTACCACAAAGGACAAGCAGGGAAGACCTATGCCATCGGCGGCCACAACGAAATGCCGAATATCGAACTGGTCCGGATATTGTGTTGCCTTATGGATGATATCCTCGGCGGCGGCCCCCGGCAAGATCTGATTCAATTTGTTACCGACCGTCCCGGCCACGATCGCCGCTATGCGATCGATGCCTCCTTTATCCAGAAAGAACTGGGCTGGACCCCGAAACATACTTTCGGCGACGGCATCCGCAAGACTATCGAATGGTACCTGGCCAATGAGGCCTGGCTGGAGCAATGCATTAGTGGCGAATATAGAACTTACTACGACTCAATGTACGGCAACCGCCAAAGGGAAGATCGTTCCTGATGATTCCTGATGCCGACAATGATCATCGCCGTCTTGCCCGCGAACCAAAACCGATTCCGTCGAATCATCCTTGTTTGATCTGTCATAATTCAGACAATAACAGAATTTATATTGCGACCGAGCGCCGTTTTGGCATGGGGGGAAGGTTTGAATATTTGGAATGTGATGATTGCAAAACCGTGGCTCTGGTGACTATTCCGAAAGATATTTCTCAGTATTATCCGGATGAGTATTATTCTTTCCAGCAGATTGAAATAGAAGCTATAAATAGGTTTATCGATTTTGTAAAGTCGCGACGGACAAACCATTATCTCGGTCGGGTAAGCATAATAGGATGGCTGGCTTCAATAGTGTCCATCCGTAGTGAGTTCTTTAACTGGTTTGTTGGGATGGATTTAAGGGCGGATTCGACGATTCTTGATGTTGGTGCCGGCAGCGGGCAACTACTGGTCCATTTGAGGAATGAAGGCTTTACCCGCGTTGAAGGTATCGACCCGTTATTGCCGGATGACATATCATATGATAATGGCGTTCGAGTGCGGCGTCTCAGGCTTGATCAGGTCCGGAGGGAGTATGATATTGTCATGATGCACCATTCACTGGAACATATGCATGATCCCCATGAAGCATTTCGTAACGCGACCCGATTGATGAAACATAAAGGCTACTTCTTAATTCGCATTCCTCTGGCGGGAAGTCATGCCTGGAAAACATACCGGACCCGGTGGGTTCAACTCGATGCCCCCAGGCATATTATGCTACTGACCCCGGCGGCTATTGAATTGCTGGCCGGACAATATGGCTGCCGAGTGATCAGGACGATTTTTGATTCAACAGATTTTCAGTTTTGGGGAAGCGAACAGTATTGCCGGGATATTTGCCATGAAGCCGAAAATTCCCATTACAAAAATCCGTCTAAATCGATATTTGCACCGTTGGATATTGAGCACTATAGACAAGAAGCTAAGCGGCTAAATGAATCCGGCGAAGGAGATTCGGCGTGTTTTATTCTGCAAAAAGAATTTTAACGAAACACAGGAGTTGGCTCAATTATGCATGGCGTGAATAAGGGCATTATCCTGGCGGGGGGAAGCGGAACCCGCCTTTTTCCGGTAACTCAGGTAGCTTGCAAACAACTGCTGCCAATTTACGACAAGCCGATGATCTATTACCCGCTGTCAACCCTCATGCTCTTCGGCATCACCGAAATCCTGATCATCTCCACCCCGCAGGATACCCCGATTTTCGAGGCTTTACTCGGCGACGGCAGTTCCCTGGGCTTGAAACTGTCTTACAAAATCCAGGAAAAACCCGAGGGCATCGCCCAGGCCTTTATCCTTGGCGAAGAGTTTATCGCCGGCGACCCGGTTTGCCTGATTCTGGGCGATAATATTTTCTACGGCGTCTATGATTTCCTTCGCGCCGCCCGAACCTTCACCGGCGGGGCTATGGTCTTCGGATACAAGGTCAAAGACCCGGAACGCTATGGTGTCGTCGAATTCGATATCGACAACAACGTCGTTACAATCGAAGAAAAACCGGCCCAGCCGAAGTCGCATTATGCGGTTACCGGCTTGTATCTCTACGACGGCGATGTTGTCGATATCGCCAAACGCCTGAAACCATCGCCCCGGGGAGAACTCGAAATCACCGACGTCAATAAAGCCTACCTGGCGCGTAACGCCCTCAAAGTCGTCAAACTCGGCCGCGGCATCGCCTGGCTCGATACCGGGACTCATGAAAGCCTGCTCGATGCCGGTAACTTTATTGCAACTATTGAAAAACGTCAGGGCCAGAAAATCGCCTGTATCGAAGAAATAGCCTACCGTATGCGTTTTATCAACCGGACGGAAATGCAAAAGCTGATCGACAGTATGGCCGCCAATACCTATCGCGCCTACCTCGAAGATGTCGTGAAAGAGGTCGATGGCGAAACAATCTAACATACTTGTTACCGGCTGCCGCGGCCAGTTGGGCCGTGATTTGATAGATGGCCTGGCTGATAAAGCGCAGGTGACCGGTATTGATATCGATAATCTCGATATTACCGATCAACGGGTCGTCGCTGACTATATCAAATCACTGCACCCGGAAATAATCCTGCATGCCGCCGCCTACACCAATGTCGATGCCTGCGAATCCGATGAGTCCACGGCTGCAAAAGTCAATATTGACGGTACCGCGAATATCGCCAAAGCCTGCCGCGAGATCGGTGCCCGCATGATTTACTATTCCACCGACTATGTGTTCGACGGCGAAAAAAAAAGCCCGTATACCGAAGATGATATCCCCAACCCGCAAACCGCCTACGGCCGGACCAAACTGGGCGGAGAAAAGGCGGTCGCCGACATCCTCAACAACTATGCCATTGTCCGTATCGCCTGGGTATACGGCCGTTATGGACAGAATTTCCTCAAGACAATGCTTAACATCGGGACAAAATACCGGGATGAGTTAAAAAACGGTGGCTCGCCGCAGACGATAAAAGTCGTCAACGATCAAATCGGTAATCCAACCTGGACCGGCGACATTGTTGCCCAAACCGGAATGTGTGGCAACCCTGGCCGTGTGCTTTGATGATATGGAGGCAGCTGCCGGAACCGTGTCCGGTATCATGCGGCAGGCCGTGATTCCCAGGTGCGTGGAATACCTGGATGAAGCCTGTCTTTTTTTGGTAAAAGACCAGCTGCGCTTT
>CAZGLR010000029.1:3733-30517 GCA_964526635.1 uncultured Ignavibacteriales bacterium | reverse complement strand
GGGACAAAGATCGCAGAAGTCGGGGATGCCGTCAGCATCGGCATCGAGATTGTCGTCGCCGCCAGGGCAGATGTCGCAGAAATCCGGGACGCCATCGGTGTCAGCATCGAGATTATCATCGCCGCCGTGGCATATATCGCAGCCGTCGGGAACGCCATCGGCATCGGCATCAAGATTATCATCAGAGCCGGAACAGACATCACACCCATCCGGGACGCCATCGGTATCGCCATCAAGGGCATCATCGAATCCCGGACAAATATCGCAGCCATCCGGGACGCTATCGCCATCGGTGTCGATGTTATCGTCGAAACCATGGCAGATATCGCAGTCAAACGGCACCCCGTCACCATCCATATCAAGCAGATCATCGTAACCGGGGCAGACATCGCAACTGTCGCCGACCGTATCGCCATCAGAGTCGGTCTGATCGGGATTACCTATATACGGACAGTTATCGCAGGCATCGGCGAAACCGTCGCCATCGGTTTCTTCCTGGCCGGGGTTGTAGACATCAGGGCAGTTATCGTCTTCGTTGCAGATATTATCATGATCATCATCAGGGCAGTCATAGAGGCGCGCGACAAAGGCGTCGCCGAGACCATTCATGCTGTCGGCGGTGGTTTCCACCAGGGGAAAATCGGCCGAATGGGTGCGGCCGATAATATAACCGAGCAGGAGATCGTTGACCGCGATACCGAAGCCGAAGTCACTGGAACTGCCGCCAAGATAGGAACTGAACCCGAGATCGCCATTGTCTTCGTCAAAATTCAAAGCGATGGCATCGATACCGCCTGTATCGGTCTGGAAATGATCCAGCAGGGGCATATCGGATGATGAACTGTAGCCGGTCAGCCAGATAAAACCGGCCGTATCGCGGGCCAGGTCTTCGATATAATCGTCGCTGCTTCCGCCATGATAGGAGCCATAGGCGATATACCCTGAGTCGGTGGAGAGCGAGAGATAGAAGCAGTCGGCATAGGGTTGTTTGGGTGCTATCGGGTTAGTGATTGGGAAATTAGTCGACCCGGTCCATCCGGCGACGATCATGTTGCCATCGGCAGCTCGAACAATGCCCTTGATCACATCGGTACCACCGCCGCCGAGATAGGTACTGTATATAAATGAGGGACCGGCTGTATCGACAATCGTGAGGCAGCCGTCGCTGCCGCCGCCCATAAACTGCCCCTGGAAATGATTGACCTTTGGATAATTATATGACTCAGTCTGTCCGGCTATCGCGAACGTACTATCGCTGCAACGGACGATAGCATAGGCCTTGTCATTATTGTCACCACCGATGAATGTCGAATAGAGCAGCCCTGTTAAACCGGTGGCATCGGTATCGAAGACAGCAAGGATAGCATCCTCGCTGCCGGTATGAATATTCTGGATTGGCCGGACTAATGGCAGATTCGAAGATGACGAATAGCCGGTGATGGCAACCACCGCGCCATCGACTTCAAGATCATAAGCAATATCGGTGGTGTCGCCGCCATAGTAGGTTGAATACAACAGCTGATTACCGGAAGAGGGAAGCCGGGCGATGAAAATATCGGCGGCGCCGGAAGGGGCTGTTTGATAAGCCGAGGCGGTAGTTGGAAAGTCACTGGAATTGGTATAGCCGATTATATATGGATGAAACGAGGCGTTGAATTCGACGCCATAAGCCAAATCAAGACCATTGCCGCCCAGATAGGTGCTGAAGACGATCGCCCCGGTGGGGTGGAAGAGGGTCACGAAGGCGTCGATATCGACCTGGTCAGCCTGGATAGCGCCGACAGTCGGGAAATCGGTGGAGGCGGTATAGCCGGTTACGTAATGATAGCCGTTGTATGTTGCGGCAATATCGCGACCATAGTCGAGGCCGGAGCCGCCGAAGACAGTACTGTAGGCCAGTATAGGATCGATAATCAGGGGAAGTTCGGGATCATAGGCGCCGGTGATTTCGATGCCGACGCGCGTGGGACCGTGTTTGACGAATTTACAGGCGACCGGGATCTGCCCCGAGGGCGTTACCGAAAAGGCTATTGGCGGCTGTTCGGAATGAAGAACATTGGCCGTGCGCGCGCTCAGGGAGCCATCGGGATCAATCGCAAGCTGATCGATACCGGAGAATTCAATTATAATGTGCGATGGATCAGCGTGTGGTTCGACAATAAAGTCATATTCAAGAGAGGCGCCATGGGACCGGTACCGGCAATCTATGCCGGGGTAGATGTCTTCAAGCAGCAGCGATGAATAGATCGGGATATCGGTGCGCCAGTGGCTGCGATCACCCTTGAAATAGTTGACTGTGCCATCGCGCTGATCTTCGCCTGTGATAAGGAGCGTGTTATTGCCATCGACAAATCGGGCGCCCAGAGTTTGTGTTGTAAAGTGCGGAATAGCTTCGAGCTGGGAAGATGGCGACGTATCGGTGTTGAGAAGTGAGACGAAATAGATCTCGTTGGCTGTAAAGCATATCTTGGTGCCGGCGGCAAAGGCCTTGAACTGGATGCGGGTATCCCATTGACCATGATTGGGGATAAACTGCAACTGGTTGCCGTCGCCCGATGTGATTGAAATGGCTGCCGCAGAGGCTGTTATCAGACAGGTACATAAGACCCAGATGAACACGCGTACACTGCGAATCATAAGAACATCCGGATGTATCGGCGGAGCGCCATCGATGGCGGTTTCCGCGCATGATATGTATAAAAGGTCGTATTCAGGATAGTCACATAAACATACTAAACTCGCCTGTCGAATTCAAGAAAAATTGAGCGGGCTGCCGGTGGCCGGGATGGAGTCTTGCACCGGGATGGAAAATGTCTATATTGCGGCCTATGCCGAAAGTCGCGCTACATACCGTTGGATGCCGCCTGAATCAATATGAGACTGATCGCATTGCCTCCGAGTTTGTCTCGCGAGGATTTGAGCACGTGGCCTATACCGATCCGGCCGATGTCTATGTGCTCAATACCTGCACGGTTACTGCCAGGGCCGATGCCGACTCACGGAAACTGATCAAGCGGGCGCTGCGGATTAATCCGGACGCGGTGATGGTTGTCACCGGGTGTTTTGTGGCGTCGGGAAGTGATCAGATTACAGCTATCGAGGGTGTCGATCTGCTGATTGATAATAAAGAGAAGATGCGGCTGGCCGAGATAGTGGTCGAACAGTACCCTGAATTGGGTGGCAAAATTATCGCGACCAACAGTGAGGCATGTTTTCGAAAAGAAATGTATGAGTCAGGCGCGGCGCCGGACCGGTATCGACCTCTGGTCAAGATCGGCGATGGCTGCAGTCAGCATTGCAGTTATTGTATTGTGCCGCGCGTCCGGGGGGCATTGGTGTCATATCCGGCTGATCAGATTGTCGGCGAAGTGGCGCAACTGGCCGCGGCGGGATATCAGGAGGTGGTGATTACGGCGGTGCATATCGGGAAATATCGTCATAAGGATATTTCACTCGGTGGTTTGGTGCGGATGATTCTGGACAAGACCGATATCGGGCGGGTGCGGTTATCATCGCTGGAGCCGAATGAACTCGATGATATGCTGCTTGAGATGGTGGCCGGGAATCCGCGGGTATGCCGTCATCTGCATTTGCCATTGCAGTCAGGGGCGGATCGGATATTGAAATTGATGCGGAGACCATATCGGCAAAGGGACTTTATAAATGTTGTTGAAAGGATCAAAACGGCCAATTCGGCGATTACGATCGGCAGCGATGTGATTGTAGGGTTTCCGGGTGAGACCGAGGCCGATTTTGGCGAGACTGTGGATATTATGGATTCGGGTTTGGTTGATTACGGTCATATTTTTTCGTATTCGGATCGTCCGGGAACGGCGGCGTCGGAGATAGATGAGAAGGTTGATATTCCTGTGATTCGGGACCGTAACAAACGGCTGCGGGAGATATGTGATGTGCAACGGCGGCGGCAGGCGAAGGCCCGGGTCGGTTCAGTGCTGCGCGTGATTTCGCAACCGGAGGCGTCCGACGGCTATTACTGGGGGATGAGCGATAATTATTTCAGGGTAAAATTAGACAGAGCGTCGGGGGGAGGCCGTCAGATTATTCCGGTCCGGATTGAAGGAGTCGACGGCGCGGATCTGGTGGGGGTGGCTGAGGCAAGTATATAAAGAAGGGAAGGGATTTATTATAGGGTAATCAAGGTTGACTTACCATAGCGATATAATGATAATTAAAGTAGTTATATTAAGGGTCGTAAGCGGGAACCCGCCGCAACAAGTTGCAGCGGGCCACCCGTCCATTAACGGTTTATCGCAGACGCTGTAGTAGTGTCTCGGCTTCATTTGCCTGTTCAGTCCCAGGCTCCATCATCAGATACTTGCTTAAAAGATGAAGCGCCTCTTTTCGTCTATTCGCGAGATAGGCCGATTTCCCCCCGATAAAATACCAATCCGGATTATCAGGGTCGATTTCTATGAGCCTGGTGCAATATTCAAAAGCGGTTGGGTAATCCCGCTTGTTACAGTAAGCCAATGCCAAACCGTTAATAGGCATTATTTCCCGGGGTGCCAGTCTATGCGCTCTCAACAGGTAGACAATAGCGGAATCATTTCGCCCGATGGCCTGAAAACCCCAGGCCATATTTGTTATAGACCGATAATCATATGGCGAAAGCGCTAAACCAGCGCGCAGGTATTCGAAGCCCTTCTGGATATTGCCTCTGCGCAAGTGAATAGCCCCCAATAAATTAATGACTTCCCGAGACCAGGGATCATCCATATATAGTGAATCCGCGATGTGCAGTGCCGCCTTATGCTTACCCTCGGCAGATAGTTGATTCGCAAAAATGATACTCCTGCCGCGCGGATAACGTACAAAGGTATAATCAGCGATTTCTTTTGCCTTATCCTCTTCGCCATTATCTCTGTACCAGTTTTGCAGGGTAACCCATCCCGGCTTGCTAATGGATTCATCGAGTTTGAGCAAAAACTTTACATAGTTGATTGACGGCTCTTTGGAAAGATTTGTGATAAAAAACGGAATCACGCATAAGGCAGCAATAAGCGGTAATAACGGTTTAAGATTTTGCCATGATCCGGTACTTTGAATGAACCTGCAACTCAAGAAGATCGATGGCCCCAAAAGGCAAGCGGCAAATAAATCCCAATCACGACCCATCCCCAACCGAGGATCAATCAGAAATAAAAAGGCCAATCCGCCAATCGAGAAAGCAATCAGGAATTTATCGATCCAATCAAACTCGCGAACGCGAAACAAGACTAATCCCGGCAGCAATAACAGTGGCCATGTGGGGATCAACAGGTTAAGCAAGTTGAAGATATCAAGGAAATGCGGCAAAGAGATAAGCGCATAGTCCGGTGCAATCGGCCGTCCGTGTAGCAAAGGCAAAAAATGGATCGCAAAGCCAACTGAAGTGAAATACTTCCAAACAAAAAATGCGATACCGGCCACGGCCAAGGCAATAGCAGAACCACTAATAATTCCGCGGTACCGCTTATATGTTCGCTGTAGTGGGCCACGCGAAATGATCATAACCGGGAGTGAAACTGCAAACACCGCGGCTTGAAGATGAATTGTCACTGCGGCTGTGGCAATCACTACAGGCCAAATCCAATGTCCATGACCATTGATATACCTGATAGCCGTGAGTATGTACCCAAGAAGGAACGGCCACAATACCGGATAGTTCTCGGCATATCCAAAGAATAGCAGCGTCCACCCCGAAAAGACCATGAGACAAAACAAAAGAAGCCTGTCTGATGGATGCTCGAATATCTCCCGAGCTATTGCGTGCATAAGATAAATCGCAACCCCGCCGGATAATATGGAAACAAATGCAAAGGCCTGTTCCGCACCCTTGATGCTATCGAGAGAAAGCACCCTGGCGACCATGTCTATTACTCTAATTGCCCCAATTTCGGTCCATTTATATACAACAGCACCTTCGGCGGCGATATTGTTTATAATCGTATAGCCATCACCAAGGAAATGAGTAGGCCTTTTGAAAATCCAGAATATGGCGACCGCAGTACCCGAAATAAACAACCACGCCAGAGTGTGCGGTTTGTGAAACAACATTGCAGCGGATTTTTCATTCAGTCTGGCGAATGGAAGATTAAGTGCGGGGATAAACAGACTCATTATCAAAAGTGCCGCCGCGACGTATGTGTAATGTGCAAGTGATGGTAAAAAGACAAGATGGTTAAATCCCCATAATCGCGAATCAGGATATACCATCGGTAGAAGCCTGAGCGCGAGAAACGATGCCGTCAGGGAAATAGCCAGCGTGACTATACCGATGTTCGGGGGTCGCTCAGTAGTAGCTGTCATAATATAAAATAACACTTAAAAACCAACTTGTCGACATAAAAACGGTTTAATATAATATATATCGAAATACCGATGTTATATTCTGTATTGGGCAATCCGCGCAGTGGGCCGGAGCGAAGCGACGGCGCTCCCGCCAGATGCTGCAATATTCTCCTTCAACTCAGTGAGAGTGGCAGGATGTTCCTCACTCCGTTTTCGACCCGCAGTTTACTCGGCCCGTATCCTGCCCTGCAGATAGTATTCTCGGGAAACGTATTCTTCGCCGACCTCCCGAAACAATTCATGGACCATATCGTATATAATGCTCAGTTGCAAGAGATGGTGCCATTGATGCTTTTGTGAGGAAGGGGCAACTATGAAGGGCACCCGGTACGTTATCATCGCGCTCATGTCGATGACATTGATCGCGCTCGAAATGGTCTGGACCCGCATTTTCTCCGCGGAGTTTTTCTACACCTTTGCATTTCTTATCCTGTCATTGGCGATTCTCGGGCTTGGGCTGGGAGCGCTGGCATTGCGGCTGTTGCCGTTTCTCAATCGAAACGGTACGATCGGCTGGTCTTTGAGTCTGGGCGGCCTTATGGCCCTGATCGGGTCGCCATTGGTGGTGGCGTCGGGTCTGGATTTTACTGTCATGTTCAGCAGCCTGGCCATGATCGCCAAACTGGTATTGGTCGTGGCAATTTTGAGTTCATCGTTTTTCTTCGGCGGGATCGCCCTGGCGCTTCTCTTCAAGCAGAATATCAAGGAGATACCGTCGATGTATATGGCCGATCTTCTCGGCGCAGGCATCGGTGTTATGGTCGTGATTGCACTGATGAACGGCATCGGGACGCCATCGGCATCATTTCTGGTTGCCCTGCCGGCTTTTTGTATGTTAAAAAAACTACGTCATCGAATTTTTATTATGAATCGTATAATTATTTGGCCAGTTGACAACCAATTTGTTTTTGGCGATATTTTGATACTTATGACCCTCTGCATGATCTCCGGCGCGTTGTCATTTTCTTGTGACATCCCTCGTATATTACATCCAGTGGGCACGAACTACTATGCCGGAACGGGCACTGGTCCGACGGCGCTGTTAAGATTTTGAAGGACGATTGAGTTATGGATAACAGTATCCCGGCCTCCCGGCCACCATTTGGCATGAGAATCTCGGCCATTTCAGCCTATGCTCCCAGTTATAAAGTTTCCAATAAACGTATTGCGGCCAGGCTGCGACTTGAACGCATGCGGGCCAGCCGGGCCAAGCGCAAAAACGGCAATGGTCCGTTGCTCGATAAAGAACTCAAACTGTATGCCACCAGCGATCGCTGGATACGCCGTTTTATAGGATTTACCGAACGCCGTTTTGCCATCGATGGCGAAGGCACTATTGACCTGGCCGCGCGGGCAGCGTTGATGCTCCTCAATGAGACTGAATTGAAGGCGATCGATATCGATGGTATCGTCTTCGGCACAGTGACACCATCCTATCTCAACAGCCCGCCGGATTCGGCGCTGTTGCAGGACCGCCTTGGGATTGTGCCATATTCCGGCACCAGTCCGCGTGAATTTTATTGTGTCGATTCCTCGTTGGCCTGCAGCACATGGGTGGCGTGCCTGCGACAGGTCTATCTGTTGATTTCATCCGGCATGGCAAAAAATGTACTTCTGATCGGTGCCGACAAGATGAGCGATACGATCAACTGGAAAGACCGGGCCTTTGCAACCGTGCTGGGCGATGCCGGGACGGCGGCATGGTGCACGGCCGTGCCCCCGGAAGAGGACTGGTTCGGACCGAACCACTTCTGGAGCTGGGCCAGCGGTCGTGACGGTAAGATCATTATTACGCCCAAGGGAGGCTCGAAGCATCCGATTACAGTTGGTAAAGACATCACCGATTATGAGAATCGGCTGACGATGGATGGCGCTATGGTCAAGGAACTGATTGTGCCGTTTGTCGGCGGCCCGGGTATCGATGCCGCCCTGGAAAAAGCAGGATGGTCAATCGACCAGCTCGATCTGGCCACACTGCACGAGGCCAATCTGGTGTTGAACCGCGGTATTGTGGATCAATGGTCGGAAAAAGGCTTCAAAGGCACAGTCCTTGATGCGCGGGGCGAATTCGGGAACACGACATCGGCCACAATCCCCTTGGCGCTGACTCTGAATGGCAACGAAATGCAAAAGGGGCGCAAATTTGTCTGGTCGGCGTTCGGCGGCGGACTGACGGTCAGCATGGCGCTGGGCGAAATTAAACACGAGGTGATAACACTCTCGGCCGTGTAAATATATCAACAATCACCCTGGGCGCACCCGTAAACGGGTGCGCTACCTTGACAATTAATTATTATAAACCCGCATTGAGACCTTCGTATACTCCGGCTACTTCTTTCGCAAGGAATTATCGATCGAGAAACGGCCGGCACCGGTGAATAGCAGCATGAGATACGGGATGAGATACATCAGGGCGAATTCCTGCTTCTGCCATGGGTCATCGGCATGGATAATAAAAATGGCCGTCAGCATCGTGATCGCCAGCGGAATAGCCGCGGCCCGGGTCATCAGTCCGAGGCTGATAGCAATCGAGCAGAAGACCTCAGCGAAAACAGCCAGAATCAGAGTCACAGTCGGGCCGACCCCAAATGGATCGGCGAATTGTATGGGGCTGTCGCCAAGGCGCAGGAGTTTACCCCAGCCATGGGAGAGCAGCATAGTCAGCCCGACTCCGAGGCGAAGAATCAAAAGACCGGTATCTTTCAATAATGCTTCGCGTCGATCACCGAAGCCAAACAGGAATTTTTTCATTGCTTCCACCCTTCAATGCATGATGTCTATTCAAAGATCTGATCGAAAAACAGCTTCATGTGCTCCCAGGAACGGCGGTCAGCCTTTTCGTTATAGGCCGCGCCTTGCGATGGATCATCACCGGCCTTCTCTTTGGTAAACGAATGGACCGCATTACTGTACGCGACAAATTGATAATCGACATCGGCGGCATTCATTTCATCATAAAACGCCTGAACCTGTTCGGCGGGCACATAAGGATCGACGGCGCCATGGCACACCAGTATCTTGCACTGGATGTTTTCGGCATCCGACGGATCCGGGGTATCGAGATTGCCGTGGAAACTGACTACGCCGGCAATATCAGCGCCGGATCGGGCGAGTTCCAAAACTGTCCCGCCACCGAAGCAGTAGCCGATGGCGGCCAGGCGGGTATCATCGCTGATTAAATAGTTTTCCAGCACGGTCAGCCCGGCATGGACACGGTCGCGCATCAACTGGCGATCGCTGCGATAAATTTTGGCCTGTTCGGAGGCTTCCGTGGAATTTTTGGGGCGGATGCCCTTGCCGTAAATGTCGGCGGCGAAGGCGACATAGCCCATCTCGGCCAGTTGACGGCACCGTGATTTGGTATACTCATTGATTCCGGTCCAGTCGTGGACGACCAGTATACCCGGCCGCTGGCCATCATCGGCAGTATCATAGGCGATGTAACCGGCACACACGGTTTCACCATGTTTGTATTCGACTGTCTCGGTCACAATCTCGGCCGAGGCGGTCGCGACAAACAGCATCATAGTCAACGTGAGCATCATCTTCTGCATGGATGATTCCTTTCGTTCAATTCGATAAACTACATACGGCTCCAATCCCTTATGTGCTAATTAATTGAGTGGGTCAAGCGGCCTCGTGAAATGGCTGAACCGCATGCAAATCAATCGATTATGATATTTTCGTCGCAATGGTGCATCTTCCTTCATACATTGGTCGTAGAAAGAATTGAATCCTGTATTCAACAAATTGCGCAATTGGAGGAGACGGAGCAATTATGGCGGATGTAATCGACTATAAGATCATCGGCGATGATATGCAGATGGTTGAAATTGAGCTGGATCCATCGGAAACAGTCCGGGCCGAAGCCGGGGCGATGATGTACATGGAAAACGGCATCGAGATGCAGACGAAGACCGACGGCGGTGTTTTCAAAGGTTTGAAGCGGATGATTACCGGCGAAAGTTTCTTTATCACCAGTTTTCTCAATACAGCGTCGGGCAAAAGCCATGTCGCCTTCGCGGCGCCATATCCGGGCAAGATTATCCCGCTTGATTTACAGAAAATTGGCGGTGAATTTTTGTGTCAGAAGGACGCCTTTCTCTGTGCGGCCAAAGGCATCGAAATCGAAGTCGCTTTCACCAAAAAGATCGGCGCCGGGCTTTTCGGCGGTGAGGGATTTATCCTGCAGCGGCTTCAGGGTAACGGCATGGCCTTTGTCCATGCCGGCGGAACAATCCTGGAACGGCGCCTGAATGCCGGCGAGATGCTGCGCGTTGATACCGGCTGCCTGGTGGCGTTTGCGCCATCGGTCAATTATGATATCCAGTTTATCGGTGGTTTCCGCAATGCCCTGTTCGGGGGCGAGGGCTTGTTCACTGCCAATCTCACCGGTCCGGGATTGGTCTATTTGCAGTCGTTGCCGTTCTCCCGTCTGGCCGACCGTATGAAAGCCGCGGCTGGATGGAACCAGAAGGGCGAAAAGAAAGGCCTTGGCGGCTTAGGCGGTGATTTACTCGGCGGCTTTTTGCAGGGCGACAGATAGGTGGCGTATTCAAGTTGATCGTCAGGGGCCAATGTTAGTGGCACGAAGTGTGGTACGGGGATGAAATGTCTGATCGTGTGGATGTCGTCAGTGGTCGGCGTTCTACAGGCGCCGACATAGCTCCCCATCAATATAAACCCACCTCGGAGAGGCGGGTTACAAATTTTCTGATGTAAGGGTAATGATATTCCGCACCCGGGCGCCGGGTGCGGTGCGGCATTGCTATCGCGTGATTCAATTGTTAACTAACCGGTTAGTTAAATCGATGAGGCTGAATGTCAGGGCCCCATCTGTGATCGGCGTTTTGCCTGTGCTGACATAGCTCCCCATCTATAAAAACCAACCTCGGGGGAGGCGGGTTACGGTTGTTTCACCGCCACTATCTGCACTACTGCGGCCGTGCCGGTATGATGGCTGCCCTCGGTGGTATCCCGTTCGATTTCATGGGCAATTTTGAATGCAAGGCCATGCAGGTCATCCTTGAGATCATCAAGCGTATACAATAAATCCGGGTTTTTCGGCCCGCCGGTATCATATTTCAGTTGATCGGGCGTGAAGGCCTCAAGAATAAAGACCCCGCCGCGCTTCAGTCCCGACACACAATCGCGATGGACCTTTCGCCGCAATTCTGATGGCAGATGGCAAAATATCGAGATGATGCTGTCCCAGCTATCGGGTTCAATTTTATATTCGGCCAGATCAGCATGAATCGTGGTAATCGTGACGCCCTTTTCATCCGCCAGTCGCTGCGCCTTTCTCAAACCGACCATCGATGAATCGACGCCGGTGACATCGAAGCCCTGACCGGCCAGATAGACACTATTACGCCCTTCACCCTCGGCCAGACAAAGGACATCGCCATTTGGAATACGATCGGCTACCGACGCCAGAAATTTGTTGGGTTCGGTGCCATAGATATATGCGTCAGTTGAATACCGCTGATCCCACATCGAAGTCATCCTTTGTAGTGCGTTTTCTCGCAGAAATAGTATATTACAAGTACAACCGTGCAAAGCCGGGCGGGTTCCATTGACAAAGGTAAAACCAATAATGAAGTATTTATAATATTCAGAAAAGCCTGCGCCCGGTTTGGGTCAAAAATACACATCCGCACCGTGGATAATTCTTCAGTGTTTTGTGAAAGTATGACATAATATCATTTTATGGGGATTATGCACCATGCTTACCGGGATACATTTTTTGCTGACCTATGCCTGCACCTATGAATGTGATCATTGCTTTTTATATTGCAGTCCGCGGGCGGAGGGAACATTTACGATCGATCTGCTGCAACAGGTACTCGATGAAGCCCGGAAAATACCAACGGTTGCATGGATCTACTTCGAGGGCGGGGAGCCGTTTTTGTACTACCCGCTGCTGCTCGAAGGGATGAATCGGGCGAAATCGCTGGGCTATAAGATCGGGCTGGTTACCAACTGCTACTGGGCAACATCGGTGGCCGATGCCGAATTATGGCTGAAGCCGCTGGCCGAAATCGGAATCGATGATTTGAGCATCAGCGATGATGAGTTACATCACGGCCAAAGCGATGGTGACTCGCCGGCGAAGTTTGCGGCCAAAGCGGCCGAATGCCTGGGGATGTCGTCATATTCTATCTGTATCGAGGGACCGGTGACCCATACAGTCACCAACGAAAAGGGCGAACCGGTCACCGGCGGGGGAGTGTTGTTCAAGGGCCGGGCAGTCGATAAACTGACCGAGGGCGTCCCGACGCGACCTCCCGGGAAATTCTTCGAATGTCGCCACGAGGAACTGGCCGATTTTTCGCGGGTGCACATTGATCCATTCGGCAACATACAGGTCTGCCAGGGCGTGAGTATCGGGAATTGTTTCGCTCAGCCGTTATCAAAGATAGTCCGCGAATATCGCCCGATGGATAATCCGATTTGCGGGCCATTGGTGCGTGGCGGTCCCGATGAACTGGCGCGGGAATATGGTTTGGAACTTGATGGTGAGTTTGTTGATGAGTGCCACTATTGTTTTCTTTTGCGCAAGGCTTTGAAGGACCGTTTTCCGGATGTCTTGACTCCCCGGCAGGTCTATGGGCTGAAAGCGAAATAACAGGCACACAATGCCTTCCGGGTTTAACCCCGAAGCTGTGTAAATACCGCGATATTTCGGGGATTGGACTAAAAAAACCGGTTGGAAAAATTCGGGTTTTGGCATATATTTATATCATGGTCAGGTCTATATCACATCGTACGGTCCGAGCCTGCATATGTTATTTCTTATGTGCAGTCTATGTTTGGTCGCTGGCGACCATGGGTACTGCCGCGATCAGGAGTTGTCCCCGGACCGAAAAGATCTGTATCACGATCTCGGATTTTTCCCGTTCATGTCCGCAATCAAAACCGATAGCGACACCGATTTCCAAACCACGGCCATGGGAACGCGGCTGCGGCAGCAGTTGCGGCGGCTGCGCCAGCGCTTGTGGGGCGGCAACGGAGTCGCCGGCGTCATCCTCCGGATGTCATGATAATGACCAGAACACAGCCTGCGATGATGACAAACAGTGTTATGAATGTCCGGCCTGCGAAGTCGCAGTAATTGAGCGGGAAATAGTATTTGTCAAACCGACCGACGTTGATAATGACATCTATGTCCTCGATGAAGCTGCCGAGCCTGGATATAAATCGGTTTCACCAAGGGTATTTATCCCTCCAAATCAATTTCAGAGAATCAACCCACTCATTTCATGTACGGTCCTCAGATGTTGATATCTGTCCAAGGTGATCGTATATATATTAATATGCCAAAAGCACGTTGTGCCGTGTGCACAGCAGGAGAAGTGCTTTCGGAATGAGATGAGTAAACTTACACCAGATTGACGGGAGTATATCTGATGTTGAAAAAAGTTGTGCCGATCATCGCCCTGGCGAGTTTGGTGCTGGTATTCGCGATGGGCACGCTTGTGGCCGATAATACCACGACGGCCAAAAAGGACGATAAGACGACCACTACGGTAACCTGCAGCAAAGACAAATGTGTCTGCCCGGAAGGCTGTAATGGCGGCGAGGAGTGTAAATGCGGCGGGAAATGTGCCCATCAAACCTCTGCCGATGCCGGTTGTGCCAAGACCTGCGCCACGCCGTGTGCCGCCCATAAAGGCGCCACTGAGGCCAGGAAGGCGTCGGTCAAGACCACCGAACCGGATTGCGCCAAAACCTGTGTTGCCGGGAAGGCAGCCTGTTGCAGTAAAGGAAAAAGGCCGTAAGCTGGTTTCCTATAAATGCATAATCGCTGCATGAGCGATTGGACAGTTAGCATGTACCACAAACGCGGGCGGTATCCCCATTACCGCCCGCTTTTTTTATCTTCATCCGGGATTTTGGTGATTGCTATTTCGCAGCGCAGCCGACCATGGGGCCCGGGCTGCTGCGGAAGATGTAATTGATCAGATAGACGGCATCGCCGACATTGACAGTGCAATCGCCGGTTACATCTCCGATCTTCAATGGTTCCGGAGCGGGGCCGTTTTTGAAGATATAATTCACCAGTAATATAGCATCGCCCACATTGACGCTGCCATCGGTATTGACATCACCCAGAACCCATGTGATAAACTGTCCGATACTATTGCCGGGCGTGAAATTGTCACGGCTATCGACGGCAAATACGCGCCACCAGTAGGACGTGCCATAGGCAATATCCGGTATAATCAAATGGGTGTCGGCGAGGCTGTTGTGTGTGGAGATAAACGTGAAATTCGAATCCAACGACAACTCCAGCCGATACAGAATCGAATCGAGCGGATCGGGATCGCTGGAACTGCCCCAGATAAATGCAATCGGCATTGAGTAAATTTGACTGGTTGCATCGGTGGGTGGTTGGATAATATCAAATGGTGATGGAGACTGCTCGAGTTCATTGATCCAGAACGAGCGCATGGCCGACCAGTCGGAATACTCGTAGCCGTCAAAGGCCCGGCAATTCCATAGATATAATCTATCCTCCACGAGGGCTGCCGGTACCGTCCACCCGGTAGTGTCCGGGCCAGACGGAAGCGATTCGGTAATGTATACAGCGGTTCCGAGGCTGTCGAAGAGGACAAAATCATAGCGGATCGGGTCATATTCGGCGTCGCCGGAATTGTCAATCCAGAGGGTTGGTGTGCTGCCTGGCACGAGCCCGTCGTCATCCGGCCACAATAGCATCGGTATCGAGGGTATACTGTTCATTCGGAAGACAGCATTGGGAGACCATGCTGACCAGTCGACGCCATTGTGCGCCCGCACCCGTACGAAATAAGCGGCACCATCGGCCAAAGCGCTCCCCGTATAGGTTACAACAGTATCGGCGCCAATCAGCGTTCCCGTAGCCCACATTTCGGCAACAGTCCAGTTGTTATCGGTACCGACCTGGACTTCGAACATCTCTTGCGGATGACCGAGGTTAGTATCGGCATAGGCCCATTCTATCACTGGCCAGTGATTGGTAACATGAAATGCGGCCGAGTCGCCATCGATGCGCGGCTTAGAGACGATGGGATTGACATCGTGGACTTCAACCGTGAACCATTGCGAATCAGCCAATAGGGTATCCGAGGCGGTAATCAGTATATCATAAATTCCGCTTTGCGTACTGCCGGGCACGAATCCGAATAATCCGGAGCCATTGCCAAAATCAGCAAACTGGGCATTTGGCGGTAGATTGGATGCTGAGAGAATTATCGAGTCGCCATCGTTATCAGTCGCCGCGACCGGGACAAAGAGATCACTTTTTTCATACACAAACTGATTGGCGATTGAATCCAGAACCGGCGCGATATTGGAGTTAAAGACCGTGATCGTGACATCGGCCGTATCGACCAGGCCCACTTCGTCGGTGGCATAGAAAAGCACCGTATAAACACCGGCTTGAGTACTCGATGGTTTCCAGAAAAGTGTGGCGACATCAAAACCGCTGTCTGTAAACACCGCGCCATCGGGCAGGCTGTCGGCACTCAGGCTGATTGAGTCTCCATCGGGATCAGTGGCCCGGACGATAAGAAGAAGGGAGTCGTTTTCAAATACCGACGTATCGGCCAGCGGCTCTATTTCTGGAGCCTGATTGGGCAGACCGATATTGAAAAAGACCGAGACATTGTCGCTTCCGTAATTGGCGGCGGCAATATCAAGATCACCGTCACCATCGAAATCAGCCATGGCCACATCGCGGGCGGTGATGCCGGCAGAGTAATGGGCGGCCGGGCCGAAGGTCCCGGGACCGTTGTTTTTGAGTAGAGATATATTATCCGTATCGATATTGGCTGTGATCAAATCGACATCACCGTCGCCATCGATATCAGCAGATTTTATGGCCAGCGGATGCTCATCGGTACCGTATCCGGGGCCGATAGCAAAAGTCGAACCGAGATTTTCCAGCAGGACGATATTGTCGTCAACATCATGGGCCACAGCCAGGTCGGCATCAAAATCATGATTCAGGTCGGCAATAATGATGCCCCGGGGACGATTGCCGGTTATGTAATCAACCGGCGACGCGAAGGTGCCATTGCGTTGATTTAAAATAACCGCGACCTCAACACTGCTTAAACCGGCTGCCGCGATATCGATGAAGCCATCATTGTTGAGATCGCCGGTGACGAAATCGTAAGGTTGTCCGGTTGCTGGAATCGAAACAGGTGCGGCTACCCCGCCACTCTGATTATTATAAAAAACTTTGATGTCGGCCGTAGAGGCATTACCGGTCAGAATATCGGTATAGCCATCGTGATTAATATCAGCAGCGGCGACGACCACCGGGCCGCCGGTAACGGGGATATCAAGACGGTTTCCGAACGTGCCGGGACCGGAGTTATACAGTATCGAGAGGTAGCCACCGACCACAGCCAGGTCAAGGTCGCCATCATTATCAATATCGAGCAGGGCCAGATCATTGGCATACCCCGAGGGTGACTCAAAATAGCTGTTATACTTGTAAAAAGCCCCGGAGCCGTCGTTATACAAAAGCACGATGTTCTCGGTCGAATGATTGGCGGTCAAAATATCGATATCTCCATCGAGATCGATATCGGCGGCGATTATTGCCATTGGTTCATCGGCTGCATTGTGGGTTGTCGGCAGCGACAAAGTCCCGGTACTGGGCCGTACTTCGGTTGTAAACGACCAGCTATAGCCGCCGCTCAGCGGCTGCCCCGTGACTGTTTCGGCCCGCTCGGTCAGCGTGACAGATATACGCGCGCCATAGGCGAAGGGCTGGTCCGGGACGAATACCGCCCTCTGGCTGCCGAGGAGATAGGTGATCGTGCCGTCGATATGGCCACGGAGGTCTGAAAAGACATAGATGGCTGAATCGACGATGGATGCGGAATCCATCTGGCGATTAAAAGTGATTTTGATATCGGACGATATGGCGGCGTCGATCGTATGGGCGGATGGAGACGTCGAGATAACAACCGGCGGTTCAAGCGCGAAACCATATTCGCAAGAAAGCAAGACAAGACAAATGATACTACTCAGCCCAAATAGAAATCGGCCGGAAGTCAGGCCGCCGCGCGATGTTGATGTCAGTGCATTAAAAGCCATAGGTGTCACAGTCCATTGCCGTCGAGGAGACCTGATATAAAAATACGGCATTATCTCCATTATGCAATATAATATAGCTCGCTGGGTCAGGCACGATGTGATACATATGTGGGGATGATTGTATCAATGCCGGCGACGGTCCTCGACTGAGTCCCCTTAGTTATTGTGCTCTAACAGTTTTTCCGGTCATTTCGTCAGGAAAAATACCGGAATCTCCTATTCTATTGCTCGGTATTTATGTTGAATTATTTAGGAATACCTGGGTAAAGTAAGGCGAAATCAATATGAAAGGGAGACAGGTCCATGAAACTGCTACATATGCAGGAAGAAAACCCGGTGTGCCCGCATTGCCAAACGGCATTGACCGCTATGGCCTATAAGGAGTTGGAAGCGTTTTTAGGGCGACGGTATGTCTATTTCTGTCCACATTGCAAGAAGGTGCCGGGGGATATCTCATCGAAAGGGATTCTGGATGGGGTAGTCATGGGGGGGTGAATCATCCGGGACATAACCGCCAGACCAGAAAACTCATAAGCGGGGTCAAAAATCGGTAAAAAAGACTACACAGCATGACAAAAATTCATTACTTTACTGTTACCATATCTGCAACCGGAGCAACACGCAGTTTATTAAGCAAAAATTGGATCCAGCGTTTGGTAATCCTGTCTCGGTATTAGAGTGCGGGATTTCTTGTCATGGCCGTAACAACACGACCAAATGGGGGTTGTCATGTTGTGTCCGCCTTCGCTTTGCGACCAGGCATTCGAAAATTCGCAAAGAGCTCGATTCGTCTGCCTTGACAGCAAACTGATTGGTATGAATACGTCACTCGAACGCCTGATCGGGGGTTCCGGCGAAGAGCATCAGGGTAGGCCGTTTGCTGAATTGTTCTTAGAGTCGGATCGGGATCGAATTCAAGCCGCAATAGTATCCGGACAGGAAACCGCCTTGAGCAGCCAGACGGTCAGCAGCGCCGGAGAAACCATAGCCTGCGAAGTCATTCTTTATCCGGTAGAGCATGATGATCAGACACTGATTATGGGCGCGCTGCGTGATTTGCGGGACGATGGCGGACCATGGCGCCTTTCTATGACATTCTCCGAGCATGAATATCGCCTGATTTACAAATCACCGATCGGTATCTGGCAATGGTCGCCAGAGCAGGGCATTACCTATATCAACAGCGCCGGGTCAAAAATCCTCGGTTATTCATCACCATATCGTCTGATCGCCGAAATGGATTCGAGTAAGTTTCGAAGTCTTTTTGCAGATGTCTCCCGATTTGAAGATATGATTCGGGAGATGGTGCATGACGATGAATGGCGATACCTCGAAAGCATAATTCATCCCCTCGGGCAGCAGAAGAGTACTATCTGCATGTATGCGCGCCCTGAAAAGCAATCCGTCGACCGCGTCAAAAGTGTCTATGGCTACATGTATGATATTTCTCATTGGAAGCGGGCCGAGACTATCCTGGCCGGGAGCGAAAACAAATATCGTCTGATCGCTGAAAATCTATCTGATGTTATCGCCTATCATGATCTCGAGACCAGGTTCGTCTTTGTGTCGCCGTCAATTTATCGCGCTATGGGGTATCGTCCGGAAGAGGTTATTGGTAGATCGGCACTTGATTTTATCTTTCCTGAAGATCGGGAATTGTTTAAAACCAATCTATCCGAGATGCTTGAGCAGGAGCAATCCAGGTATTTTCAGTTTCGCCTTATTCGCAAGGATGGGAGGGTGTCCTGGGCTGAAGCAACAGCGCAAATCATTCACGATGAGTCACTCGAACAGGATTTGATTGGAGCTGTAACCCGGATTATCGATGATCGCAAAGAGGCCGAGCAGGTTCTTCGCAAGAGCGAGGCTCGCTATCGGTTGATCGCTGAGAATGTTAAGGATATGCTGTCGCAGCATGATTCCGAGAGCCGATATGTGTTTGTGTCGCCGGTCTGCCGCCATATGCTCGGTTACGAACCGGATGAGATACTCGGCCATCCGGCTTATGATTTTATCTATGCAGAAGATCATGCTAATGTCCTGGAGAAACAAAGGGAGTTACTTGAAGATGATTTAAATGTGTATGTACAATATAGAATGATTTGTAAGGATGGCTCCCTGATCTGGGTGGAATCGAGTGCCGCGATTGCCTTCGACGAGGTCGCCGGCGAGAATTTGATAACCACCGTCACCAGGGCGATCGATGATCGGAAAAATGCCGAATTTGAGCTCCATGAATTGAACGAGACACTGGCGGTTGAACGGGAGGCCCTGCGGCGGAAAAATATGGCTCTGAATGAGATTCTGGATCAGGTCGAAGCTGCCAAGCGGCGGATGGCCGATGATATGAAAATCACTATTCAGCGAGTGGCGCTGCCCGCTCTGCAGCATCTGGAAGAGCAGGCGCTCCCCAATATACAACCATATGTTACCGTGTTGTATGACTGTATTCAAAAAATAGCATCACCATTTGTCGGCAATCTCCAGCGGCAGCAGCCGTTGTTGTCTCCCCGTGAGATTGAAATCTGTAATATGATCCGCAATGATTTGTCATCCAAGGAAATCGCAAATGCCCTCAATACCTCAATTCAAACTGTCCTCACCCAGCGCAAAATCATACGGCGAAAGCTCGGTTTGACCAATAAGGCGATAAATTTGACGACATATTTGAAACAGATGGATGAAGACGAGCTGGAAGAGTAAGGTCTTACTTTTTTATTAGGTAGTGTTGATACCTAAACTAACATATATTTATCCGAATTTTATCCTAACTACACAAATGTATATATGTATTCAGGCATAAAAATTTGATAATAATAACTCCTGATACTGACATTCGGGAGGGCGCCTATCCCCCTAATTTATTAATTATCAATAGATTAAAGAGCATGTTGAATACTCTTAATCATTTCTTAACATTTCGAAAGTTTGGCGCGAGCAGGGGTATTTCTTATACCACTTAGATACCCTATATTGCCATATAAATGTTTCAGGATTTTTGCCTATAATAGTATCGGGTATAGGGACAGAAAGGGACACAGAGTGTCATATGCTGGCCAAATCCTGTAGCTTACTTGGGGGCTAGCTGTCCAGAGACGGCTCATGCAGCAGCGAATCATACTTCTTGCGAGCCGTCTTTTTTTATACCTATAATTCTGTAGGCGAAAAAGAGACGGTATTTAGTGATTCTCATTGTTGATGATGAGGCGATCATCCGTAAGTCAACGGCGGAGATTCTGGAGCGCAAGGGTTATGCCGTAGCCACGGCCAATCGCGGTGAAGAGGCGATTGAATCATTGTCCACCAATGCCGATCGTCTCTCACTCATAATACTTGATTTGAATTTATCCGACATTGATGGCGCTCAGGTTTTTCGTATTATCAGTAACAATTATCCGGCTATCCCGGTTATTCTCACGAGTGGTTTTTCCGATCAGGGAATATTTTCGCGTCTTGAGGAGTACGGTCTGGCCGGGTATCTCAAGAAGCCGTTTAAAATCAGCGAACTACTGGCTAAGGTTGAAAACGCCCTGACCAGACGGCGGCGGGAACATTAGTTGCCGTTTTCTGTTGATAGTCCCATGTAATCACTACATATTCAGCATCAAGCATATAATCTACGGCGGATTGAGGTGGTATGCCTTATCAAAAAAGCGTGATTACTACAATCATAATTGGTGCTATTTGTATTTTTCTTGTAACTCTGGCATCGTTGCCGGGGTGGCTGGAAATTTCTCTTCAATCAGTCTTTTTGATTACCCTGATTATCACAATCAGCGGCGGGGCCGACTGGCTGGTCACCAGTTCGTCGCGCCTGGCCAAACGGCTCGGGGTATCGCGTCTGGTTATCGGTTTGACGGTAGTGGCCTTCGGAACCAGCGCGCCGGAGATGGCGGCCTCGCTGGCGGCCGGATTCGGTGGCCGGGGGGATATCACGATCGCCAATGTTCTCGGCTCGAATATTTTCAATCTCTGCTTTATTCTCGGGGGCGCTGCGATTGTTGCTCGCGACGGCCTGCGTATTGACCGCGGATTAATTGTCCGCGATGGCCCGGTGATGCTGATTTCAACAATCGTGGCCTTTTTCTTCATTGGCAATCTGGGCCGGGAAACGTCGTCTCTTGGCTCTCTGACCGGATTGTTTGATCTGACGCTGTCTCGCTGGGAGGGGCTCATCTTCCTGATGGGTCTCGCGGCGTATCTGGGCTTGCTTTATACCGTGCACCGACCGTATCCGGCCGCCGCGCAGGTTGAGCCATTGCCGGAAGTGGAATCATCCAGCATGATCGGGGATATTTTTTACCTGATTGTCGGACTGACCCTGGTGACGCTGGGGTGCCATCTGATGGTCGGGCAATCGTCCGCATCGACCGGATTGCCCGATGGCTTCGGTGCCCTCTGGTTTGCTACGCTGCTTAATATACCTGATTTCATCGTTGGGATGACCATAATTGCGGCCGGAACATCAGCGCCGGAACTGGTTGTGTCACTGGCTGCGGCCGGCAAAGGCGAGGCCGATATTTCAACGGGTAACCTGCTGGGAAGTGTCGTTTTCAACATCCTGGGCGTTCTGGGAATTTCCGGTGTTCTGCTGCAGCCGCCTCTGGCCGCAGAAGTGGTTGTGTCGCAAGCGGTAGTGCCGAATCTTCTCATGCTTATGATGATTTTGGTGTTTGTTATGATAATCATGTTTACTGGCCGCCGGATTACTCGCCTCGAAGGGGTGGCGCTGGTCGTACTGGGAATCGCCGACTGGATATTTGATTTCATGATCGGCGGCCACTTATAAAACCACACGGCATTTTCCTCCCCTCTGACAATTTTATAAAACGATTGAACCGCCGGATATTTTCCGGTGTTGCAATTGTCAACGATACCATCGGTTAAACAACATTTGTAGCAGGAAACGACGCCATCCGGATAAGACCGGCCAGTATATGATTGTAATAATTCTGATATTGTACAGTATCGCCGTGCTGGCGCCGGTAATCGACCGGCTGCAACGGCCATATACAGGCTGGGTCCTTGCTTTTTTCCCGGCGACCTCGGCTCTTTATCTCAGCCGTTTCGGACCGTGGATTATCGCCGGTGTCCCGATTTCTCCACAACTTGATTTGATCTTTATTCGTTTGCCGCAGGTCGGCTTTTATCTCGATGGCATCAGTCTGATTTGGGCGGTGATGACCCTCGTCGTCGGCACCGCCGTAACAATTTACAGCGGATATTATTTCAGGGACGCCCACAAGCGGGCGCGGTTTATCCGCAGTTTATATCTACTCCTGGCATCTGTCGTCGGAACGTTGCTGGCCGGCAATCTGCTCCTGGTTATTTTCTTCTGGGGTCTGGCCGTTTATGCCAGTTTCTCCCTGTTGTCATTTAACAGCCAACGCGCCGTGGTTCGGAAAACAGCGCCACGGCTTTTACTGGTGCTGGTTGCAGGATGGGCGGCAATATCGGCCGGGCTTTTGCTAATCGGGATAATCGCCGGAAGTTTCGAGGTGACCAGACTTGTCTCGGGCGCGGTACTGCTTTTCGACAACACGCAGACAGCGTTTAGTGCGAGTCTGATCGCTGCGGGAGTTTTGTTGTCAACCGCCCAGGTACCGTTTTCCATCTGGCGGCAGGGGATACAAGACACACCGTCGCCCGGGGCGGCGGTGATGCAGACAGTCGGGTTGGTAGCCCTTGGCCTGTACCTGTTGTTGCGGGTATCTCCGATGATCGATGGCGGCATGATATGGCGCTACTCGTTCTCCGGGATAGGACTGGTCATGATACTCGCTGGTGCTGTGGGTTCTCTGGCTGCAACTGAACTCAAACGGATCCTTATCGAGATTACTTTTGTTTCGCTGGGTGTGATGCTGGTCATGAATGGCCTCGGTACCGAGGAATCGTATTATTTTCTGATTATCTTTTTTATCATCCATAGTCTGTACAAGACAACGTTGTTTCTTCTGGCCGGCATAATCGAACAGGAAATCGGTTGTGGCGATATTCAATATCTGGGCCGGCTAATTGTATCGATGCCGCTGAGCGGGCTGGCGACAGTATGTGCTGCCATCGCCATGACCGGATTCTCACCGCTTCTGGCGTCACTGAGCCGTGAGTTGATATATGAAGCGATGGCGCGTATGCCGGTCGCGGGATATCTGGTGACCGCAATCGGGCTGAGTGGCGCTATGGTCCTGGTGGCGACTGCGCTGCGGATTGTCTGGGAAGTCTTTCTGAGGTCGGCCAATCAACTCGATGCTCAACCGCATGAAGCTGCCGCAAATGCCTGGCTGCCGGCGCTGGCCATCGGCGCCGGAGGCATGGTTACCTGTTTGTTCTGGACATATCTGGTGGAATCGATTGCAGTTGCAGCGACCTTGAGTCTTGCAGCCGAGCGACTTGATCTATATATCGCATTGTGGCATGGATTTAATCCGGCCTGGATGGTCGGCGGACTGATCCTGCTGGGCGGTTTTGGGCTGTTTCTGATGCGCGATACCGTCAGGCGCCTGCTCAATAGGAGCGCTTCTTTCAATCATCAAGAGAAATAATCGTGTAGTGTTCGGGACCTTGCGACCGCAAGTTTACAAGTCGGCGATGTGCTTAAGATATACTTTAGAAAGGCATTGTGAGCGCTTGAACGATAATGATTTGCGCCGGCAGAGTTGACAGTCTCTGAATTATAAGTCTATGTATATCAAAAGTTTATAACCACCGCTTTATTAAAGTTATCCACAAGTAATTAGGCCCCTTTATTGAAAAATCGCAGACTCGTAATACTCTCCTAACATTTCTTGATTGATTGACGGGCAATTGACATGGGCAGAGGTCTTTCATCGGCAAGTACAAAAATTACCTCTCCTGGGGAAGTGTCAATTATTCGTTAGTAATGTCTGGCAGTAAATGAGGAAGAGGGACATGAGGGAAAAAATCAAAACTAACACTGATACAAACAGGTACGCCGTGTATCCAATGAAAATTCTTGGGCTGCTTCTTCTCACGGTCGTGAGTGTATTGTGGATGGGATCAGCCGCCCTGGCGGCCGGGGGGAGTATCTCCGGCAAGATCGTAGATGCCGAAACCGGTGATCCGATTATCGGCGCAACGGTTTTTATTGAAGGTACCAACCTGGGTACCAAGACCAACCTTGATGGCAAGTACTTCATCGATAACGTTTCCCCCGGCAGCTATTCTATCAAGTATTCCAGTGTCGGATACAGTATCAAGCAGGTAGAGGGTGTCGTTATTGAAAAGGGGAAGTCGCTGGAAATGAGTGTCGGGCTTGACGTCACTGCGATCGAAGGAAAAACAGTCACGGTTACAGCCGAACGAGTTCTTGGTACGGACTTCGACATGTTGAAGGATCGCAAAGAATCAATCATCACGCAGGATGCGATCAGTGCCCAGCAGATCCAGAAGTCCGGTGCCGGCGATGCCGCCGAGGCTGTTCAGCGCGTGGTTGGTGTGACGATTACAGAAAGCAAATACGTAAATGCGCGAGGCATGGGCGGTCGTTATTCCAAAGTAGAGTTAAATGGCGCTGCGATGCCGACGTCTGAAGCCGATAAGAATGCGGCCCCGATGGATATCATCCCGACTGAAATGATTGAAAAAGTCGTTGTTTTGAAAACATTTACACCTGAGCAAACCGGTAACTGGTCGGGTGGTTCGGTGAATATTGTTACCAAGGCCATTCCCGACAAGCGATCGTTTTCGGTCAAACAATCGGTGGGATGGAATCCGCGAGTGACCGGCAAGGAAAATTTCCTGAGTTACAAGGGTGGCGATCTGGACTGGATGGGCATTGATGATGGTACCCGTGCGATTCCAACCCCCGTGACGCGGGCGGGGTCAATTCCCAGTTTGAATCAGGACAATGCGCTTCTGACGACATTATCCAAATCGTTTAACAGGATTATGGATTTTTCGCACGAGGGGCCACCGCTCAATCAATCATATGGCATTAGCTATTCGGATCGAACGAGGATCGGCAATCAGCCGCTTGGAATCGGATTTTCGCTAAACTATGATCGGAAGGCATCATTTTATGATGATGGTGTTTTTATCGGTTACAAGCGCAATAGTACGACCTCCACAAACCTTGATGAAACTTACAATTTTACCTCTGCGGCATCAAGCGAGACGGTCAGCTGGGATGTCAGTTCGAATTTTTCTCTGGAACCGTCGCCGGATCATCAGTTTCGGTTCGAATACCTCCATACGCAAAAGGCCGATAAGAAAACCCGCTGGTATCACGGCCTCTATCCGGAACAACATAGCGGTTTAAACTTTGAGTCCCGCGCCCTCAGCTATGATGAACGGACTCTCAATTCCTTCCAGTTGCGCGGCAAGAGTCTTATGGAAAGCCTGATTTTCGACTCTGTTCAGATCAACTGGCTGGCTGCATTCATAGAAATCGATGCTCAGATGCCCGATTTCAGAACATTGGCGTTCGTGTACAAGATCGATACGACAGTTAATGGCGACGGTACGATAACCGTTGATTCGTCAAGACATCGAAGTGATGGCTCGGGTATTGAAGAACCGAAGCGTCAGTATCGCGAACAGAATGAGGTTAGAAAAACCGCCAAGCTGGACATTGAAGTTCCGTTCAGACAATGGAGTGGGAAAAAGGCACGGTTCAAATTCGGCAGCTATTTTGAAACTACCGAGCTGGATGTCAACGAGGAGCAGTTCCAGTACCAGTTGGGCTTCAAGGGGTATTCGCTGAATATTACCGATGGTGATATCACTCGCTACTTTACTGATTATATCGGAGTCCAGAGCGATTTTGGATATCCCCAGATGGCGCTCTATGTTCAGGAAAGCAAGGCGCAAGAGGCCAAAAACAGCTATCTCGGGGATTTTGATGTTTTTGCGTTGTATGCCCAGCTTGAGATACCGCTGACTACTCAGATGCGTCTGGTCGGCGGCGTTCGCCGGGAAAAAGCAGACATGTTTACCACAGATAAGCCACTCCCCGGGGTTGATCCGACAACGAGTCAGCTCAATGACGTCGACTGGCTGCCGTCGGTCAATTTGACCTACGATTTAACTGATCGCTTAAAGGTAAAAGGGTCGTTTTCAAAAACACTGGCTCGCCCGTCGTTTACCGAAAAGGGAACGTTTGTCCGCCAGGGTATGCAGCTGGACGTTGTCCTCCTGGGTAATCCTGAGCTGAGGTCGACATCAATCAAGAACTATGATCTGCGTTTCGAGTTTTATTCACGTCCGGGCGAAATCATAGCGATAAGTGGATATTACAAGGATTTCGTCGACCCGATCGTGTTTATGATCTTTGACCAGAACCGTCAGGCCAGGTTCATTAACTCTGAATACGCCCGCGTG
>CAZGLR010000029.1:0-3723 GCA_964526635.1 uncultured Ignavibacteriales bacterium | reverse complement strand
GACTTGAGTTGGAAATAAAATCCAGGCTTGATGTTCTTGAATATCTCTGGTCAGGCTTCAGTTTCTTGAATGATTTTGAATTCAACGGCAACTTTACGCTGATTAGATCAACACAGGATCGACCGACTGATATCGGCGGTTTCGGGGCATGGGGCGATTTGCTTGATCAGGAACAGCCAATGTTCGGCCAGGCTAATTACATCATAAATGCTGATATCTCGTATCAGAACGCCAAGTCAGGTACATCTGCCACGCTGTTGTACAATGTGCTGGGTGAACGATTGTCGGAAATAGCTATGTCTGATACCCCCGATGCCTATGAACAACCGTTCCACTCACTGAATTTCACCTTTTCGCAGCGATTCTGGGGCAATTTTAAGCTCGGATTTAAGGCGAGTAACATTCTGGATGATACCCGTCTGTTCCGGACGGATTTTCTTGGCACCGAGAACGTCCAGCGGGAATATCGTCCCGGTCGCAGTTTTTCGATCGGTATAAGCTACGGCATTTAGCCAGTAGTCAACAAACGCAACTTACACACATAGAAAAGTAACCGGAAGTGAGGTATGACACGGGAGTATCAATGGATGCAGATTCGGGGCAGCGTCGTCTTATGCGCGTGTGATGACACTGCTGTGATGCCAGTGAGCCGGCGTATCGAATGCAGAACTTGTTGATACTTTTAAAGTGGTGTTACAATGGAATGACGATGTGAGCACTTGATTCCATCGCCGGTGTGAGCAACCGGAAGCCACAGTCGAATCTTTCTACGGTTTTTGGATAGGTAATTTTAGTAAACGTTTAAGGAGGAATCCGAGATGACCAAGAGGCTCTTGGTAGCTCTGCTCCTGGTGCTCTGTACTGCTACGTTGGTACAAGCACAAACCAAAACCATCACCGATGCTGATATCGTGGGGACGTACAATTTCTCGTCCGACACGACCTACATTCTCGATGGTTTTGTGTTCGTGGAGCCGGGTGAAACTATCACCGCCGGTCCGGGTACGGTTTTCAAAGGCAAATCCGTTCCGACCACCGGTGATTTTGCGTCTGCATTGATTATTGCCCGCGGCGGCTATGCCGATCTGCAGGGCAGCTCGACCGACCCGATTATCTTCACTGGTGAATCCGATTGCACCACCGATCCCAACGATCTGGATCCGTTTGTCCAGGGTCTCTGGGGTGGTGTGATTATCCTTGGTGCGGCTCCGTATAACTGCGGTCCGGGCCAGGTTGAAGGCGTCCCGCAGGATACGTATGGTACGCTGGGTTTCTATGGCCAGTTCGATGGTTTCACCGATACGACCTGTTGCGACAACTCCGGAATCTACCGTTACCTCTCGATTCGTCACGGCGGTGCTGAACTGTCTGACGCCAATGAGGTCAACGGTTTGACGATGGGTGGTGTCGGCGCCGGTACGGTGATCGAATACATTGAAGTGTGGTCGAACCTTGACGATGGTTTCGAATGGTTCGGCGGTTCGGTCTTCGCGAAGTATCTGACGGCTGGTTTCGTCGATGACGACAGCTTCGATTACGACGAAGGCTTCAATGGTGGCGGTCAGTACTGGTTCACGATTCAGTCGCCGTTCTTTGGCGACAGCGGTGGTGAGCATGATGGTGGCAACTCGCCCGACGATTGCCCGCCGTTTGCGACGCCGTGCTTCTCGAACCTGACCTATATGGGTGCCGGTTTCGATAATAGTGCGACGGCGAACAACCCGCAGGTGTTCAACATTCGCGACAACGCCGGCGGCAAGTTCTACAACTCGATTTTCACCGACCATGCCAATAATGGTGTTAAGATTGAAGATCTGGGTAGTGGTTCTGACTCCCGCGAGCGCCTGGAGACCTGTGACCTCCAGTTCAAGCACAACACCTGGTATGGTTTTGGTGCTGGTAACACCGAAACGGCCATCTGGGATGCGCTGAATGGTGGTAGCTGGGTATCTGATTACATGAACGACAACAAGAACGAAATCTTCAATCCTGAGATTCGCAGCATATCCCGTACCCCTGGTTCGGGTCTTCTGGATCCTCGTCCTCGTGTTGATGGTTCTGTGATTCAGGTTCCGACAGATGAAGTTTGTCTGACGGGTCAGAGTTTTGACGAAGTCAAGTTCCGCGGTGCCTTTGATCCGTGCGCCGAAGGTACCTGGCTTGAAGGTTGGACGGCCCTGGATGAGTATGGTTTCCTGGGTACGGCTACCTTCCCGCCGACCGGCAATGTGATCACGCTGACAGATGCGTCGCTGGTTGACAGCCTGTTTTTGAGCAATGACAACGAATACCTGATCGACGGCTTCCTGTTTGTCGCGCAGGATGAAGTGCTGACGATCGAAGCCGGCACGGTCATTCGTGGTAAGAGTGTTCCGACGACTGGTGACTTCGCGTCTGCCCTGATCGTATCCCGTGGCGGTTTGATCAGCGCCGTTGGTTGCGACAGTGCTCCGATCATCTTCACGGGTGAAGGTGATGATGTCACCGATAACACCGATATCGATCCGTTTGTCCAGGGTCTCTGGGGTGGTGTGATTGTCCTTGGTGCGGCGCCGTATAACTGCGGTCCGGGCCAGATCGAAGGCATCCCTCAGGATACGTATGGTACGCTCGGTTTCTATGGCCAGTTCGATGGCTTTGCCGACACCAACTCCTGTGACAACAGCGGTAGTTTGAAGTATGTCTCGATCCGTCATGGTGGTGCTGAGCTGTCAGACGGTAACGAGATCAATGGTTTGACGATGGGTGGCTTAGGCGCCCAGACCTTTATCGAGTATGTTGAAGTGTGGTCGAATCTTGACGACGGTTTCGAATGGTTTGGCGGCGCTGTCCGCTGTAACCACCTGGTTGCCGGTTTTGTCGATGACGACAGCTTTGACTATGATGAAGGTTTCCGTGGTGGTGGCCAGTTCTGGTTCACGATTCAGTCGCCGTTCTATGGTGACAACGGTGGTGAGCACGACGGTGGCAACTCACCTGACGATTGCCCGCCGTTTGCGATCCCGGTGATTTCGAACGTGACCTATCTTGGTGCTGGTGATGAGAACCAGGCCACGGCCAATAACCCGACGGTGTTCAACATTCGTGACAATGCCGGTGGTTATTACATCAACTCGATCTTCGCTGACCATGCTAACAATGGTCTTATCATCGAAGATAAGGGTGCCGGCAGCTCGCGTGAGCGTTTGGATGTTGGCGACCTTCGTTTTGAATGCAACAGCTGGTATGGCTTCGGCGCCGGCAATACTGCCTTTGATATCTGGGATGCGTTGAACACGACGGCTCCGGGTAACTGGGTGTCGACGTACATGCTTGCCAACAACAACGACATTTCCGATCCGTCCTTCATCAGCGTGAACGAATGCTCGCGCACGCCGTATGCCGGCTCGCTCGATCCTCGTCCGACTGCTGATGTTTCCGACGTCTGCAACTTCTACGACTTCCTGGTTGACTGCGAAGCCTGCACCTACGGTACCTGCGTTTGTGCCGACGATCCGGGCGAACTGTCGCCCTGGACTGCGGTGAGCTATCGCGGTGCTTTTGATCCGACCGAAGAGCTCTGGGTTAACGGCTGGACCGCTCTGGATCATTATGGCTTCATCGGCAGCAACCCCTGCGGCTCCGGCTGCTGTGACACGCCGGGTGACGCCAATGACGACGGCGGCGTAAATGTTGGTGACGGTGTGTACATCATTAACTTCGTCTTCAAGGGCGGTCCGGCTC
>CAZGLR010000028.1:22902-30833 GCA_964526635.1 uncultured Ignavibacteriales bacterium | reverse complement strand
TAAGTGGTTGACCTGTATCATGTTTTTGGGGTTCGATTCCCCCCACCTCCACCAAAAACGGGTATTGGGGATTCGGGAGTTTCGACAAAGCTGCAATTATATAATGAGTCCGGATTAACTCCCAAAGTCGCCCTGCTGATATGAATAACTGGCAGAATCGAGTGAACTTTTATCCGTATTACCGGTTATAGATTCCGATAGACGGCAGCGGGCGGAAACAGCCGCATGCACCCAAAGAAAAGGCAGAGGTCAGGCAGATATGGCAAAGGATTCTGCTCGTAGACAATAACAACGGGAAATCATAATGGCGCTAAGTACTCCTCCCAAAGGCTTCAAAAAAGTCAGCATCCGTAAAGGTCTGAAACAATATACCTACCTGGGATGTCCCATGACCAGGAACCGTTCACCCTGGTGCTTCCGTATGTGCCAGCCGAATGCCGACGGCACCGGCTTTTGCGGCCGGGTGGCTCCCCATGGTTTCAAGAGCCGTATTCAACAAGGCATCGAGGATCATAAGAAGCGCCGGTCCGAATCATCGAATCTGCTTCGATATCAGAAACCATCTTGCGATAAAGACGCCTGATTATTTTGGGTGTGTTGAAACGGCGGATCGGATCTACGTCAGAATCAGCTTGAAAGTATTTTCTAAAAATTGATATAAGTTTAGTTAACGGGTGAGTTAATTTGGCGGTGGAGCATAAAGGGCGGTTTTGTCGCCGGGAATTCGACAATTCTGAGCACTTCCGGGCAACCGGTTTTTTGGTGGAGCTGAGCAGGGGTCATTTTATGGGAGAGGTTACAGAGGGTGGCTTTTGACCCTTCACCGCGCTCTCATATTCTGCTACCAGAGTCGCTATGAGTTTCTTGACTGAAATAATTTCGTTGACTCGATAGACGTTGGCGCCGGCGAATGCGAAACCATGGCGGAACCGTCCCTTTTTTGCATTCATCAGGGCGTTGGCGATACAATATGCAGAGACTTTATAATCGCAGGTCAGGATACAATGGTATGGACAGCCATATGGCTTCTTTGATCCGCAATTGACGTCATCGAGGAAAGCGTTCCTGATAGCGCGTCCCGGCATACCAACCGGGCTCTTGATAATAACGACATCTTCTTCGCGTGCATCAATGTAGGCCTGTTTGAATCCATGGTCAGCATCGCATTCATCGGTAGCGACAAAGCGCGTACCCATTTGCACGGCACTTGCACCAAGATCCAGGAAGGTACGGATATCTGCACCGGTATAGATACCGCCTGCCGCAATGACCGGAATGGGTTTGCCGTAGCGATTCGAGAAAAATTGTGCCACTTCAACCACGTCCGGCACCAGTTTTTCCAGCGCGTAGGCGTCGTCGTTAATCTGCTCCAGTTTGAAACCAAGGTGTCCGCCCGCTTTGGTACCTTCTACGACAATAGCATCAGGGAGGTAATCGAACCGCATGAGCCAGCGTTGGCAGAGAATTTTCGCAGCCCGGCCGGAAGATACAATCGGTATTAATTTCGTAGTCGAATTGGCATCGCGGAGAGCCGGCAAATTCATAGGCAGTCCGGCACCGGAGAAAATCATGTCAATACCTTCCTCAATTGCAACTTTCACGAAGTCATCGTAATGAGAAAAGGCACACATGATGTTTACGCCCAGGACGCCATTGGTCAGTGATTTGGCCTTTTGTATTTCACGGCGCAGGGCGCGGGTATTTGCCTCGAGGTAACTGGTATAGAAATCATCCTCATACATACCGATGCCGGCAGCCGCGATGACTCCGACACCGCCTTCATTGGCTACGGCGGAGGCAAGACCTGATAGTGATATGCCGACCCCCATCCCGCCCTGAATAATTGGGAGAGCGGTCGTTTTATCACCAATGATCAATTGTGTGAGTTCTTTACTCGGCATCGAGGGTCCCTGTTAATCTCGAAAGTTCAAAACAAATTGCTATTCCGGAGGTGCTTTGACTCCAGGCGCCCATTTGTTACCGTCAATGTAACCACATCACCTCAGAAAATAAAAGGAGACTGGCCGCAGGCCAGTCTCCATGATCATCGAGTCGATTATAAGCTTTGACGATAACGTCGAGCAGCCGGCATCAGTACGATTTCCGGTAGCCGTTGCCACCGGAGCGATTACCGCTTTGAGCGCGCGGCTTCGCTTCGTTGACGTTCAAAGCACGGCCATTGAGTTCCTGGCCATTGAGTCCGCTGATCGCAGCGGCAGCTTCGTTCTTGTCAGACATTTCCACAAACGCGAAGCCTCGCGGATCGCCGGTGTATTTGTCGGTAATAATGTTTACGGTTGAAACCTGGCCGAAGGCCTCAAAGGCCTGACGCAGTTGATCTTCAGTCGTTTCAAACGACATGTTTCCGATGTAGATATTCATTCTACACTCCGTAGTTGCTTATCTCGAAGTCGGTTAATTTTCAAACGAACCTTCACTCCAAGATCAAGTAATTGGGTACGCACCATTGCGCATAAAATTCGAGATTAAGCTTTAGCGGAGGGTTGTTGGATTAGGACAAAACCACGATAAAGGTCGAACTCAAATTCTTGTCAACACTGTATTATATCGGTTTATCTGCCAAAAACCTAATTTTTTTTTGTTCGGGGCGATTTTTTTATGGATTTGGACGGAATCAGCAAAAAATGATAGAGATACAGCCATGATGAGCGTAACTTATTGTATTACAATATATACCGAGTCGGGACCGCAAAGACAAGCCGGAGCTACTGAAAGAATAACATGTGGAAGCCATGGCGCATATTTTTTTACCAGAGAACTCCCCGGGTTGACCAACCGATTAGTTAATATTCCAGTGTGTTGCCATAAGTTGTAATTGTCGGGCCATAGACATATTTCATCCCGTTGAGTAGTGTTTTTAACACGCGCCTGTGTTGAAATTTATAGCTATAGCCGCTGCGCAGACGATATCACGTGTTGAAAGTTCCGCGTGATTTCACCCGTGATCATGAATCAGGTGATTTCTTGATCATCTCTGGTTGTTGTCCGCCGGACACAAGAATCAGCATTCCCACAACAGCCGCCAGCGCCGAGGCACCGAGGATACCGACTTTAGCGGCGTTGAGCAGGATGCCATCGAAGGCCAGTCCGGCGATAAACAGCGCCATGGTAAACCCGATTCCCGCCAAGAAGCCGCCGCCGATGATGTGGCGCCAGGTGACTGAATCCGGAAGGGTGGCGATACCGATACGGATTGCCAGGAAGGCCAGCAGAGTGATGCCCAGCGGTTTGCCGATCATCAAGCCGGTTGCGGTCGCGATAGCCACCGGGTGGGCGAAATCAGACAGCGCAAACGGAACCCCGGCGTTGGCCAGGGCAAAGACGGGCATGATGAAAAAGGCCACCCAGGGATGCAGCAGGTTTTCCAGATATTCCAGCGGCGAGATAGTTTCGCGGATAGTCTCGCGGGCTCCGCGAACGGCCACCGGTCGTTCATGATGATCGTGTCCCTCGCCCTCGAAGACCCGCTGAAGTCGGTTAAACACCTCGCCCACACGCGTTGGCGAGACATATCGTTTGGTCGGTGTCAGAAGTCCGAGGATGACACCCGCGATGGTGGCGTGAACACCTGATTCATGAAAAGCGAGCCATATTAAAGCGCCGACGATGACATAGATCGGCACCGGACGAACACCAAGGCGAGACATTCCCATGACAGCTCCAATCCCGAGCAGACCAAGCCCCAGTGAGTAGAGATTAATCGAATCGGTGTAGCCGATAGCGATGACCAGAATCGCCCCGATATCATCGGCAATAGCCAGTGACAGGATCATGACCCGCAGGCCGCGCGGTATGCGCTTGCCGAGGATAGCCATACAGCCGACCACGAAAGCGATATCGGTGGCCATCGGGATACCCCATCCGCGCAGGGCCTCGCCGCCCGGTTGCAGTATAAGATAGATAGCGGCGGGGATGATCATCCCGCCGATAGCGCCGGCCAGGGGCAGTGCCGCCCGACGGGGATTGCGCAGTTCCCCGAGTTTGAGTTCCCGCTTGACTTCCAGGCCGATGACGAAAAAGAATATCGCCATGAGGCCGTCATTAATCCAGTGCTTCAGGGAATGAGAGAAATCGATAGCACCCAGAGAAATGCCGAATTCGGTTTTCCATATCGACAAAAACGCCGATGAAAGCGGCGAGTTGGCCAGGGTAAGCGCCGCGATCGTGCAGGCCAGCAGTACCACGCCGCCGGCGGCCTCAACATGGATAAAGCGCTGCAACGCCTCACTAAGGCGTCGGAGCGGCGGTAAGGGTGTCGGGGTTCTTTCAGTTGCAGTCATCGTCGGTCTCCTCGGAACTTCCTGCAGAGCTTCCGTATATCTCTCAGCTGTGAGCGGATGCAGCGGTTGTGTTTATTGGATAACTTTGTCAATAAAACCGTCTCACCCCTTAAGGAGTTCCAATAATATGCGGCCGGGTGAACGTAGCAGATGATGAAATCAGGGAGTGTCATCTCATCGGCCTGTCATAAATGGAATTCACGTCGCCTGTTTTAATTGCCAACATGCAGCAGATCATCCGTTCTTGACTCAATCCGAAATGAAGGGAGTGAGAATTTTGTCATAAATCCCGATTATTTTAGAGGTGCGTGCTCATGCATACAATACTGAAATATAGAATCTAAGTTATGTCAACGGAAATCAAAATCAAATGATACTTGCTGCACTCGCCATTCTCACCGGATTGGCTGTACTCATATGGAGCGCTACTCGTTTTGTCGAGGGATCGGCGTCGGCCGCGCATCATCTTCAAATGCCGCCGTTGCTGATCGGGATGGTGGTTGTCGGTTTCGGCACCTCGGCTCCCGAGCTGGCGGTATCCGTGATCTCTGCTATTCAAGGCAATTCCGGTCTGGCCCTTGGAAACGCTTATGGTTCCAACATTACCAATATTGGCCTGATACTCGGGCTCTCCGCGGCTATAAGTCCGATTCTCGTGGATTCGCTTGTCCTTCGCAGGGAATTGCCGATCTTGACCGGCGTGACGGTACTGGCTGCGATACAATTGCTGGATGATGAAATCTCTCGAGTTGATGCCATTTTGCTGCTGGGGATCTTTTTTTTATTGATGGTCTGGACGATATGGCAGGGAATGCGGAGGCGAAACGACAGGTTCGGGCAGGAGGTGGGCAAGGAAGTTGCTTCGTACAGTATGTCGCTGCGGCGTTCTATTTTCTGGGTCATTCTGGGCCTTATGTTGCTGGTGGCGAGTTCGCGACTGCTGGTATGGGGGGCGGTTGAAATTGCCCGCAGTTTTGCGATCAGCGACCTCATTATCGGACTGACAATTGTCGCTGCAGGTACATCCCTGCCCGAATTGGCCTCTTGTGTCATCGCAGCGCGAAAGAAGCAGCATGATATCGCCTTTGGCAATATCCTTGGATCCAATCTCTTTAACACTCTGGCGGTAGTTGGTATCGCCGGAGTCGTATCTCCCCTGCCGGCAGATCCGAATGTGTTGCGCAGGGATGTACTGGTGATGGGGGCGCTTACAGTCGCGATATTTCTTATTGGATACGGTTTCGGCAAACAGGGCCGTATTAACCGCCCGGAGGGTTGGGCGCTCTGGCTCAGTTACCTGGCATATGTAGTGTATCTTGTGATATGACCAGTCGCTGTTTTGCCAAAGCATGAATCTGCTGATGCCTATCAACGCGAGCCAACATATCCGGGGAACATACAGATTTAGATAAGGTCAGGGCCGCCTTCCGCGCCTATTAATGCGGGAGGTTGATTCGAGAGAAGTAAGTACGATATTCTGAGTCTGCAAAGGTACACCATACCTGATAATTATGCTCCCTGGCCTTGTCTATTAACGGGGCCGGCTCGAATGGCGTGATAAGTTCGTAAATTTCATTTTCTCCGAGTTTCTCTAGGGCTCTGAAAACTGCGCCAAGGGGCTGCTCGCCGGCATCGATCATTGGCCGTGCATCAAGTGTTTGCACTACCCGAGACCGGTCGAACCAATCAGGAGGCTGCTCAGCGCCGGATTCGACCAACGGAGTATCGGCATGAAACTCAGGCTGTCCCGCAGCGAGACGCAAGCGCCCCACCAACTCGGTTACCGGGAGATTCCCGACGCGAGCTGCCTGGGCAAGGCTGGTTACTTTGGCGACTGTTCTGCGCAGGACAGGATTACGAAGCTTTTTAAATGCAGGGGCGATTTCGATCAGTATTTCTTCCAGGTGCGGATAGTTTTTCAGCAGGTCGGCGACCTTTGTTCGGGGCGTTATCAAAAAGTCCTTGTTATCCATTACATTTACTCCTCAGAATAGGATATCAATCGCTGCTCACCCGACAGAGCCCGTTTTTCAGTCAAGTCCTGGCTGACTTCCAGGGTGCCAAGATACGTGCCATCGTCATCTCGTATGGCGAAATACTCGATGTGGATAAACTTGCCGCGAAGGGTGATCCAAAACGGCGCCCGGCGGGCCTTCCCGCTTTTGAAATCATCGATTATTTTCTGCACAATATGTACACTTGAGGGTGGGTGACACATCTGCACTTTTCGTCCGATTATGGCCCTATTGCGGTCAAAGATACGTTCCCGTCCCTGGGTGAAGTAACGGACCGTATCATCAGCATCCACGAACGTCAAGTCAAAGGGGATGGTATTGAGGATAGTACGCATCTCCGTTGGCGTCAGACTACCGCTGGGAAAGGGAATACGGGTATTATCAGTTTTCTCTATGGTTGCCTGAGAGATGTCGGATGGCTGCCACTCATCGGTTGGATCGTAAATGCAAAAACCGATCTCGGGGCTTTGAACATAGATGGAATACCATTCAGCTTCGGAGAGAGTATCCATACACATGGGAAAGAGAATTTCTTCTTCTTTAAAGATCATCTCTTTTATCGCTTCAGTGGCCGGTTTGATGACCATTTCAATCACACTTTTGGCGTCGCCCGCAAGGAATTGATCGACGTCCATCAGAACCTGGATCGCGGCTTTTACTAATTCCCGGACTTCGTCATCCTTACCCCACATGACCGTTGGTGGCCCGGTGATTCCTTTCTTCTCGAGAAATGGAAAAAGCAGATTTTCTTTTCGGCTGTAGTGCTTTTCGATATCGGCCAGCCTGCTGAAACGAAGACGGATTTCTCCTGTTTCAGTCGATACATCCTGATTATCGGGCTGGTTTACAATCATATCGAACATTTTTTCGGTGAGTGTAACTTCACCCAAAAGTGCGGCATTTTCTTTTTTGAAAGTATCCACGGGATGACCGGGGGGAGCCTGCTTGCTTTCGGATGTATCCAAGACGTCCTTCATGGCTGCGGAATGCAGATCACACAGTTTTAGTATCTCTGTTGAGGATAAGCCTTCTGATATCAATTCCTGCTCAACGTCCACGACTTCGTTATATGGCACGCGGCCAAGCAGTTTCATCAACTGCGGTTTGACTTCATCCGGGGCCGTACCCTTATGCAGTTGAAGGATCAGGTGTTTCAGGACACCTTTTCGAGCTGTTGCATTATCGAGTAATTCACTCACGGGGTCTTCTCCTTCCGCACTCCGCGACCTGTGCATTGCGACATACTCAATTCCTGATCATAGTTTCGCCTGATGATTCGACGGATTGTCCGGCGAGAGATCGTGATAATCACCATGACGTCCGGAATGGCGCGGAGTATTTACTTTCGCTTATTCCGTTTAGTTGCAATTGATACGAATTTATGAAAATAGATACCGGCAAAGAAATGACATAAGTCAAGCTGCGCTAAACATATAATTGATGATGGCAACCGGAGATGCCGGCGATCAGTCCCGTGGCATGTCATGTTTCGCCAGTATAGCCGAAGGACTGCACGGTTGATATGTTTAGATTGTGAGTTGTGCCGGTGCGTATTTATTGGGTAAACGTGCAAAGGAATTTGATATGAAGAATAACGGTGTAGTGTCGCTGCGGA
>CAZGLR010000028.1:0-22892 GCA_964526635.1 uncultured Ignavibacteriales bacterium | reverse complement strand
GCCGACGGGTAGAAGAGCGCGCCCTTGATCTGCTTGGCGAGCTTCACGCTCTTTGAAGAATAACGGTGTAGTGTCGCTGCGGAGCGTTCAAACAGCATGGCGACCGCTTATCGAAGCGGGTGTCGATACTACCGGAGTCTATATCAAATCACTCCGGTATGATAAGGCTGAGGACCGTTCGCCGACAATATTACTGAAGCTGGAACCGGGCGCCGGATACCCATATCATAATCATCCCGGCGGGGAAGAGATTTTTGTACTCGAGGGCGAGGTTACAGTCGGGAGCTATCAACTGAAATCCGGCGATTATCTGTATACTCCGCCGGGTGAGTGCCATGATGTCAAATCCGAAAGCGGCTGCATCCTCCTGGCGGTTATTCCGCAGGCGGTGGAAATTATTCAAAAATAGTCATGGATTGATCGTTTTTGATATCCGCATAACATGATTTACTTCTCATAGCATTTGCTCAACTAATTTCGTAAACTCCTGAATATGACTACCGGCTATGGCATCCTTCTGGTTTCGCTGGCGTTTGGCTACGTGCTGGCGCGCCTGCCATTTTTTCCGCAATCGAGGGCATCGTTTTTCTTAAATGTCTTTGTCATCAATGTGGCGTTGCCATCGACAGTTCTGTTAAGTATTCGAAATATCGCATTTTCTCCCGATTTGATTATCCCGATAGCCGTGCAATGGATTTCATTGCTGCTGGCTGCGATGGTTGTCATGTTTGTCTCTCGCCGATTTTCATTCAGCAAATTAACGACGGGTACGCTGCTTGTCGTTGTGCCGCTGGGGAACACGGCTTTTCTGGGGCTGAGTGTTATTCCGGCGTTTTTCGGGCAGGCGGGGGTTCCCTATGGCGTCATGTATGATCAGCTCGGATCGTTTCTGGCGCTGGCAACCTATGGTGCGGCGGTCGCGGGTGCGTATGGTCGGGGCGATACTGGCGGGGTTAAATCATCGCTGTTGCGGATCATCTCATTTCCGCCTTTTATCTTTCTTATCCTCGGTTTTGTGATACAGGATATTGCATTACCCGCGTGGTTGCATACCTTTTTGACCCTGTTGTCGAAGACGCTGGTTCCGGCCGCGATGATCGCGATTGGTCTGCATATGTCGCTGCGCGTCACACGGCATTTACTGCGGCCGCTGGTGGGGGCGTTGTCGATCAGGCTTCTGCTGGTGCCGCTGTGTCTGCTGGCGGCCGTGTCTATTACCGGTTTCAATGGGCTGGCGGTTCAGGTGTCGATTTTTCAGGCGGCGATGCCATCGATGATCACTGCCGCGGTTTTGGCCTCGGACCGTGGTCTGGATGCGTCGCTGGCGACGTCGATAGTCGGTATTGGGCTGCTGGCATCGCTGGTGACACTGCCGGTGATGCATGTGCTTATAAATTTGGCAGCGTAATAAAATGCCGAACAATTGAGTATCGTTGTCGTAGTGTATACATGCCGAATTATGGCAGAAATACAATAATACATAACTAAAGATGGTGGTATTTTGTCTTTTGGTTTGATTGCACAATGCCCGGTTGCCCGGATAATTTAAGGGAGTTTATATGAAAGCGTTTGTGAGTAGAGCATATGGATCACCCGATATCCTGCGACTTGAAGAGGTGGAGAAACCCTCGCTCGGGGACAGCGACGTTCTGATCAAAAACCGGGCGGTCTCGGTCAATGCTCTGGACTGGCGGTTGCTGGAAGCGAAGCCATTTCTGGTCCGCCTCATGGGCGGCGGTTTGTTGAAGCCGAAAATTCATGTTCTGGGCGTCGATGTGGCCGGTCAGATTGAGGCCGTGGGCAAAAACGTCACGCAGTTCAAGCCGGGCGATGCTGTCTTCGGAGATACGTCCGGCGCCGGCTGCGGCGGTTTTGCCGAGTATGTGCGCACCCGTGAGAATGTCATCGCCAAAATCCCGGGTGGAATGTCCTTTGAAGAGGCCGCCGCTATCCCGCTGGCCGGCGTGACTGCCTTGCAGGCGCTTCGTGACAGCGGCGGGCTGCGGGCTAAGGAGACAGTGGTGATCAATGGCGCCTCCGGCGGCGTCGGGACGTTTGCTGTGCAAATTGCCAGGGTGTTGGGGGCGGAAGTTACGGCTGTCTGCAGCAGTCGGAATGTCGAGATGGTGGCAGAACTCGGGGCTGATCATGTCGTCGATTATACTCAGGAAGATTTCACCACAAACGGCCGCCAATATGATCTCATTTTTGGCGTCAATGGGTATCATCCGTTGTCGGCATACAAACGGGCATTGAAGCAAAACGGCAGATTCATCATGGCCGGCGGTACGACCAAACAGATTGTTCAGACGATGATGCTCGGTTCATTGTATTCCAAAAAGGGCGGAAGGAGGATGGCGATGATGATGGCCAAGCCTAATCAGGACGACTTGACGTTTCTGGCAAAATTATTCGAGGATGGCCGCCTGAAACCGGTTATTGAAAAACAATATCCTTTTGCCGAAACTCCGGAGGCGATACGCCATGTCGAACGAGGGCATGCGCGTGGGAAAGTAGTTGTGACTTTCTGATCCTCGGGCACAAATCCTAATTTGCGGCATTATGTCTATTAACATGTATTGTGGTAGCATAGAGGATCATGGAATCTCTAAACCCGAGGTTTAGAAATGCCGAAAAAGTTCATTCTGTTGACATGGGCACTTGTTTGTCTGACTATACTTTTTGGTTCTACCCGTGCCGAATGGTCGTTTGATGCCGAAAGCGGGGTCGCCATCAATGGCTCCAATGATGTGCGTATCCCGGGTGACACCGGTTCGGATATCTCGCTGACCGATGATTTGAGTTCTGACGAAACCGCGTTTGTCCGTATGCGCCTGACGTATGGATGGGGCCAGAAGCATCGGCTGTCGGTTCTGGTGGCGCCGTTGCGGATAGACGCTGCCGGCAGTGTGAATCGCGAGATTAACTACAATGGCGTCCGGTTCGATGCCAGTGAAGCATTGGAAGCAGCGTATCGCTTCGATTCATATCGCCTTTCCTACAGCTATGCTCTGGCACAATCGGATCGTATTCGTTTCGACCTGGGCTTTACAGCCAAGATCCGCGATGCCGCCATAAAAATTTCAAGCCCGGATAAATCCTCTGAAAAAACCAATACCGGATTTGTGCCATTGATCAATTTTTCGCTGGACTGGTCATTTGCGGAGCCATTCGGGATGCTGATCCGTGGCGATGCCCTGGCGGCGCCGCAGGGCCGGGCCGAGGATGTCCTGATCGCTTTGTATGCCGATGCGAATGATCAACTGCGCTTCCGGGCCGGGTATCGGATACTCGAGGGCGGTGCGGATAATGATGAGGTGTATAGTTTTGCACTGGTGCATTATCTGCTGGCCGGGATAACCTGGTCATTTTAGGGGTGGGACGCAGCGCCAGATAGTGAAGGATGCGCCAAAGTCTCATGTGCTCTATCGTTAGATAAAAGTTTCCATGAATGAATAAACTCGATTATTGATCACTTTGCCATTTGAAGATGACGTCGAAGCCGCTTTCGCGGGAATTGCTTTCGGTGAAGCGGAGGAAGAGGAAGGTAAACAGTTCATATTCGACGATGACATGTTCACGGGCGATTTCATCATCCTCAAATGATCCAATACCTCGTTCGTAGCTGACGAAGAGATCGTTGGTTACATATTTTCCCACGACGAAAGTAGCGGCCTCGAGATTTTCCTGTGCTTGAATCTGGACGACATCAAGATTCAATTTACTACCGATTGTCTTGGTCAATTGATCCGACAAAATATTGGCGGCGATACTCCGCGCCAGTTGATTATTGCCGGCCCCGGCGACCTCGGATTGCTGCTGGCTGGATAATTTATCGCAACTGCGGCCAAAGACGAGGTAACACAGGGCGTCGCCCTCGGGAATTTCTTCGCCATCGAGTTGAAACCGTACCGAGGGGGTGTTGGCGGTACCTGTGAGAAACAGGGTCAATGTTTTCTTGGCCCGTTCGGATGTCCTGAAAGAATATTGTGCCTCGATGTCGATTCTGGGATCCATCTCAGCGCCGCCCTGGAATGTGATTGAGCCATCTTCAACCACAAAACGGCGGCCATACAATTCGTAATAGCCCCGGACTGTCTGGATCGTTCCAAACAGATCAAATCCGGCGCCGTGCTTGACGACATCAATCTCGCCCTCGAGTTCAATACGCATCTGGGGACTGCGTACGTGTGTATTTCGCGGCAGTTTCACCGTCAGGCTGCCCTCGAGATTATTGAGGAATTGTGATGCTGAATGCGCGGTATCGCCTCCGATGACTGTCACCGGGGCGGTGGTCTCTTCCGTGAGTGTATCACGTTGCGTTGCCTTCACCAGCAAAGGGGTTTCCATCGCGTCGGCGGTCTTATCTCTTGCCTCGCCGGTTAGTGCCGGGAGGAAGATGCGCGAACGGTTCACGGTTATTTCGCCGCCATATTTGGGATTATCCGACCCGCCGCTGAGGTCGGCCTGGCCGCTGATCTGGATTTCATAATCCTCATGGCGCACCAGATAAAACTTATTCGCGACGATATCGAATCGCGATGAGCGCAGCGTTCCCGACAGGATGTTATCCTGTAACGAGACGGTTCCGGTTGCGGCCAGATGGCCCTCGGGACGGTCGATACGAAGACTGTCGAGGGTAATGGTGGAGCCATCGAAGGATACGTCGGCAAGCAGCAGGGAGTACTCGATACCGTAATCCGGTATTGTAATCTGGTCGCCGTGAATGCGTATGGCACCGGCCAAATGGGGAGATCCGATCGTATTAGAGATTTCAAGGTGACCATTGATAAATCCCTTGGCGGCAGTGATCTCCGGGCCCATCGTACGGATAACATCAAGCGAAAGCGAGTCGGCGGCAATCATGAGGAAAACGGGAAGTGTTTTGAAATCGACATTTCCCTGAACGAGCTGGTCAACCGAAACTTTTGTAACTCCGGACATATCCAGATCGCCCAGTTCATAGGGTGACAGGACAGCCGTGATGTTCAGACTGTCGTCATGGTAACTGATACTGCTTATCACAGAATCGAAGGCGAAATCATTATAGCGACCGTTGCGAATACCCATATCGCCATCGATCATCAGGTTTTCTATTGATCCTTCAATTTCCAAATCGAGGGTGAGCAGGCCGTCGGCGGCCACAGTCGGTCCGGCCCATTGCGCAACATCGGCCAGATGTATATCGTTTATCGACAGCAGGATATCATGCTTATTGTCTAGATTAATGGTGCCGTCGATGAGTATCGCTGGGGCGTCCTGATCGTTTCCATCAGGACCAATCACCGCCACAGAGTCAATTGTATAAATGCCGCCGCCGAAAGTGATCTGGGCGGTGTCGGAAAGGCGCCATTGTTGATCGTAACCATTTATGGTAAAGCCATATATTGTGGCGGTAATTATAGAATCCATTGCCGTTGAAACATCCGCAGTCAATTCCCAATTCTCGTTGCCATTGACCGATAATTGTAAATCGACCGCTTCTGGAGTAAATGTGTAGTCAGTTTGGACCGTCTGGATCGTCATATTCAGAAGTGCCACAGATGTGGCGGTCAGACTGCCCTGAAGGTTCATGTTTTCGGTACTGAGAATGCCATCGGCGGTTCCCTCAATGGTTTGGACAGCATATTGCATAAACAAAATTTCTTCCAGGCTGAAATCGGCGTCGCAGGCTATGGAGTCCATAGTGCCGGAGAAGACACCATTGATAGCCCCGCTACCAGAGAGAGAATCGACATTGGCGATTTTGGCAAGATCGGTGAGATTGTGTAATTGTACTGCCAGGGTGGCATTGAAGGCCATGGCTGTATCGAATACGCCGCTTCCGTTGAGATCAATCGACTCAGTGGCGGCAAACAGGGTATCGAGGATGATATTCCCGGGAGTGAAACGGAAACGGCTCAGCAGGGTGTCGATTGCGATATTCCGAACTGAGGATTGGCCTAATGCAACCCGGGCCTGGCCGTCGAGTTCGGCAAATGTCAGGCCTGAGATGTCGGCGCGGAAGCTCCCTGTAATGTCGCTGGGCAGGCTGTCATTGAGCATCACCCCGGCCAGATTGAGATTTGTGATTTGTCCCTGGGCGGTGGTCTGCGGTGAGCCGGTCAGATCGATTACTTCGGCGTAGGCAATCAGCGCTCCCGATGGCCCTTCGACTTCCAGGGAGCAGGTGACATCACCTCGAGTGTATTGGGCATCGAGCCGAAGACGATCGGTCGGCCGGGAATCGAAGATACAATCATCGAGTGAAGCATGGATAGTGGCGATTGCTGTCGATGGAGTAAATCCCCGCCCCTCGATGTCGATTTTTCCGGAAATCAGATAATTCACGGGAGCGGTATCGAGCCATGACGATGGTTCAATATCCTGTAATTCGATAGTGGCCGAATAGTCCATCTGAGGCACAGTCGTCGCATCGAGCAGCCGGCTGACATCATTGAGAGTTGCCCTCATGTTAATTGACTGGAGGCTGTCGGTCAGCGAGAGCTGCAGTGTCAGCGAATCATGCTGGAAGGAGATTGACGCATCCAGCATTGGATTTGCCGGTATGGTAACAGCGGGCAGAGCGAAGCTGAATTCGGAGAATTCAAGCGGTCGGCTATCAAGGGAGGCAGTGGATGCGGCTGAATCCTCCGGTATATATGATGCCTTCCCGGCCAGACGATTTTGTCTGGTCTGGAGGCGAAAATCGGTGATAGTTATGCGGTCATCCGATCGTTCCGCAATGAAAGCCAGTTGTTCCAGTTGTATATTGGGCTGCCGGGCAGTGAAGTGTAGCTGCGATAATTCAAAGCGCTGGCGATCATCGCCATATTCGCCGGAACCGGAAAGGGCAATACCGGTAATTTCTTCTGGTATCAAGTCGCCGGGCAGCAGCAGTGATATCTGTCCGCTGTTTATCTTTACATGATCGAGTAATATACTGAATGCGAAACCGCCGGCGGTGGTATTGGTTTTTGGCGTTGTTGTATTCGACGGCGGCATGACGGTCATCAGATTGATGTGGCCGCCTGTATCCCGGGCTATTTTGACATAGGGAGAGTCGATGACCAGAGAATTGATGTGCAAAGTTCCCGACAGGAGATGACGGAGGCTGTAGGTGACATGCACAGACTGTATCGAGGCCAGGGTGTCGGCATGCTGAATGAGGTATAGGTCATTCAGGCTGATATTGGTGAATAAGTTTCCTTCCAGCTCACCGATTTCAAGACGGCCGTTTACTGTCTCGTTGGCCATAGATTCAATTTTATCGGAAATCCATCGTTTGAAAAATCCGGTCTGGGTGATTCCGAGGGCAATAAACAGCAGGAGTATTAGACCGCCGACTATGAAACCAAGCCATTTCAGCCAGCGCCGGAGTCGGGATTGTTTATTTTTTGATTGTGCGGTCATATCACTCAGGCTCCGATCCTAAAACGCCGGTCCGATACTCAAATGGAATTGCCATGTTTTTTCATCATCGAAAACAGGCCGGGCAAAATCGGCCCGAATTTTTCCGGCCAGGGTGGTAAACCTGAGGCCGGCCCCGGCGGAATACCGGAGATCATCGAAGTGGTATGAATACGATCCGCGCCAGACATTGCCCCAGTCGGAAAAGACAACGCCGGAGACAATGCCAAAAATGGGGAATCTGGTTTCCAGGCTGAACTCCAGCAGGCTGCTTCCGCCAACCGGCTGGCCGTCGTCATCCAGTGGCCCCAGTTTGGATCGTGACCAGCCGCGTACCGAATGAGATCCTCCGGAATAGAAGCGATCGTCGAAGGGGATAAATTCGGAGGCGCGATAGGCATCGATGCCGCCGATTTTAATACGCGATGCGAGGACGAGATCTCCCCATGGGATATATTTTCGCATGTCAACAATGAGCTTGCCGTATTCGGACACACTTTCGAAGACAATGCCGCTCAACTTGAATGATGATGCCAGAAAAAAGCCACGGCGGGGATCAAAACGCGGTTGCGATTTGTCCCAAATGGTTTCAAAACGAACACTGAGGCGATTATATGTATCCAGAATACGCTGGAGTTCCTCTTCTGTGATTTCCTTCTGACTGACCGACCCGGGATCAAGGTCGAGGCGTTCGTAGGTCAAGAGGCCGGAGCTTTCGAGGTCTGGGCTGAAGAAGTGCTGCAGGGCAAGATTGCCGACAAAACGCGTCTGGGTGAAGCCCGGTTCTTTTTGCCGGTTGATGCCCGGATTGATAATGAGTGTTGTTCGTGGCGTGAGAAAGGCCGGCCGCACCAGGCGCAGGTCCAATTCATAGGGCACTAAACCGGAATGCTTGGCGTAAATATTAAACTGATACATACTACCGAACACTCTCCGGATTCGTGTGTCCAGAAAGACCCGAAAATTATCCTCGCGTCCATATCCGGCGCCGATTCGAGTGGTAAATTGAGGTGACTCGCTGAGTCGCATGGAAACGTCGATAATCGAATCCGGGGGATCGTCGAGTTCGGCATTTATAGTGACGATGTCAAAAACGTTGAGGTTGTAGATTTGTTCTCGTGTTGCCTGCAGTTGTTTTTTCTTGTATCGATCCCCGGAGGCAAACGCCAGTTGTTTCCGGATATGGACATCATCGATATTTTCATTTCCGGTAATGGTGATACTGCCAAACGAGGACAACGGCCCTGATGTGATACGCCAGTGAATCGAAACTGTCATGGCCGATTGATCGACCCTCAGTTGCGGATTGGCATTGGCATAGGGAAATCCCAGATTGTGCAGGCGGGTAAGTAAGACCGTGCGGTCATTTCGGAGCAGTGAATCTTCGAAGCGGACGCCATTGTTCAGCGAAAATTGAGCAGGTTGAAAACCACTGGAATCTATCATGCGCCGGGCCAATGCGGAATCGACACCGTTATATATCAGGCTGATACTGTCGACAGTGACCGGATCGTTTTCCTGAATTTGGAAGACGATTTTCACCTCACGGTCTTCGGCATCGATTGTGAAATCTCCGCGAGTTACAGTCGCATTGAGAAAGCCGTGGCGCTGATAGAAACGAATCAGCCGTTGCTGATCATCTTCAAAATCGGAGTCTGAATATTCCGAGGGTTCGGTCTTGCTGATAAGCCGTTTAATCAGCCCGGCCGAATGCAGGGTTATCCGCTTTTTGAGCTGACTGTCGGAATATGTTTTATTGCCGGCAAAATCGATATCGGTGACGGTGTATCCATTTTGGGCCCGGGCAGTGTTTCCGGCTGGCATGATAAACAGGCAGAGTAAGAGCAGTAGCGGCACGCAGCGCGCGGCGATGGGGGAGGAAAAGAGATTACAATAATGAGTCATAAGCGGTCCGGCTTCCACGACATTTGTATTATATGACAATATTTTCTCCGCGTGCCATTTGGATACAATACCTTTGCCTGCTGCTTTGATTGACGAATTGTTGCGTTACTTCGCTATCTATCATATCTTTGCATATAGAACATACGAAGAATATAACACGACAGACAAAAATTCAGAAAGATGAATATGAAATCGTTTGCGGCCGTACTTATTGTCCTTTTGGCGACAGCCTGTTATGGCCAGATTAATATAGAAGATAAGCGCCTGGCGCGGGGCGAGTCTGGTTTCAGCGGCAGTATTAATCTCTCGGTGGAACTGGAGCGCGGCAATTCCAGCCTTACCGAAATAGCCCTGAAACCTCGATTTAATTTCCGCGCCGATCGCAGCCAGTGGTTTATGCTCAACTCATATTCTCTTGTCGAAACCGATGAAACCAGTGTCGTAAACGAGGGCTTCTCGCATTTACGATACAATTTCACCGTAACCGGGAAAATCCTGTTTGAGGCGCTGACTCAGGTGCAGTATAACCGTGAGCAGGATCTGCGACTGCGCCTGCTGCTGGGTGGTGGTCTCCGCTATGAGTTGATAGAAGGTAACCCGACCTCGCTGGCGTTCGGTGCCACCGGCATGTTTGAGTATGAAGAACTCGACAATGGCGAAATATTGAGGACTCCCCGCAACAGCAACTATATCGCGCTTCGGATTACGTCCGCCAAAAAATTCTCGCTGCAAAATACCGTATATGTACAGGCGGCATTCAATAATATCAAGGACGTTCGTGTACTCGACAATCTCGGCCTGTCGGTCGCAATAGCCCAATGGTTGGCACTGACGCTGGAGATCGAATACCGTTATGATTCCCGGCCTCCGGAGGGAGTAAGAGAATATGATCTCAGTTTGAAAAACGGTATAACGGTATCATTTTAGGACGTTAACAATACCGTCAATTCGTACCTGTGTCATCGCGGTTAGTTAATATGCCCAACCGCTGCACGCATAATCGATAGTCGCAAATCACTGGCTGCCCAGATAGATATCCAAGAGAACATCCCATTCGGGTTGTTGAATTTCGTTCAGCAAGGCCTGGTTAATCGGTTCACGCAAGGGGCTGTTCTGGGGTAAACCGATAGCATAATCCTGCCGGAAAAATGTCACCGGTAACACCCGTACTCGTGCGGACATATGCGTTTTGGTCAAATAGCGGAGAATCGGGGCATCGTACACAAAGGCTTCAATTTCGCCTCGACCAACCGCCTGCAACCCCTGTCTGGGCGTTTCATATTCCATGAATGCTATTGAGCGATGGTCCAGATATGCCGCACTGGTCGAGTTGGGAACTGTGCCGACCTGAACATATGGCAGATCACCCGGCCCGCTGACTTTAGATTCAAGCTGGGAGACTGTCAGCGATGATGCGATCGTTGCGGTAAAGCCGGATACCACAATAATCGCAGCGAACATCCAGACCAGACCGAGGATGCGCCCCCCGAAAGTCCGGGGTGCTTTGTCTCCATAGCCGACGGTGGTCATTGTGACGGCCGACCACCATAGGCCCGATCCGATTCCCTCTATAATCGAGCCCCCGAATTCATCGGGATTCTGTCGTCTTTCAAAAAACCAGGCAATGATCCCAATGACAACCAGGAGAATAAGCAGCGCACCGATAGCCATGACAAATTTAAGCGAGATCAGGCGCGATAACACTGCCGGCGCTCCTCCGCTGCCATTCGACGATGAGATCGCGATAGTCAGGCCGGTGGTATAGAACGGATGGCTGAAGTCAACCGATTCCTCACGCGTGGCGGTGACGGTGATCGCAGCGGCGACGGCGTCGAGGGTGGTATCGCGCAGGCCAGCGAGAAGATCATCGAGATCCCGTTCTTCAAATCTGAAGCGGAACCCCAGCTTGTCGGCGACATTCTGCCACAATTCAATAGTGATGCCTTCCCAGCTTCCATCGGGATTTTTTATGACAAACGGCACCGCCTCTTTGGTGCCGACCACGAGTTCACGGTCCACAAGGGTGTCGTTGCCGAATGAAGCTGATGCGATGACTATTGTAATAGCGCAAATAATCGGAATACGATACCACATGGCTTAATCCCCCGGTTAGAAGAATTATCAATATCGGCATGGTGCAATGAGTGTGACGTGTGTTTGTAACAGTCTAATCACATCAAAACATCCAGATCAACAAAAGAATCAGGCGCGATTAGAGTCAAGGAGCTGATTCCCGCGACAGCAGGTGTGCCCGGGTGGATTACTCGAGATATGATGTCAGGCGTTGTTGGATGAAATATTCCCAGCCACCACGGCAGTTCTCGCGGGTGAATTCAGGGATATCATCAGGGAAATCATCGCGCACAGTGTGGGTGAGTCTGACGCTTGTCGATGTATCAGCAACAAACAACTCAAAAGTCACGAGAGAATCCCCGGGGTAACTGTCGTATGACCAGTCGTATGAAAGCAAGCGGCGCGGTTCGACCTGTGTTATCTTCCACCGGTGTATAAATTCCCGATCATCACTAAAGACGCTGAACGAGGTCGAAAAGCCGATTTCAGGTTTGAAATCAGGAATGTTTTCGAAAAACCAACGTCTCATTTTGTCGACGGCTGTGATCGCTTCCCAGACCGCTTCAACCGGCGCCTTGATAGTCTGTTCAATGACAATCGGCGGTTCATTGTGCTTCATATCATCTCCCCGGAGTTATTGATGTTATTATTCTATAACTATATACGGTGACGGTATGATATTTTCAACCGGTCATGATTGAGAAATGGATAAATGGCGCAAGAGGGAAACTGAAGGACTCCAGCCATTGATTCGTTGCTGTTTATCGTGCCGTCATTCGCTCTCGATATTAATATCCGGATAATACGTCGCCAGGCAGGACTCGCAGATACCATGGGAGACGTCGGGATAGTCAAATGCCCCGTTCAGCCAGTCCCAGCGGGAGCCATCGTTGTGCCGCACCCTGCGGCAATGCCCGCATTGATGCATGGTACCGTGATCATCGATATATGTATCCCTTGATAGAGAAATCGTATTCAGTTGGCGCGACTGTTCAACAATAACCGCATGATCCAGCAGCAATACGTTTTTTTGTGAAGTAGGATAGATAAAGAGTTTAAGCAGCCGGAAGACACCAGGTGAGGAACATTCATATTCATGCGCAGTCGGTTCGTTTTTGTCGAAGCATGAAGCGAACAATTCGCGGTAGTAAACTTTTTGGGGCCCGCTTATAGCGTCCAGGATATTCGTCCCGATGCCGAAGTCACTCGCGATATTTTCTCCGCTGTTGGCCACGGCAAATGCAAAATATGCCTGGTTGAGCATGATGATCCGGAAATCACGATCAATACCTAAGATGGTATTCCGGGATTGCTCTATCCATTTAGAATCGAATTGACGGAATTCATCCATGCATCCCAGGTGAATGGTTGTGTGCTCATTCATACTACCCCCAATGATCGAAAGATCGTTTGCTTTTTACCACCTTAAAGGCGCCACATATCCGACCGTCAAAAAGGTCCCTGTATATAGTTATCGTAAAACAACCAGCGATCTTAACTGACGGGTTTACATCTGCATGATGTCTTCATCCAATTAGCATGAATAATGACACTTATGTGAAACGAATAACTTATAACAACGATAGACACATTATTATTAGTTGCCCCAATATGGAACATTTTCTGAATCGCACTGTTGTTAATCATAGAATCATTCAACCCGCCACTACTTCTGTGATCCCCTGCACGCCGTCAGCCGCAACAGTCACGTGCCATTGGCATGATACATGGTACGTTACAAACAGGATATTAAAAACTGAAAGGATGTACATATGAACTGGGATACAATTCAAGGTAACTGGAAAAAGGTACAGGGGCAAATCAGGGAGCGCTGGGGCAAACTGACCGAAGATGACATTGATCAGGTTAAGGGGAAACGTGATCAACTGGTCGGAAAGTTGCAGGAAAAATACGGCATGGCGATGGATGAAGCGGAAAAGCAGATAAATGAGTTTCAAGAATCGCTGAAATCATAAACTTAAGCTCGGCATTACACTATTAAACTATGGGGCACACTCCGGCCAGGGAACAGGCCGGCGTTGTTGTCTATACCACTTCCTGAGTTCACTATCACGAAAGGAATTCTCTATGCTGCGCTGGGCACTCATATTCTTTATCGTTGCGCTGGTGGCGGCGGTTCTTGGCTTCGGCGGGATCGCCGGCGCTTCCGCCGGTATCGCCAAAATTCTCTTTTTTATCTTTTTGATCGTGTTCGTGATTTCGCTGATCATGGGCATGGTTCGCAAACCCGGAGCATGATGTCTCTAATGGCATTTGCACGTGCCTGATTATTCGGGTATTCCCATACTTCATTGATTTGCTACCCTGTGAAAGGGGTTGTTCACATGGAGATTCAGGCCGCAATCGAAGATGAAATATTGAAAAACAGCCACTTCAACAGAAAAGGAGTATGACAGAATAAAAGTATTCGTGGTGAGTGTATTGAGCGCAGTTTTATTGCTTGCCGTGCCATTCATGGTGGGGTGTGGTCAGGAACAGGAAGACACTGGAATTGATATATCGCAGGAAAAGCAGGAACTGCAAAACGACCTGGAAGAGGCCTCGCAGCAGATTGAGCAGCGGCTTGATGAAATATCCAAGGAAATGGCCGAAGCCGGTGAGGCGGCGCAGGAAGAACTGCGGGCTGAACAGACGCGGCTCGAACAGATGCAGTCGGATATCAATGAATCCCTGGATGAAATGGGTCAGCAAACCGAAGAAACCTGGGAATCATTTAAAAGCGGTGTTGAGCAGACGATGAATTCCATTGAGCAGGAGTTTCAGGAAGCGGTATGAGACAACACTTTCGCTCAAAAGTATGAACAACCGGTAGTATGGAAATATCACTCACGCAGATTATTTCGCATATGTATCAGATGGCAATAGCCTATATCCTCGCCCTGCCGATTGGGTGGGACCGGGAAAGAAAAGCCCGCCGCGCGGGGATTCGCACGTTCCCCCTGGTCGCGGTCGCCGTCTGTGGCTATATGTTGGTCGGATTATCTGTCATCGAAGGAAGCAGTGCTCATGCCAGGATTGTCATGGGTATTACTACCGGGATAGGCTTTATCGGGGGTGGTGCCATTCTTAAAAGCCGAGGCGAGGTACAGGGCACCGCCACGGCGGCCAGCATATGGAATACCGGTGCTATTGGCGTTGCGGTCGCCTGGCATCGATATGAAATTGCGATCGTATTGGCGGTCTTGAATTTTTTGATTCTTCTGTCTACGCGCGGTCTCAAGGACCACATCGCATCCGAGAATGGTGAAAAGCGAAAGGGAGAGAATTAAGATAATGTGGAGCAGAACGAAAACGGCCGTGGTTTGCCCATAGCGACGGCAGCATTGCTCAGTACTATAATGTTGAGCAATCCTAATCTCCTGACAATAGAAAACAGGCGGCCGATAGATTCGACCGCCTGTTTTTGTTAATGGTTGGCTGGTCCGTGAAAGCACATCATGTCGCTATTTCCGCTCGCAGTTGACCATTACCGGCACGCCCTGGGTCACCGAGTTGAAAACTGGTGAATACATCGGGCCGAGCTGGCAAAGCTCCTGAAGCTGATCATCGTCGACATCGGCCTTGATGCGGTAGTTCATTTTGATGCTTTCGTAGCCGTTGCGAACATCGTCGCGAATGCCGAGGAAACCCTGCAGGTCGATGTTACCCGATACAGTCGTTTCCATCTCTTCGATTTTGATACCGCGGGCTGCGGCATGGTAGACAATTGCGCTGGTAACACAGCCGGCCAGGGCTTTGAGCAGATATTCGACCGGATTGGGACCCTTGTCCATACCCAGCAGGATGGCCGGTTCGTCGGCGTCCAGCATAAATGTCTGAGCATGATCAATGTCTTCGCAGGCGCCATGGAAGCCTTTAATCATCGAACGATTGTGACCGCAGTCCATCCATTCATTTTCAAGGCTGAATTTGAACTTGGCGATGACCGGGTTGTCTTTGATCGCGTTGATCGTTTCGAACAGCTTGTCGACATTGACGCCATTCACGGTTTTGGTTTCCATCTTCTGCATTGTTTCATCCTCCGTTAGTTAGTTATTGGTTGCTGCGTTGTTTATTTTTTGTTCTGTCAGAAGGGAATAACAGATGGTGTGCCAAAACTGAAAATAGCATACAACCTGTTGCTATATATAGGAATGACAGCAACGAACAACTTGCAACGGGGTGTCGAGATATCGTGAAAAGCGAAATCTCGCGAGAGAGATTAACGAGTTATCGCGACTATCGAAGTGTCGGAGGTGTAATCAGGCGGACCTGGATATATCCAGCGCTTTCATACGGGAAGCAAGTGTGGATGGCGGTATGCCCAAGAGTGCAGCGGCGCCATCGGGGCCTGATATTTTCCATTGTGCCGTATCAAGTGCCCGTCTGATATTGCGTATTTCCATATCACGCATTTGATCAATTGTCAAGATGGGTGCATTGCTCTCATGACCGTTTGCATCCGCTGTATGCCCCGCAGGCGGCATCGTCTGCGGCAGTATCTCGGCGACATTGAGGATGCCGTCGTGGGCGATAATAACAGCCCGTTCTATCACGTTTTGCAGTTCGCGGACATTCCCCGGCCAGGAATAGGCCATCAGGCATTCCCGGCAGGTGTGCGACAATGCCGCCGCGGGCCGTCCGATTTTCTGGCTGAATGATTTTGCGAAGGCCTCGGCCAGCAGTATGATATCATCGCCGCGATCGCGCAGGGGGGGAACGACGATGGGAAATACATTGAGACGATAATACAGATCCTCGCGGAATGTCCCATCGGCCGAGGCGTGCAAGAGATCGCGATTGGTAGCCGCGATAATGCGAACATCGACGCGGCATGTTTTGGAACTGCCGACCGGCTCGAATTCTCCCTCCTGGATAACACGCAGGAGCTTGGCCTGCACATCGAGGGGGAGTTCTCCAATTTCATCGAGAAAAATCGTGCCGCCATCGGCAAGCGCAAAGCGGCCCTCACGTTTCTCGGTCGCCCCGGTAAAGGCGCCCTTTGCATGGCCGAAAAATTCGCTTTCGATCAGTGTCGATGGTATCGCGGCGCAATTGACTTTGATCAATGGCTGCTCGCTCCGCCGGCTTTCATCGTGTACTGCGCGCGCAATCAATTCCTTGCCGGTCCCGGTTTCACCGTGAATTAATACTGTGGCGTCGGTCCCGGCGACCTGGCGTACCGACTTCAGGGCGGCCGTAAGTGCGGGCGATGTGCCGATGATCTGCCGGAAATTATGAACAGCATCGAGTTCCGCCCGCAGGTATTCAGTCTGGCTCTGGAGAGAATGGATCCGGTGTTCGGCGGCAAGTTTTTCGTTCACATCCCGGAGTATGAGGGTATGGAATGTATTGCCATTGTGCTCATATTGCGAGAGGCTTCCTTCGACTGGAAATAGCTCACCATCGCCATTTATGGCATTCAGGCCTCCGGGAATCCATGATCCACTGGACGTCCGGGTATTGTCGTTTTGACTTTTGATGAGCATGCGGATTTTGCCGACGCCGGCAGTATCGAGAATATCCTGCAGCGGGATGCCGGATAACTCTTCCCGCGATATTTTAAATGTTCTTTCGGCAGCGCAGTTTCCACGAATCACTTTCAATTGATTGTCCAGCTCCAGGATAGCATCGAGAGCGCTTTCGAACAGGCGACTTAACTGTTCTTGCTTCTCCCGGGCTTCCCGCTCTGCCCGAATACGGCGCAGTTCGGCACCGGCGCGGGCGGCAAAAATGCGAAAAAGCTCTTCATAGCGGGGCCGTTTGGGCATCGGTTTGGTATCGAGAATGGCCAGATGGCCAATAACGGTGTTTTTATTGTTATTGAACAACGGCATCGCCATGTAGCTGACGGCGTTCAACGGTTTCAGATCGGGATCATGCGGGAAGTGCAGGGTGATTTCATCAGGAATATGGATCAATGTCCGGTCATTGATGACCAGTTCACATGGGGTGTTGACGATATCGTACTCATAATCGTGGATGTAATTGCCGGCGAACTAGAACGCCTTCGATCGCAGTCGATGATGATCAGGTACGTATTCGGTCACCCAGGCGCCGGCGGTGTCAAGCACCAGCGCCAGATTTTTCACCAGGATATTGAAAAACTCGGCGCCTGTTTCCGGGGCGGTGCCCTCGAGAATACGACGGATCACAGTGTCTTCAGAATGACCGTCAATGGCCCGGCTGGGTGCCGCCGCTTGACCGGTTTCTTTCCTTGCCCGACTCATATCATTAATATAGGTAAGACGGTCTAACATACAAGCAAAATTATGGATTATATCAGTCCATATAATAATTGAAGATCAGGTGGAGTAATTCAATTTAGAGGGCGTGACCGCAGTCACCGCCGGGACAGATTTCGGTGCCGTCTCTGGCTTCGATTTGTATGGTGGTATGGTGAATACCAAAACGGCTGCCGAGTTCCTGCTGAATGGCAAAGACGAAATCATCGGCGACGCCATCGGGCGCCACCAGGTGAGCGGTCATGGCGGTTTCGGTCGTACTCATACCCCAGACATGCAGATCATGAACCGAAACGATACCATGCTGCGATTCCAGAAATTTCCGTACCTGGCTGAGATCAACCGCTTTGGGTACGGCGTCGAGGGCCAGGTTGACCGAATCCCGCAATAATCCCCAGGTGCCATAGAGAATTACCAGCACAATAACAAGGCTGATAACCGGATCAATCCACATCGCGCCGGTGAAGCGAATTGCAAGTCCGGCTATGACAACGCCCAGGGATACGGCGGCATCGGCGGCCATATGCAAAAAAGCGCCCTTGATGTTGAGATCATGCCGCTGTCCCCGCATGAACAGCAGGGCGGTGATCGTGTTGATTATCACGCCGATACCGGCGACAATCACGATCGTCATACCGGCGACTTCGGGGGGATGACGGAATTTTCCGAGGGCATCCCAGGTGATGATACCGGCTGCGACAATAATCAAAAGAGCATTGAGGATCGAGGCCAGGATGGTCGTCCGGCGGAGGCCATAGGTATATCGCCCGCCGGGGGTGCGCGCGGCAAAATGGATTGCGGCCCAGGCAAAGACCAGGCTGAGGACATCGCTGGCATTGTGCCCGGCATCGGCCAACAGGGCCGATGAATTAGCGCGAAGGCCATAGACCACCTCAATAACCACAAAGGCGACGTTCAGACCGATACCAATCGTAAAAGCTGTGCCCCAGCGGCGGGTGGGAGTATGGGTATGATTATGGCTGTGAGTCATCTATCTGCCTGTATATTCCACCGTCGATAATGGTCTGCTGTCATCCCGGCGATTATTATCTGCCGGTTGCTGTTTTCATCTCTCCAATTATGGTGATACGAAGAGATATCGTCAGCAATTAGGCCGATGTTTATTCACAGCGGCTGTGGTTGCCGTCAGCCCGCGGGCGTCTGCTCAATCAAAACGATTATCCGAACGGTGCCGGCCGGCGTTCTTGGAGACATGTTCAAGCCAGCCCAGACGAATGTCAGCCGGCGAATCGAATTCGGGCACATATGGCTTGATATCCAGCAAGGGCGTGCCATCGAGTATGTCGATATTCTGGATATGGAGTATGCTGTTGTCGATGCTATTCAGTTGCACGACTGAGAGACCAATCGGGTTGGGTCGCCGAGGGGCCCGGGTAGCAAACAGGCCGCGTTCCTCGGTATCGAGAAACGGCACCACGCGCAGATTGTAACCGCTGCTTTGGTGAAGATAGTACAGCAGAATGACATGCGAGAAGCCATCGAGATCCGCCAGGGCATCGCAGTAGGGTTCAAACACCTCGACTGTGGCGCGTATATCCGTTCCGCCTTTGGGCTGGATCGGCATATTTTTTTTGTCAGTAAACGGCGTATGAATGACACCGATCGATTGAAATGTGATTGCCGTCATATCGTGACGGTACATCCTGATATTTAAATTGTCAAGCGCTTGAGCTATATTGTGTTTCAATTGGGGGAGGTTATTCTGTACCACCCTTTCACACACGAATGCTATCGAATTTTGCCATCATCACGAAAGCCTGGATCCTGTCGCAATCAGCTGAACGTTATAACTAACTGTAACTTAGGGTACACGTTGCAAGGCGAACATAGCCGGTTTCTACACTTGGCATGGTTCTTGTTGGTAGAATGACACAGAAAAAATATATGAGGGGTGTTGTGTATGACATTGTAACTGCCTGAAGCCTCTCGGAACATATGAATGAGAAGAAAGGAGAAGCAAGATGCCTATGCATATCAAGTTGGTTCAACCGCTTGGGCAAGAACGGGCGGTATTAAGCAGTCGGCACATGTTTCGTCTGGCTCTGATTGCTTTCTTTACCCTGGGCTTTCTGCTGACCGCTCCTCTGGCTGCGCAGGATCAGGAATCGGTCGAAGATATTGATATCACTGATGCGATTGAAACTGATCTGTGGATAGATGATGCGGTGAATGCCAATGATATTGATATTGAGACGTTCGATGGCATCGTCACATTGACCGGTGATGCCAACAGTATTCTGGCCAAAGAACGGGCTGCGACGTTGGCTTCGGCAACTGTCGGTGTTCGTGCTGTTGTTAATCGGATCGAGGTGAATCCCGATAAGAATCGCAGCGACAGTGAATTGCAGGATGCTGTCCGCGAAGTGATCCTCGAGGACCCGGTCGCCGACGCCTATGAAATTGAAACAACTGTTACCGACGGCATCGTTGCCCTGACCGGCACAGTCGATTCCTGGCAGGAAAAGCAGTTATCGGCGACGGTTGTCAAAAATGTCACCGGTGTTCGCGGTGTCGAAAATAATACCACAATAGACTATGATATGGATCGCCCCGATTCGGAAATACTTGCCGAAATCGAAAAACGTCTGGCCAATGATGTTCGCGTCGATGACAAATTGCTGAAGATTGATGTCTATGACGGCCGCGTTCAGCTCGAGGGCACGGTCGGAAGCCTGACCGAAAAGAACCGTGCGGTGGCCGACGCCTGGGTCAGCGGGGTGACATCGGTGGAAGCCGATGATATCGAAATTCGCTGGTGGATGCGGGATGATATGCGCCGCAAGTCGACCTATGTGACCCGAACCGACGAGGAGATTAAAAGCGCGGTAAAGGATGCCTTTCTGTATGATCCGCGTCTTTACTCATTTAATCCGGAAGTGACAGTTGACGATGGCACTGTTACTTTGACCGGCGTGGTCAGTAATCTCCGGGCCAAGCAGGCGGCTGAACAGGACGCCCGCAATACGGTTGGTGTCTGGCGGGTGAAGAATCATCTGAAAATACGCCCCGAAATGAGACCCTTGGATTCAGAGCTGGAAGAACAGGTCGGCCAGGCAATCGGCGAGAATCCGTATGTTTCGCGTTTCGATGTCGTTGTCGATGCCCACAATGGCCGGGTGACGTTATCGGGCATAGTCAATAATTCATTCGAAAAGACTATCGCCAAACAGGTAGCGTCGACTGTCAAGGGTGTTACCGGAGTTACCAATAATCTGGACTACGAATATGTCTGGAACTGGAAACCGGATATGGAAATCAAGGAAGATGTTCGCGATGAGCTTTTCTGGAGTCCGTTTGTGGAGCATGATGAAGTCAATGTCGATGTCGATCGCGGGGTGGTCACTCTCGATGGCAATGTCGATACATGGAGCGAACGATTCAATGCCGAAGACGCGGCCTGGGATGCCGGGGCCAAGGATGTGCGGAATCACCTGACTGTGACGTACCGGTACTATGGTCCCTATCCGCCACGGTGGCCATATCTATCACCGGACAATACGGTTGTCGAATACCACACCTGGGCCTGGCCGCCGGGTAAGTAGATAATAAAAGACACGGCGATACATACGGGGTTCGGCGTCTGCCGGACCCCGTTTTCGTATGCGGATTGATGTGGTCTAAATAATTGATGTTGATGCTGTTAAAACACCGCACGGGTTCTTGATGGGATAATGGTACTTGCATTGGCCGGCAGTTTATGGTATGTTTTAGTTCTGATGCTGTTGATACCAGCAGCTGGCGTGCTGTTATCTGACTATCGCCCTTTTTTATGGTAGACTATTGAGGCTGCCTGCGGTAGCTGGAGAGTCATCTGTAATTTTATATGGATCTTCTCGCCAGGGGCCGGCGTAGTAGTTTATATCTGAAAGGAGCGCGTGCGTGTCGGATCATCCGCTGAATATCGCTGTCGTTTCGGATGACAAGAAGTTATCGGAGCGAATCGGCAATTTATCTCTCGACAGAAAGACGCACATTGCCTGGCACAAAGGTACGGCCAACCTTGTCGAGATAGTTCGCGGGACTTCCTTTGATATAATCGTTCTCACCGATTCGGCCACTCCGGGTAATGATCAATCAAGCAACGACAAACTGGTGAAGTCGATAGCGAAAGAAAGTCCCCGTTCGCAAATCCTGTTTATAACCCGTCCCGAAAGTCTTGAGAATGTGGTGTCCACCCTTGAGGTGGGGACGTATCAATACGCCAAGCAGCCGGTGAGCGATGATGAACTGAGGCTATTGATCGAGACTGCCCTCAGGGATCAAAAGCTGGTTGTCGAGAAAACCGAAGCAATCGGCCAGGGGGATCGTTTCGATATGCTGATCGGGCGGGCGCCATCGATGCAGCAGGTGTATAGATCCATCAAGCGTGTAGCGCAATCGGAAGTCCCGGTGCTGATTCTGGGCGATACCGGCACCGGCAAAGATCTCGCTGCGCAGATCATCCACCGTCGCAGCAAACGATCCGGTGAGCCGTTTATCGCCATCAATCTCGGTTCGCTTCCCTCGGATCTGGTGGCCAGCGAATTGTTCGGCCATGAGAAGGGTGCGTTTTCCGGCGCGATAAAGACTCATCAGGGAGTATTTGAACGGGCCGGCAACGGGACGGTTTTTCTTGATGAAATCGATTGTATCGACGAAAAAGTCCGGGTCAGTCTGCTGCGTGTGCTTGATGAGAAATCATTTCATCGTCTGGGTGGCTCGCAGGCGATCACGGCTTCAGCCCGTCTTCTTGCCGCGACCAACGCCGATCTTGAGGCCAAAGTCGAACGCGGTGAATTCCGTGAGGATTTATTTTATCGGCTCGATGTCTTTCGCATCAATATGCCACCCCTGCGGCATCGCCCGGAGGATATTCCCCTGCTGGTAAATGAGTTCGTGGCGACCTACTGCCGCGCCAATAATCGCGACCTGGTCGGGGTATCGCGGGAGTTCATGGAAATCATGCAGTCGTTTGACTGGCCGGGCAATGTTCGTGAACTGAAAAGTATCATTCATCGGGCAATATTAATGTGCGACTCGGATGAATTGCAGCCGAAGCATCTGCCGAAACGATTCCATAATATCGATCCCAGCCCCACGAAAGTCGCCTTTGAAATCGGCACCCCGCTAGAGGAAATCGAGCGGACGATGGTGCTTCGGGCACTGGAAGCGACAAATAATAATCGCAAAGAGGCGGCCAGGCTGCTTGGCATCAGCCGTCGCGTTATCTATAATAAATTGAAAAAGCATAATATCGATTAATTGCAATACCGGAAGTGC
>CAZGLR010000027.1:0-31242 GCA_964526635.1 uncultured Ignavibacteriales bacterium | reverse complement strand
TCGGGAACTGTGCCAACTTGGTTCACAAAAAAAGCTCCCCCGGCTGGACTCGAACCAGCGGCCCGCTGATTAACAGTCAGCTGCTCTACCACTGAGCTACAGGGGAGTGTATCGTCTATTTACTATGTCGTCTTACGATGCTGTCGGCCTGCTGTTCAGCAGCGCTACATTAAGCGACCGTCTTAAGTCAAACAACCGTATCAAAAACACCATTCTCGTTCATCAGAATATTCCGGCCGCATGACAGGTCGCGTAATATAACGACATATCACCATTTGTCAAGAATCTATATGCCAGTTTTATCGGCTATTTTCGCCCCCGCTTGACTATCCTGCCTGCCACCCCAACTCCCTGATGATCAACGCGATAACCGTCCCCACCGGCCGTCCGGTTGTGATCACATCTCCACAGGACCGGTCGTGGCAATGATTCTAATATATAATTGACCGCATCGCCCAAATACCGTACATTGGCACCGCGTACTGGTTGCGAAAGTGGCGGAATTGGTAGACGCGCTGGATTTAGGATCCAGTCCTTTGACGGGGTGGGGGTTCGAGTCCCCCCTTTCGCATATGTTTGAATAGCGGAGGTCCTGCGTGGAAATTGAAGTTGTTGAAAAAGACGGTCTCAAGCGAGAACTCAAAGTCGAAGTCCCATCCGATCTCGTCGATAGAGAATACCAGCGGATTTACAACGAATTGCGCCAGAAGGCAAATATCAAGGGCTTTCGTCCCGGTAAAGCCCCCCTTAATGTTATCCGCAGTAAATTTAAAAATGAGGCGACCGGCGAACTGATCGACCAGATGGTCCGTAAGTACTACGAAGAAGCGGTTCGTGAGAAAAGCCTCGAGCCGGTTGGTCCGCCGACCTTGACCGATCTTAATGTCGATGAGGGCAAACCCCTCAAATTCACGATGGGCATCGAAGTGATGCCTCAGATCGATACGATCACCTTCGACGGCCTTGCGACCGATGAAAGCGAGGTCACAGTCGAGGATAGCGAAGTCGAGGCCGTCCTCGAAGAACTTCGTAAAAGTCAGGCATCACTGCGAACAGTTGATCGCCCGGCCACTGAAAATGATGTCCTGATCTGTGATTTGGAAGTGGCCGAGGGCGACACCGAAATTTTCGATGAGACCTATTACCAGAATCAGGAAATCGATCTCAACGGTGAGTATACTGACAAAGAATTTGTCAAGGCGCTTATCGGCGCGAGCCGTGATGACATGCGTGAAGTCGAAATCAACTATGGTCACGATTACCCCAATCCGCGCTTTGCCGGCAAACGGGTTGTCTATCGCGTCACTGTCAACGAGATCAAGGAGCGGGTGCTGCCCGCGTTGACCGATGAATTCGCCAAACAATCCGGTCAGGCCGAGACACTGCTTGAACTCAAGCTCGATATCCGTACGCAGCTCGAAAAAGAGGCCAAGGTCAAACGGACCAAGGACAACCGTAAGTCACTCATCGAGCAGCTAATCGAGAAGAACAAGATCATGGTTCCGGAAACGATGCTGGAATCGTATTTCCACAATCTCCTCGAAGAACAAAAACGCCATAATCCCAACACCGACATCGACGAACAGCAGCTCCGGGATAAGCATCGGGAAAACGGCGAGAAGGCTATTCGATGGTATTTGCTGTTCCATCGCCTGGCATTGCAGGAAAAGCTGGAAGTGGGACCATCGGATATCGAACAATGGATCAAAGAGTTCGCTCAGATGTATCATTTGGAAGTGGATAAAGCCAAGGAAGTGCTGGCGCAGTCCGGCAAGGCAACCGATATAAGAGATGGAATACTCGAAGAAAAAGTGCTCGATTTTCTCTCTGGGCACGCGACCGGATCGCAGGAGAAGACGTCAGATTAAGGAAGGAACAAACCAATGCTGATTCCAATGGTAGTGGAACAGACGGGCCGCGGCGAGCGGGCCTATGATATATACTCCCGTCTGCTCAAGGATAGAATTATTTTTATCGGTACTCCGATTGATGACAACATCGCTAATCTCGTCATCGCCCAGATGCTCTTCCTCGAAGCCGAGGATCCCGGCAAGGACATTTTCCTCTATATCAATTCGCCGGGCGGTTCAGTGACGGCCGGCATGGCGATTTACGATACTATGCAGTTCATCAAACCCGATGTCGTGACCACCTGTATGGGTATGGCCGCCTCCATGGGCGCTTTCCTTCTCGCCGCCGGGACCAAGGGGAAGCGGGCCGGATTACCCAATTCACGGATTATGATCCATCAACCACTGGCCGGAACCCAGGGTCAGGTCTCCGATATCGAAATCATGACCCGCGAGTTTCTGAAAACCAAAGACCGGCTCAATGATCTGCTGGTGCATCATACCGGGCAGCCGCTGGAAAAAATCCAGAAAGACACTGATCGCAACTTCTTTATGTCCTCTGTCGAAGCCAAAGACTACGGTATCATCGATAAGGTCTATGAGCTCCAGGACAAGGACAAAAGCAAGGACAAAAAATAGGATACACAAAGCGCATGGATGATGAATCCAAAAATACCAATACCAATGGTCCGATAGAACGGTGCAGCTTCTGCGGCAAACCCGCGACGCAGGTCAAACGGCTCTTTTCCGGGTACCAGGCATATATTTGCAATAACTGCGTTACCCTGTGCCATGATCTGATGTCGGCGACGACCGAATCGGAGGTGGAAACCGAGGAATTCGCGGTACCATCTCCTACCGAAATCAAGGATTTCCTCGATAAGTACGTTATCGATCAGGAGGAAACCAAGCGGACAGTCGCGGTTGCGGTTTATAATCACTATAAACGCATCCAGGCTGGAACCGAGGGCGATGATGTCGAATTGGAAAAATCGAACATCCTGCTGCTCGGTCCGACCGGAACCGGGAAAACGCTTATCGCCAACACACTGGCCAAGTTTCTTTCGGTGCCGTTTACCATCGCCGATGCCACCGTGCTGACCGAGGCCGGATACGTTGGTGAGGATGTCGAGAATATCCTGGTCCGCCTGTATCAGGCGGCCAATTATGACGTTCAGAAGACGATCCGGGGCATCATTTACATCGATGAAATTGACAAGATCTCGCGAACCGACGGCAACCCATCGATCACCCGCGATGTCTCCGGCGAGGGAGTCCAGCAGGCGTTGTTGAAAATCCTCGAAGGAACTGTCGCCAATATTCCACCCAAGGGCGGTCGCAAGCATCCCGAGCAGGCCTTTGTTCAGATCGATACGCGCAATATCCTCTTTATCTGCGGCGGGGCGTTTGAGGGTCTGGAGAAGATTATTGCACGGCGCGTTGGGAGAAAGACAGTCGGATTCGATATCAAGAAAATCGCGCTTGAAGATGATTCCAGTCGCCTGCTGGCTGGTGTCGAGCCGCAGGATTTGCTCGAATATGGTCTGATTCCCGAACTTATCGGGCGCCTTCCGGTCGTGACCGCATTGCGACCCCTTTCCGAAGAGGCGCTGATGACAATCCTGACCGAACCCAAAAATGCTCTGGTGAAGCAATACCAAAAATTGTTTGGGCTCGATGGCGTCAAACTCACCTTCGAGAAATCAGCTCTCAAGGCCGCTGTGGCCAAGGCGATTTTGCGCAAGACCGGGGCACGGTCCCTGCGCTCGATCTTTGAAGCCGCCATGCTTGATATCATGTTCGAAGCGCCGACTATGCCCAATCTCGATGAAGTCATCGTTAGTGATCAGGTCATCAACAAGACCGGCAACCCGGTGTACAAATACAAGACTAAGAAGGGCAAGAAGTCGGCATAATGACCGTCGCATTCCAAATATGACAAGGCCGCCATACGACGGCCTTTTTTTGTGCCTTTTTGGGCGGCAGGGAGCTTGACACCCGCCCCTGAATCAGTATCATATGCCACAGATGGATACTACCCCATGAAAATCACCAAAGCCACTGACAAGCAGGCGCTACTTACACACTTTCAAAAAGACCCTGTCCTTTTTGCCTATCACATCGGCGATCTTGATCCCTTCTTTTTCGAAATCTGCTGGTGGCCGGTTCTGCTTAATGACAATGGCCATATAGAAGAAGCGGTTCTCGTCTATAATAATCCCGATTTTCCCACTATCATGCTCTTTGGTGTCACCGACAGATTCCAGGGTTTTCTTGAACAGGTCATCCCCGATCTGCCCCGTAATTGCTTTGTCCATTTCCAGCATGATTCCCATCGTGTCCTGGCGTCGCAGTATGCGATCAAACCGCTTGGTACCCACTTCAAAATGAGGCTGGTAGACTTCAAACCGGGGCATAAGGAAAAGGATGCTGACCGTATTATCCGACTCGATGCGAGTCATGCCGAAATGATGGTCGAATTTTATCATCGCTCGTACCCCGATGTCTATTTCGACAAGCGTATCCTGGAAACCAAAAAAGTCTATGGCTACTTTGACGGCGATAATCTGGCTTCGGTGGCATCGCTGCATGTGTATTCGAATGAATATGATATCGCCGTGCTGGGATCGATCGCCACCCACCCCGCGTTTCGTGGTCGCAACCTGGCTACCCGCACGACGTCATATCTGGTCGATGAACTGGTGCGGGAGGGGAAAATGATCTGTCTGAATGTTAAATTCGATAATGACCCGGCTATTCGCGTGTACAAACGGCTCGGGTTTGAGATTGTCCATCAATATGAAGAAGCATTGATCGAACGCGCAGTTTCGGTATAGAGAGGAGAAGACATCATGGGCAGCTTTGCCACAGCAATCAATTGTATGGATGGCCGGGTGCAGGAGCCATTGGCCAGGTGGATGAAAGATAAGTTCGGCGTCGAGTATGTCGATGTTATCACCGAGGCCGGTCCCGATAAATATGTTACCACCGCTGCCGGTGAAAAACTCGAAGCATTGAAAACAAAAATCGGCATCTCGGTTGAAAAACATGGTTCTACGAATCTCGTCATCGCTGGCCATCACGACTGCGGCGGCAACCCGGTCGATCGAGAGACGCATCTTCAGGAAGTCAGGCAATCGATGCAGATCGTGAAAGATATGGGCTTTCCGATTGCGATTTATGGCGTCTGGATTGACGAGAACTGGACAGTTCATCTTATCGAGGAATGGCCGGCGTAATGATCAGGCAGTACGGAGTGACGGCAGGAAATCCCGGGTGAAAATTCAGAAAAAAGGGCGGCACAAGGCCGCCCTCAAATAAGAAAACTGTATCGAATCCCCAATTACAACTTCACGACCTTCTTCTTCGAAGCCCGGATATTAGCCGTGGCATTGCGCGTATCGAAGACGAGATTGGAATTCTCAACAATCCATTTGTAGTCGTACGCACTGTGATTGGTCAAAATGATCGTCAGATCAGCCATGTTAAATACCGCCTTGGTCAATTTGGTCGATTTAACACTCTTGTCGTGCCATCTGACCGCCGGCACAAAAGGATCGTTGTATTTGACTCTGGCGCCGCGCTCTTCCAGCAGCTTCCAGACATCGAGGGCCGGAGATTCGCGGACATCCTGAATGTCTTTTTTATACGCCACCCCCAGCAGGACAATAGTGGCGCCCTTGACCGACTTGCTGTGATCATTGAGCAGATCCGCAGCACGGTCAACGACCCATTCGGGCATCTGTGAGTTGATCTCGCCGGCCAGCTCGATAAAACGGGCGTAATAATTAAGGGTCTTCAACTTCCAGGACAAATAATGCGGGTCGATCGGGATACAGTGCCCGCCCAGACCGGGACCGGGATAAAAAGGCATAAAACCAAACGGCTTCGTGGCGGCGGCATTAATGATTTCCCAGACATCCAGCCCGAGACGATTGCACATCACCGCAACCTCATTAACCAGGCCGATATTGACCGAGCGGAAGGTGTTCTCCAAAAGCTTGACCATCTCGGCCGACTGCGTCGAGGTAACGGCGTGGATATTGGGGATGACCGATTCATAATACATCTTGGCGATTTTGGTGCACTGCGCGGTGACGCCGCCGACTACGCGAGGGGTGTTTTTGGTCGTATAGACGGCATTGCCGGGATCAACGCGCTCGGGGGAGAAGGCCAGGTAAATATCGCTGCCGACTTTGAGACCGGTTTCTTCCAGAAGCGGCATGATGACCTCTTCGGTTGTCCCGGGATAGGTCGTCGACTCGAGGACGATCAGCATATTTTTATGCAGGTGCTTGAGCAGCCAGTCGAGTGCGGCCAGGATATAGCTGATATCAGGGTCCTTGGTTTTGGATAACGGCGTCGGGACACAGATGGAAACACAATCCATCTCGGCCAGCAGGCTGTCGTTGTCGGTCGCATTGAGCAGGTTGCCCTTGACCAGCGGTTGTACTCGGCTGTCGGGGATATCATCGATATATGATTTCCCGGCTTTGATCATTTTGACCTTTTCCCTGGCGATATCAAAACCGGTGACAGTAAAGCCGCCCTCGGCAAATTCAACCGCCAGCGGCAGCCCGACATAGCCGAGCCCGATAACGCCGATTTTGGCGCTTCTATCCTGGATTTTATCGATGAGTTTTTTCGCCATAGTCTGCTCCTGCTTCTACAAGTGGTTCCGCCAGTAGGCCAATGTGTCGGCCAGGGTCGTGTCGATAGTAATGGCCGGTTTCCAGCCGACCTCGCGAGCGGTGGCCAGATAGCTCCCGCGCAGAATCGGTATGTCCGATGTACGCATCAATTTCGGATCGCGTTTAACGCTTATTTTAATATCGGAAAAGCTGCAAAGTTTGTTGAGAAGGTCTTTGATTTTAAAGACCTTACCGCTGCACAGATGATATACCCGCCCGGCCGTTCCAGACTCGGCCAGCATCCGATACCCCCGCACCATATCCCGGACATCGGCTAAATCACGCGAAACATTCAAATTACCGACTAAAACCGGTTTCTTACCCCCGGATCGTTCGGCCGCCACAATTTTACGGCAGAATGACGGAATTACATAATTTGGTTCCTGTCCCGGACCGGTATGATTAAAAGCCCGGGCGATGACGATCGGGAGATCATATTGATCGATATATGTCTGCGACAGAAACTCGGCCGCCACCTTGGAACGGGCATAAGGGGAGATGGGGTTAAACGGTTGCGAGGGCTTCAGCGGCAAGTCATGTGATTTGACCGGACCATAGACATCCGATGAACTGACCAGGACGATTTTTTTGAGCCAGGTGCGATCACGAAGCGCATCATAGACATTCTGTGTCCCGGCGACATTCACGCGGAACGTCGCAGCAGCCATTGAAAACGATTGCCCGACGGAAGCAATTGCGGCCAGATGAAAAACATAATCGGGTCGTGCCTTTACCAGATACGTACGGCAGGCATCGGCATCGAGAATATCAAAGCGGTCGACGGTCAGTCTCCGGCACGCCGCTTTGAGATTGGTATCATCGTCGGTCGGCCGGGCGCAACCACGCACGGTATACCCGGCGGCCTGCAGTTCGGCCGCCAGCCAGGTGCCTGCAAATCCGCATATTCCGGTGATGTAGGCGTTAATGGCGTTTTCCCTCGTGGCGTTTGAGGTCGGCGTCAACCATCATCTGAACCAGCTGGGCGAAGTTGTAGTCGCGCTCCCAGCCAAGAATATTGCGGGCGTTGGAGGGATCGCCGATCAGGTGATCGACCTCGGCCGGCCGCATAAAGCGCGGATCCTGAACGACATATTTCTTGTAGTCGAGATCGACATACCCAAACGCTTCTTCAACGAAATCCTTGACCGAATGATTTTCGCCGGTGGCAATGACAAAATCCTGCGGCTCATCCTGCTGCAACATAAGCCACATGGCGCGAACATAATCACCGGCAAAACCCCAGTCGCGTTTGGCATCGAGATTACCCAGCGCCAGTTGATCAGCCAGGCCGAGTTTGATGCGCGCGACGCCATCGGTAATCTTGCGGGTAACGAATTCCAGCCCGCGCCGCGGTGATTCATGATTAAACAAAATACCGCTGGTGGCGTGGAGATCATAACTTTCACGGTAGTTGACGGTAATGAAATGGCCATAGACTTTGGCGACGCCATAGGGCGAACGGGGATAAAATGGGGTCATTTCGGTCTGCGGAACTTCGCGGACTTTACCGAACATTTCCGACGATGACGCCTGATAGAAACGGATTTTTTTGTTCACCAGTCGAATGCCCTCGAGCATGCGCGTCACACCGATAGCATCAAATTCGCCGGTGAGGACCGGCTGTGTCCACGAAGTCGGTACAAATGATTGGGCGGCAAGGTTGTAGACCTCATCCGGGCGGGCCTCCTCAAGCGCACTTATAATTGACAATTGATCCAGAAGGTCGGCCTGGATGAATTTGATTTTATCGCGCAGATGACTGATGCGCTCGAATGTCTCGGTTGATGAGCGCCGAACGATGCCGTAGACATCGTATCCCTTCGATAACAGCAGTTCGGCCAGATAGGAGCCATCCTGCCCCGTAATGCCGGTAATCATAGCCCGCATGTGTCCGATCCCTCCTTTGACAAGCAGTATGCGGCGAATATAGGAACCGCGACCCTGAGTTGCAATACTTTAATCACTCAATTGCGGGGATTTACGGACAAAGAACCGCAATTCCGGCCGGAGTCATTGGAGAAAATGGCGCAATCGCCGATATCGAGTATAGGGGATTTCAGGACAAAGGGGTGGAGAGTTAAGGGATTCCATGACCAAAAAACAACAGCAAACAGCTTCCGGTATGTTGCCGGGCACGGCCGACGATCAGGAACTTATCCTGCAGTTCGTGTCGATGTTCGTTCACGACCTGGAGGGACCGCTGGCGTCATTAAAAACAGTCTTTCGACTGGTGCAACGAGGCCGTCTTGATCCAAAGAAAGCAGATCATCAACGGCTGCTGGAGGCCACCGGTATTGCGCTGGATCGGGCGGAAGCAATCGTCTATGATCTGCTGACCGCCACGCGCAGCGGCAATTCAGCGATCGATCTGAATATTGAAACGGTTGATATCAAAGCGGTAATTGAAGAAAGCGCAACCATGGTCCTGCCGGCGGCGGCGGAAAACGGTGTTGCGATTTTAACCAGTGCCGTGACTGCGACATCCCCGGTTCGGGCTGATCATTTGATGCTGAACCGAGTTATGGACAACCTGCTCTATAATGCCCTGCGCCATACACCACGAGGCGGAAAAATCCTGGTATCGAGCAGACAGATTGACCAGCGGGTTGAAGTGTGCATCGATGATACCGGCGCGGGACTGGGCGACCTGGATCCCGAGGCGCTTTTTTCGCCCTTTAAACAGGCGAATTTTCGGGCCCAGGGGCTGCATCGCGGCGTCGGGATCGGTTTGTATCTCTGTCGTCAGGCGATCGAGGCAATGAACGGCGCTATTATCGCTGAAGCCGCTCCCAGCGGGGGGGCACGGTTCCGATTTACCATACCATGCGGGAGATAAACTCATGAAAACGATGGAAGCTGAATCTTATCTAAAAAGCGGATCAAATGAAGTCAGGATCCTGGAATACCGGGTTGGCAATTCGAGCTTCGGTATCAATATACTTAAAGTCAACAAGATCATCTCCAAGCTGACGCTGAAAACAGCGACACCCGATTCGCATCCCTGCGTCCGCGGTGTTTTCGAGGATCGCGGACAGGTTGTGCCGATTATCGACCTGGCCAGATTCCTGGGGCTGCCTCCGATCGATGAGAAAAAAAGTAACAAAATCATCGTGACGGAATTTTTCGAGGTATCCAATGGTTTCCTGGTCGAACGGGTCGACTGGATTCATCATTTCAAGTGGGAAGATGTCATTGACGCCAAAGGCGTCCTGGGAAATTTCGATCACCGCTACATTCTTGGTATGGTCAAGCCGACCGAGGATCATATTGTGCTCCTGCTCGATTATGAGACTATTATCCTTGATTTATGCCCCAATCTGCAGCATTCCGGCCGGACTATAATTTCCGACCAGGAATTCGATGCCGCCGGACGGCGGGTTCTGGTCGCCGAGGACTCATCATCGGTACGCGAAATGCTGGCGGTGGAACTTGGTGAAATGGGCTTTGAGGTGGTAACTGTCTGCGATGGTATCGAGGCTTTGAATACACTCAAACTTGATCCCGAGGGCTTTGCCCTGGTCGTTTCCGATGTCGAAATGCCGCGTATGGATGGTCTGGCGCTGACTGTGGCTATTCGCAACGGCGAGGCCAAATGCAATAAAAACCTGCCGGTGATTGTGTATTCGTCGATCGGCGATATTGGCATGAAATCGCGGGCCGAATATCTCAAGGCCGACGCCCATGTCACCAAGCTGAATATTGAAGAACTGTTTAACAAGATTCGGGCGATTTTTATCTCCCCGCAAGATTCTACCCGTTCGACCGAAGTCTCAGGAACGGTTGCCGAAACAGAACCGGAAGAAATTGCCGAATTCACCCCGGTGTAATTCAGAATCCGATTGACACATCTTCGGTTGCGCCATAGATTCTCCCACTGGAGGGTCTTATGCCTGTCACAAGAAGAATCGCAACCGTTGGTATCATTGTATTTCTCTTACTCTGTCATCTCTGGCCGCTAACCGGCTGTTCGTCGGATTCCCCGCACGTGGACGTCGATCCCTATACGGCCGCTCCCGAACTGGTTGCTGCGGAGATCGAGTTGCCATCGGTCGGTGTCAAACTCTCACCACCCGCCGACTGGGGCCGTTTTACCGAAGCCCGCGTCCGGGAATTTCGCGATATGATCAATAGTACCGATATCGGCACCAGGTTTTATCCGCTTTTCCCAATAGCGGCCTTCGCCGATTCAGCGACTCAGTCGGTGATGTACATTGCAGAAATCGAAACCGGCGGCGATTCGATAGATAAGGTCCGCGCAAAATATATTGAATTGCTTAAAGGTCGGGGCAATGAAACAAATTTGACCGCGACGACAATCGAACTCAATGGCTTGCCGTTTCAACAGTATTTGATTCACAATACCCAGGTGGCCAATTACAAATTACTGGGCGAAAGCGAATCGGGGAAAGCCGTTCTGATTGAATATATAATGCCGGCCCCGGTATTCGAGACCAATGCTCCCGGCGTGAAAGCTTCCATGGCAACGATAACCCCCGCTGGATAATCTGGCTAATATCCCGGCCCCCGAATGATGATTAAAACCCGGTGGTGGAATCCCTCCCATTCGCCACCGATGGCGCGATATTACGGCAGCAGGGCCGCCTTCAGACTTGCTTTCATGATATCTCTGATCGAGATAATACCGCACAGATTTTCGTTTTCGTCGATGATCGGCATGTGTCGAAAACGGCGTTCGATCATAGTTTTTGCAATATCTTTGATGTCGGTATCCGGTCGGGCTGTCTGGATTCGTCCGGTCATATGGTCGCCGACTCGTATATCCATCATATCGCCGCGGAATCGATAAGCCAGTTTCATAATGTCATGCTCGGTGATAATACCAACCGGTTTATCGTTGTCGTCGATGATAACCAGCGAACCGATTTTATTCTCGGTCAGAAGTCGCATGGCATATTCCATCGGCTTTTCCTGATGTATCGTCACCGGTGCCGTCTTGTTGTCAAGCAGTTCCCGTGCTTGCATATAAACCTGTCCTGTAAAAAGTGTATAAATTGTTTTTGCCAATGATGTTATACTTATAGTATCGTACATTCCTGTCCGGCAATCAATTACTTTTTGCCCCGGGGCAGGATCGGCCGACCCCGCAGTGAATCCGGAAAAGCGGACACCATACGATTATCGGGAATATCAGGTAACCGCGTATACCCCTTGACGATTGCGCAATTTCGCCGTACTATCTAACATTATACGAAATCACAAAAGGAGTCCGATCATGGCTACGCCGACAACGCCAAAAGCGACAACACCCAATAAACTCCGCTGGGATCTCGATTCCATTTTTCCCGGTGGTTCGGCCTCGACAGAATTCGCCGATTTTCGTAATGCCCTTACTGCGGATCTGAGTCAGGCCAAAGAGACACTCGCAGAGTTACCGCGCAGCATCGATGACACGTCGCGAGAAAAATGGATAGATTATCTGGCTCTGATCCAGGATCTGCTGGAACGTATCGACCATGCCTCCGGGTTTTCCAGTTGTCTTGCCGCTCAGGATGTCAAAGATGATCAGGCGCTTCTGATCAAAGAAGAGATTTCCGCCCTGCTGGGTCAATGGGAAGCCCTGCTGACCGCTGTCGAAGAAGCCGCCGCGGCGACCGAAGATGCTGTCTGGCAAATGGTTGTCGATGACAAACAGCTCTCCGGGGCAACCTATTTCTGGAATGAATTGCGCCGTAATGCCAAGCTGAAGATGGCTCCTGAACTCGAACGCCTCACGGTCGAATTGTCGGTCAACGGCTATCATGCCTGGGACCGTTTGTATAGTAAGATCGCCGGAGACCTGCAGGCCGAATTCCCCGATCAGGGGAAGATCGATGTGCTGTCGATGGGGCAACTCGCCAACAAGTTCTCATCGCCCAATCGAACTATTCGCGAAGCCGCCTTTCGCAAACTGGAAGAAACCTGGGAAACCGCCACGCCGATTACCGCGATGGTTCTCAACTCGCAGGCCGGGTTCCGGCTGACTGTGTATGAAAACCGCGGCTGGAAATCACCCCTTTTTGAACCATTACTCCTCAATCGCCTGAAAGAGGATACACTGGAGGCCATGTGGGGGGCCGTTGCCGATGGCCGTGACAAGATGGCCGAATATATTAAGGCTAAAAAGAAAGTTCTGAAAATCGATAAATTCCGCTGGTATGATCAAATCGCACCTTTGGGTGATGTCAGCCGGACGTATGGCTACGAAGAAGCCGGCGACTTTATCGTTAAGCATCTCTCTGCCTTTTCCGAAGACATGGGCAGTTTTGCCCGTATGGCGATCGACCGCCGCTGGATCGAGGCCGAAGACCGCAGCGGCAAAGCGGCCGGCGGCTTTTGTACCGGCCTGGATTTGAAAAAGGAATCGCGCATATTCATGACTTTCGGCGGTAACTACGATGAGATGATGACGCTGGCCCATGAACTTGGTCACGCTTATCATAGTTGGGTGCTCAAGGACCGCGACTATTTTGCCCGCAATTACCCGATGAATCTGGCCGAAACCGCATCAACATTCAATGAACTCCTGGTGACCGATGCCGCTTTGAACGCCAGCGCTGATGATACCGAAAAGCTGGTACTGCTGGATCAGAAAATCCAGCAGGGGTTTGTCATGTTCTGCAATATTCGGGCCCGCTATCTGTTTGACTCGATGTTCTACCGGGAGCGCAAAAAAGGGGCTGTGTCGAAAGATCGCCTGAATGAGATGATGGTCACGGCGCAGAAGAAGGCGTTTGGGGCGATACTGGCTGATGACGGCTATCACCCGCTGTTCTGGGCCTCGAAACTGCATTTCTTCATAACTGATATGCCGTTTTATAATTTCCCTTATACCTTCGGCTTTTTGTTCGCCGGCGGTATATACGATCGGGCGCAAAAAGAGGGATCATCGTTTGCCGAAAAGTACAAAGCGCTGCTGGCCGATACCGGTTCGATGAGTACCGAAGAAGTGGCTCACAAGCATCTGAACGTGGATTTGACCCAGCCGGCATTCTGGAATGATGCCGTCGCTCGGGTTGTCTCCGATATCGATCCGTTTATCGAACTGGCTGCGAAAGTCTACGGCAATTAATTCGGATCGGGGGAGCCCGGCGGCGGCGCCCGGGTATGAAAACGGCTTGACCGCGGGGTACCCCGCATTTATATTTGCGTCGCCAAAATACGAGCGTCGGAATTGATGGGTTAGCTATTTGCACTATAGCCGCAGACAATTTTACGAAAAAACGTCAACACCGCTTGGCCGGGTATGTGTCAAGCTCGGCCTGACGCCGAATATGCTGACGGCTGTTTCGCTCTGCTGCGCGATAGCCGCCGGAGTGCTGTTCTGGCAGCAGATGGTTATCTGGGGTATTGTCCTGGTTATTTTGACCGCGATTACAGATATGCTCGATGGCGCCACGGCCCGGGCGGGCAATACCGATTCTGTCTTTGGAGGCATTCTCGATCATGTGATCGATCGCTATGCCGAGTTCTGCATTCTGGCGGGTTTGGGTGTGTCCGGGATGGTCCCTCCGATCTGGGCCATGTACGCCATTTTCGGGATGTTGATCGCCTCCTACACCCGTGCTGCCGCGGAATCGATCGGAAAGTTATCGACCTGTGCGGTCGGTATCATGGGGCGTATGGAAAAATTTGTGGTGATTATTGCAGGTGTCCTACTGGAGACATTTGTGCCGGGCTATAATCTCCTGATGTGGGCACTGATCATTGTCGGGACAACGTCGATTTTTACATCAATTCAGCGCCTGGTATTCACCCGCAATCAATTGCGCGGAGAAAGCGACTCATGATACTGGCGGTCGGCAATCCTGTCTTCGATCTCATCGAAACACCCCGGGGCAAGAGTCAACAGCGAATCGTATCGGGATGTTCTACGAATGCCGCCCTGGTGTGTGCCAAGCTTGGCACCGAGATCGCGCTGGTGGGTGCGGTCGGTGATGATTTCCGGGGTACCCTGCAGGAATTGATGAATCGGTACAGTATCTCCGGAGAACTGCTGCCGTCGCGCCGGAGCGGCGGATTTTCGCTGAAATATATCGATGATGCCGGTAACCGTGAATTGAAATTAATCGAGCGCGCCAATGATATTGCAGAAGTTCCCGACTATCTGTTGACCGAAGCCGAAGCCGTCTTAATCGGCCCTATTCTCGGCGAGATATCACCGCAGTTGATCGCCGATATGCGCCAGGCGTGCTCCGGCCTGTTATTCTGCGATCCGCAGGGATTGCTGCGCCGTATTGACGCCGATGGCAACGTTGAACATTTCCGGCGGGAGAATATCGAAGCGATCCTCTCGGTTTTCGACATCGTAAAACCCAATGAACTCGAAGCCGCGATTTTAACCGGTATTGATTGCCGCCGCGATCCCTATGCCGCCGCGAAGAAAATATATTCATGGGGTCCCGGCATGGTCATCATTACACTGGCGGAATTGGGATCGGTAATATATGATGGCAAAGAATTTTACGATATTCCACCGTATGCTGTCGATGTTGTCGATGCCACCGGAGCCGGTGATACCTACATGGGCGCGTTCGCTGTTGCCCGTCTCGATGGCCTGAGGCCGGCCGATGCGGGCCGTTTTGCTTCAAGCGCGGCCTCGATTATGGTGGAGAATATCGGGCCGGAAGCCGCGATTTCCAGATCGCTGGTTGAGACAAGAATGAAAACTCTTGAGGCAGTCGAATATCGGTTGCCACTGGAAGCACCTTAAAAAAAGAGCACCCCCGGGCGCGCGCAGTCCGGGGCGTCATTAATAACCTTTACTAATAAAGGAGAATCATACCATGCGCGTTGCAGTTCAGATTGATGGCGCTTATTTGGAGCGAATGCTGGCTGAAGAACACAGTTCGCCGGCGGTCGATTATTCCAAGCTGGTGAACAAGCTGGTCAATACGGTGGTATCGACATCCGAAGGCGATATCCACCTTTTGCGAACCTATTATTATCATGCGCTGCCGTGGATCGGCAAGGATCCGTCCCCACAGGAAGAGGAGATGTGGAAGAAGAAACAGGGCTTTTTCACCCGACTCGAGCATTTGCCGCGTTTCGATGTCTATCTTGGCCGAACGCAGCGGATTATCAATGACGATGGCTCCTTTACGTATCAGCAAAAGGGCGTGGATGTCATGCTGGCCTCACACATGATGGAACTGGCTGCCCGCGGTATTATCCAGCACCTGGTGCTGCTGGCACCCGATGGCGACTATGTGCCGGCGATTCGTATGGTTAAGTCCTTTGGCGTGGTGACACATCTGGCCCATGGCCAGAAGCCGCAGGCATCATCGGAGCTGATCAAGGCCTCCGATGAGCGTATTGAACTCGACGCCGATTTCCTGGTCGACTGTATGCGCCATGTGAGCCATTATTGATTTCGGTTGTATAACAAACGGAATGATCTGACGTACGGAAACAGCCGATAACCATCAATGCCGTTTATCGATTCAACCAGATTAAAAGCTGTCGGCGATTGTCTCATGACATCGCTGACAGCCTGTTGCCTGTGTCCGCAGGAATGCCGTGTCGACCGTACCGGCGACGATCGGGGACAATGCGGTGTCGGCGATGCGGTTCGTGTCGCCAGTTGTAATCTGCATCATGGCGAGGAGCCGCCCATCTCCGGATTTCGCGGTTCCGGGACGATTTTCCTCTCAGGCTGCTCCCAGCATTGCCTCTACTGCCAGAATTATCCGATCAGTCAGCAGATGGTCGGTTCAGAAATGACTATCGAAGAGCTGGCCGAGGCGATGCTCCGTCTGCAAAAGCGGGGGGCGCATAATATCAATTTCGTCACCCCGGACCATTTTTTCGGTCATATCGCAGCGGCTGCCGGTCTTGCGCTCGATAGCGGCCTGAGTATCCCGTTGGTTTGCAACAGCTCCGGCTGGCAGAAAGTCGAAACTCTGAAGGCTCTGGAGGGATTGTTCGACATCTATCTGGCCGATATGCGCTACAGCGACAACACAATTGCCCGCAACTGCAGCGGAGCCCGACGGTATAATGAAGTGAACCGGGCGGCTGTTGCCGAAATGTATCGTCAGGTGGGAAATCTTGAATGCGATGCCGATGGTCTGGCCAGGCGTGGATTGATCATCCGCCACTTGGTTTTGCCCGACGGCCAGTCCGGATCCGGAGAGATTTTTAAATTTCTGGCCGATGAAATTTCACCCGATGTCTGCGTGAGCCTGATGAGCCAGTATTTCCCGGCGTATCGGGCGATGGAGCATGAGGGGTTGAATCGCCGTATCACAAAACAGGAGTTTGACATGGCAGTAAGGATGTTCTATAATTCAGGGTTGCAAAACGGTTTCATTCAGGAGATGGAGTAGCGGGTGATTCCCAAAAAAGCCATACCTCTCGTGCTGGCCCTGTTCGTGGTCTTTACGTTCAGCTCCTGTTCATGCCTGTATTTCAATACGATTCATAATATCAAGAAAAACTTCCACGGTGCGGAGCGAAGCCGCGACAAAGAGGGCCGCGACGAAGCCAGGGGCTCCGAAATCCAGCAGTATAATACGACAATCACCAAGGCCTCGCGGGTACTGGAACGGCACCCCAATTCCGACTGGGTGGATGACTGCCTGTATTATATCGGGACCTCGTATTATCATCTCGGTGAATTCGATAAATCGACCCGCAAATTCCAGGAGCTCTTTGCCAATTATCCGGAATCCAGGTTTGTACCGGAATCGCGGCTGATGTATGCCAAGGCCAAGATGGAAATCGAAGACGAAACCGAAGCGATTGTCTTGTTCGAGGAGATCTTTCAGGACGATCCCAGCCGCGAGCGCAAAACCGAGGCTGCCCGTTCGCTGGGCCAGTTCTACTTCAAAATCAACGATTACGAAACCGCCAATATCTATTTCAAATCACTGATCGATTCGCTGGGTAATCAGACCGACCGTCTGCGAGCACTGACCTTCATGGGCGATGGCTATTTCGATCGGTTCCAGTTTGATTCGGCTTTTCAAAAATACCAGGAAGCTCTGGATAATAATCCCGATACACTGCAGTTCTACAGTATCGTGACCCGGATGGCCGAATGTGACTTTTATCGGAACCGGTTCAACGATGGTGTCGAACGGCTGCAGGATATGGCTGGCGATGATTTGTACTATGATTCCCTGCACGCTATCCGTCTGATGATGGCCGAGGGGTATGAATGGGATTATGATCTCGAATCGGCAATAGCCACCTACGAAGAAATTATCAAGAATAATCCGGGGACCGATGCCGCCGCCATTGCTTATTATCGGCTGGGTCTGATCTACCAGTATGATATCGAGGATTACGAAAAGGCGCGTGAGGCCTATCAGGACGCCCGAAATGAGAAGAAAACAGCGCCGATTAATGAAGACGCCACCCGGCGGGCGTCGCGATTAACCCTGCTGGCTCAATATCAGCAGGCGGAGGGTGCTGATACCCTCGCCGATACGGTCGAAGTGGAGCAACAGGTTATCGATGAAATCGCCGAAAACCAGTTTTTATTGGGTGAGCTTTTCTATTTCGACCTCGAAAAGCCGGATTCTGCGATGCAGACCTTCAGCGGCATGATCGATGACTATCCGCAATCGAAATTTGCACCGCAGGGGATTATATCGCTGGCCTATATTTATCGCAATGAATATGGCGACACTGCGGCCTCGGACAGCCTTATGCGGGTGTTGCTGAAACGGTATGGCACGCGAGATGAGGCCAAACTGGCGATCGATGAACTCGGACTGTCCGGTACGGTCGCCGACAGCGGGTATGCCGCCGTCACTTTCGCTCGTGCAGAGGCATATCGCGAACAATTCGAGACCCTCGATTCGACCCGGTACTACATGTCGATGGTCGTGGATTCATTGAAGGCGGTATATGACTCAATTCGTGTGGTCAGAGACTCTATCCGTGCTCTGGAAGATTCCCTGGCAGTAGTCGATTCCCTTGAGGAGGAATCATCGACTGACGGCAAAGACAGCGGTGATCTCGAGTCGGCCGATCTGGAACTGGGCGCCGATACGGCTCAGGTTTCCGATACCGGTACCGTCAAAGACGACGACGAACCGCGGGCCGACACTATTCTGGTCCTGGATACGCTTTGGACAGTCGATTCAATCTGGACTATTCTGAATGAAGATCGCATCGATTCGATGCTGGCGGCTGATACGACCATAGAAACCGACCGGCGATGGCGCCTGGATTCACTCTGGGCCTTCGATTCGACCGCGTGGATGGATACTGTCATGGTCTTGGATTCAATCTGGACCAAAGATTCGGTATGGGCCAAAGATACGACATATCGGCTGGATTCCATCGAGGTCCGTCCCGGTCAGTGGCAGGTTGACTCGTTGATTACGACGACAACCGTGCGGCGTCTTGATTCAACCCTGAGTGTCGACAGTACCCGTGAAGAAGTCGATTTTCTTGAAATAGACAGTCTCCTGACCCTGGATTCGACCATCGTCACCGATACAACCTATCTGGTAGATTCTACCTGGATTGTCGATACGATCGTCCAGGCGACCGATTCAATGTGGATTCTTGACTCGATCTGGGCAATCGACAGCACCTGGATACTGGATTCCCTTATTGAAACGACCTTCATCTGGACCGTGGATACCACTGGCGAGGCTGATGCGCTGACTCTGGATTCGACGCTGGTCGTTGATTCCAGCTATCGTGCCGACTCGGTGCTTGTTCTTGACAGCAGTCTGACGGTTGATTCAACCTGGATGGCGCTGGCCGATATGCCCCCCGATTCTGTGTTGTCGCTTGATTCGCTTCTGGTCCTGGATTCGCTCTGGATGACGGCTGAGCAACTTGCCGCTGATACGGCACAGCAGGTTACGCTCTCTTTTACCGATTACTGGGAAGCCGCACTCGACAGCGCGCGTGAAAAATATAACCAGACCCAGTATGCCATGCTGGATACCGCTCAGCTGTTTTATCGCTATATCATGGACAATTTTCCGTATTCGCGATATCGGGTCAAGTCGCAATATGTGCTTCTGCAACTGTACGATACCTACCTCGCGCCGGGCGATTCATCCCTGATCGAAATGTATAAGACGTTTGTCGATTCATTCCCGACCTCCGAATACGCTCTGGCCATCGGCGATGAGTATAATATTCGGCCATCTTCGGCCATCCAGCGCCAGATTCAACAGGAGCAACAACGCCAGCAGCCACAGCAGCAGGAGCAGGAAGGCGCCGCTGAAGATGATTCGGTTCAGGAAGATGCCGCCGATGATCCCTTCGCCGCTGACAGCCTCGATTTTGTTACCAGCACAATCTCGAAGTTCATCATCCGCGAAAATGATACCCTCCTGCCGGCTAGAGAATATTTCCGCGCCGAGGAGATTCCGTTTGAATACCCCATCGAATGTCTGGCCTACGGCAACACAACCTATGGCCTTGAGGGCGATTTTTATTTTCAGGTTAGGATTGACTTTACCGGCGAAGTGGCGGATTATCAGTATATGAACCCCTCAGAATGCCCGGAACTTAACGAACATCTGGACGAGGTCATAAAAAATACAAAATTCGATCCCGGAAAGATCGAGACACAGTACTACGATTCCTGGTTTTACTATGTGAAAGAGGTTCGTGTACCATCTGAGTTGAGACGATAGATGATCAAAACAAAACCGCAACTGGGTACGGTGACAGCCAATGAACAACTTGACGAAATGGGGTTATATTTTCGCCTGACCGTCGAGGGCTATCAGGCATCCCGCGACATTCTCCCGGGGCAATTTGCGCATATCAAGACCGCCCCGAGCCTCGATCCATATTTTCGCCGGGCTTTTTCGATCGCCGGCTACGACGCCGAGCACGGCCGGATGGAATTTATATATCGCGTCTTCGGGCGAGGGACAACCCTGCTGGCCAAACTTACCCCCGGTGACAAAGTTGACTTTATTGCGCCATTGGGCAGGGGTTTCTCACTTCCCGGCCGGGATCAGACAATCGTCATGATCGCCGGCGGCGTGGGATTTCCGCCGCTGTATTATCTGGCGGCATATTTGATCGCCAATGGTTACAACCCCCGCAAAATTTTGTTTTTTTACGGCGGCCGAACACGCGGTGACCTGGTTGATATACAACGTATCCGCAACCTGAACGTCGATTTCTATCCCTGTACCGACGACGGATCGTATGGATTTCACGGCCTGGTAACCGAGTCGGCGTCGATGCACACGATCAGCCTTGACGCAGATATGACAATGATCTACTCCTGCGGTCCGGAGCCGATGCTGCGGGAAGTGCAGGACTTTGTCCTGCAGGTGAATATGTCCGGCGAAGTGTCACTGGAAGCCCCGATGCCCTGCGGGATCGGTGTCTGTCTCGGCTGCATCAAGCGATCGCTGCGTTTCCCCGGAACGTATGTCCGGGTGTGTCACGACGGCCCGGTGTTTCCAATCGGCGAGGTGGAGATTTGAGTGCTCGACTCGACATAGAAATCGGCGGAGTCACGTTCAAAAATCCGGTGATGGTGGCTTCGGGGACATTTGGATATGCCGAAGAATTTCAGGATCTGATCGACCTCGACGCCCTCGGCGGGATCGTCACCAAGTCCATAACACTAAAAGAACGGGCCGGACATCCGCCGCCGCGAACCTGCGAAACCGCAGCCGGGATGCTCAATGCCATCGGTCTGGCCAATGTCGGGGTGCATCGCTTTATCGATGAAAAAATACCATTTTTAAAAAAACTCAAAACACGGATCATCGTCAACGTCGCCGGTTCAAGTATCGATGAATATGTCGACATATGCCGTCTGTTGCAAAAAACTGATGGTTACGACATGATTGAGCTGAATGTCTCCTGTCCCAATGTCAATGAGGGCGGTATGGAGTTCGGGACCAATTATGACATGATGGTGCGGGTGATTCAGGCCGTCCGTGAAGTCAATGACCGTCCCCTCATCGCCAAGTTATCCCCGAATGTAACCTCGATTGTTCAGATGGCCCAGGCGGCCAAAGACGGCGGCGCCCAGGCGGTTTCGCTGATCAACACCCTGGTCGGTATGGCGATTGACATCACCACCCGCAAACCGTGTTTATCCAACACAACCGGGGGATTATCGGGTCCGGCCATCCGGCCGGTGGCGGTGGCGATGGTGTATAAAACATATCGGGCTGTTGATATCCCGATTATCGGCATCGGGGGCATTTCTAATTGGCGTGATGCGGTCGAGTTTCACCTGGCCGGCGCGCTGGGGCTGCAGATCGGCACGGCCAATTTTATCGACAGTGATGTGACCATGAGCACTATCGATGGTCTGCAGGATTACCTCGATACTACCGGTATCGAATCCATAGCCGAACTGGTCGGGAAGGTAGAGACGGCATGACCGGTGCCGTGAAGAAGATACAGCAGAGTGTGCAATCATCGGGATCGATGATTTGCGTTGGCCTTGATTTTGATCCGCGAAAACTCCCCGAGCTATATCGCGATTCCCTCAAAGGTATGTATCAGTTCGCTGACCGGATAATCGATGCCACCCAGGATATCGTCTGTGCCTACAAACCGAATCTCGGTTTCTATGAAGCGTTCGGTCCGGATGGCCTTTCGTTACTCAAGCTGGTATGCAAGCGCATCCCGGATAACCGGGTAATTATTCTCGATGGCAAACGCGGGGATATTGGTAACACCGCCGAGTTTTATGCCAGAGCGATGTTTGAAATCTATGGCGCCGATTGGGTTACAATTAACCCCTACATGGGATACGACTCGGTGCGGCCGTTTATTCTCGACAAGGAACGGGGCGCTTTCGTGCTGTGCCTGACCTCGAATCCCGGCGCCCGTGATTTTCAACGGCAGGAAATCGCCGGGAAACCATTGTATCGCCATGTAGCCCGCCAGGTAGTATCATGGAACAAGAGTAACAATTGCGGATTGGTGGTCGGAGCAACCCACCCGGAGCAGTTGATTGAACTGCGGAAAGTAGCCGAGGACATGCCGCTTCTCATTCCCGGAGTCGGCGCCCAGGGTGGTGACCTGGAAAAGGCCGCCGTCGGGGGAACCGATGGTTTCCGCAAACCGGCAATAATCAATGTCTCACGGTCGGTTCTCTATGCTTCGAGCGGACCGGATTTTGACGAAGCCGCCCGCAAGGCAATCCACGAGCTAAACCACCAGATAGCATCATTCAATAAGGGCGTACAGCCGGCCCCGTAGACCGGCCGGGAAAGTCATTTTGCGGCGCCGGCAGCCACGTTTTTTATAATCAAAGAATCAATATACTCAAGTGCTTCCACTTTGGTGATAAACAGATTGGGATTTCCCCCGATTTCAATTTCATGCCCCAGCTTGGCGGTGATGCGGGTAATTTCAAGACCGTAGCGAGCGATGCCATTGGGAAGAAGAAACTTCCGTATGATATCGCCCATTTCTTCAATATAGACCTTTATCAGCGATGGCTCGATACTTATCCTGGTGTAGTCAGTAATCATATAGCCGCGCCGTTCTGCAAAATACCCGGATAGTCGGGCTTTGACCCAGTTACTCATGGCGTAACCATCCTCTGCTGTGGCAATTGAAAGGGGCCGACTGGCGGTAACATGGACCAGATGTCGTTCGGAATCATATTCTACGATCAAATCATTGACGTCAAACGGCTGTTGTTCCATCAGTTTCCCCTTTTAACTACGGCTATTTGGTTCACCCTGTTATTATCGGTAAGTTCAGTATAAAGTTAAGCAAGAGAGACAATTATGTCTTGGGCGCAGGGCTGCAGGGCAGTCTTGATTCCAGCCTGAGCGAATCAATATAGGCCAGGGCTTCAGCTTTGGTTACAAACAGGTTGGGATTGCCACCAAGTTTCGTCTCATGACTGATCCGGGCTGTTATCCGCGTGATGTCGAGGCCATAACGGGCAATTCCACCCGGGAAGATAAAACGATCGATTAAGTGCTTCATAGCATCGCCGTATCTGGCGGTCAGGGATACATCGATTATGATTTTGGAGTAATCAGTGATCCAATAGCCTTTGCGGTTGCCGAAAAAGTTGGACAGACAATCCATGACCCAATCATATAGCGCCACGCCGTCTTCGTAGGTATTGCAGAAAACCCGTTCACTGGCGGTCAGGTGAAAGAGCTGCCGTTCGGGATCAAACTCGCCGATCAACGCGTCGACATTAATCAGTTTCATATTGTTTTCTTCTCAGCAACAAGCCCCCATGTTACTGGTTTTATCGACAGCGCGGGTATTAATTTTAATGAATATACACAAAGCCGCGCCCGGCCGAACGCCGGGCGGCGGTTTGCAGGGTGCTTTAATCTGTTGAAACTTCTTCGGCTTTGGTTTCCGTTTCGGCTGTCTTAACCAGTCCGAGTTTGCCGCGAAGTTCCGCCTCGATCTTCTCAGTGATATCGGGGTTTTCATCAAAGAAGCGTTTGACATTTTCACGGCCCTGGCCAAGACGGTCGGAGCCATACGAGAACCATGCTCCCGACTTATCAACAATCCCTTCACGAACACCGATATCGAGGATTTCTCCCACTCGGGAAATGCCGATGCCATAGGTAATATCGAATTCGGCCTCACGGAACGGCGGCGCGACTTTGTTTTTGACTACCCGGACGCGGGTGCGGCTGCCAACCACCTGATCGCCGTCTTTGATCGTGGCAATCTTGCGGATATCGAGCCGTACCGAGGAGTAGAATTTGAGAGCGTTGCCGCCGGTGGTGGTTTCGGGATTGCCGAACATGACACCGATTTTCATGCGGATTTGATTGATAAAAACCACACTTGAACGCGATTTGGAAATCACCCCGGTTAATTTGCGAAGCGCCTGAGACATCAGACGGGCCTGCAGGCCCATATGGGAATCGCCCATTTCGCCCTCGATTTCAGCACGAGGAACCAGCGCCGCGACCGAATCGATCACGACAATATCGACCGCGCCGGAACGAACCAGTGTTTCGGTAATCTCCAGAGCCTGTTCACCGGTATCGGGCTGGGCAATCAGGAGATTATCGAGATCAACCCCGAGTGCTTTGGAATAGTTGGGATCGAGAGCATGCTCGGCGTCGATAAAAGCCGCCACCCCACCCCGTTTTTGCGCCTCCGCGATAGCATGCAGAGCCAATGTGGTTTTCCCCGAGGATTCGGGACCGTAGACTTCAATCACACGGCCGCGCGGATATCCGCCGATACCGAGAGCGGTATCGAGACCGATCGAGCCGGTGGGAATAGTTTCAATGCCCCGGGCAATCTGATCGCCGCCGAGTTTCATGATTGAGCCCTTGCCGAATTGCTTTTCGATATGGGCAACGGCTGCTTCCAGGGCCTTTTTATGATCCGGTACGTTGGTCGCCATGTGTACTTCCTTTATTCAAGTTCAATATTATGTCGATCGGTGTATATGGATCCCGATGGCGTCAGGGTCGACTCCACCAGCGCCACCCGGTCTAATATAACAGGTTCGCTCGATAAACTCAAGCCGTTCATGGTCCTGACTACCGCCTCAGTATTGACCGGCTGTTTGACCCGCCCCAGGGTCACATGCGGGGAAAACTTCTTGCGGTCGGGCTCAATCCCGAGGGGCGTTAGCGCCTTGTTGATTGCCGCCGCCATAGTGACTGCCGCTTCCGCCCCCGACAAACCGACCCAGAGCACCCGGGGCTGCTTGAGATTCGGGAAACCGCCGCACTTATCAAGTCTGACGGTTAGACGAGACCAGTCAAACTTCAAAGCATCAAGCGCCGCCGAAATCGGGGTTACCAGCGATTCCTCGACCTCACCGATAAATTTCAACGTCAGGTGGATATTTTCCGGTTTCACCCACCGGACGTTTTTGGTCGTCGGCTTCAGGGTCGTGATCATCTCAGCCAGACGCGAAGTGATCGTTTCCGGCAGATGCAGGGCAATAAACAACCTGACCATGCGACTTAAATCTCTCCGTCGGTACGGTTCAACTCATAGAATTAACGTAGTGATTACCGGAAGCTGTGGCAATCACATATTTTATTGTGCGAAAACAATGGCACGGCGCACCAGGTCGAGAGCGGCATATACCGAACGCTGACGGTTACTCTCTCGGTCGACACCGAAACTGCTTTTTTTGAAAGTGACCTTGTCGCGGGTACTGACGCCGATAAAGACTGTCCCGACCGGTTTTTCTTCTGTCCCTCCGTCGGGGCCGGCGATACCGGTTATTGAGACGCCCAGGTCGACATCGAACGCCTTGACGATGCCGGTGGCCATAGCTTTGGCCGTTTCCGCCGACACGGCGCCGTGGGTTTCGAGAATTTCCCGGGAGACACCAAGCCGCTCCATTTTGATTTCATTGGAATAGGCGATAATGCCGCCCTTAAAGTATCGCGACGATCCGGGTACGGTTGTTAATTTGGCGCCGAGAAGACCACCGGTACAGGATTCGGCCACAGCCAGCGTCAGGTCTCGTTCGAACAGAAGATCGCCGACCACCTCCGGCAGATCGCGGTCATCTTCTGTATAAACATGTTCCTGAGCCTTCTCCCGGATGCCATCGACTAATATCTTCATCCCTGATTCGACTTCCTCACGGATTTGTCCCACACCCTTGATGACCAGATCAACACCACGGTAAGAGGGCAAATAGGCCAGCGAGACGCCATCGGCAAAACGGAGCACCGGGCGGATTTTCTCGGCCAGTTCCGATTCGATAATTCCAGTGGTGCGGAGACGGTGCCGCAGGATGACGATTTTGCCGATCCGATCGCGGAGCATCGGCAGCAGCTCTTCATCGGTCATGAGCGTCATCTCACGGGGAACGCCCGGCATGGAGCAAAAGAATTTGCCATGCTCAGTAATGACAATACCCAGAGCGGATCCGGTTTTGTTGGGCAGAAATGTTGCGCCCTGCGGCAGCAGCGCCTGATTCTGATTGATGGCGGGCATTTTCAGGCCGCGGGCCTCAAATCGTTTCTGCAGGTCGCTGAGAATATCCTCATGGAAAATCAGATTGCGCTTGAAGACTTTGCAGATAGCATTCTTGGTGATATCATCATCGGTCGGCCCCAGGCCGCCGGTGGTGATGACAATGTCGGCACGGCGCAATGCCAGCTGCATAGCTTCGACCATCGGCTCCATCTTGTCGCCGCAGGTAGTCTTGAACTGAATATCCAGCCCGATCGAATCCAGGCGCTGAGCCAGAAAGGCCGAGTTGGTATCGACGCGCGAGCCATAGAGCAGCTCATCTCCAATAGTGATTATTTCCGCAATCATGCCCTACGTCCTTGTCTGCTGTTAGAACCCGAACCATCCCAATTGATGTAAGAACACAATCCCCAGCCAGCAGGTGAGATTGGCATATACCCCGGCAAAGACATCGTCAAGTGTGATTCCCCACCCGCCCGGCAGCGCTTCCATACGGCCTGATGGCCACGGTTTAATGACATCGAAAAAACGAAACAAAAAGAAAGCGGCGATATAGACATCAAGACGGTGCGGGAGGAGAATAACTGTCACCAGCATGCCGGCCCACTCGTCGATGACGATATGGCGGCTGTCGTGACCGAGGAATTTTTCAGCCCGGTCCGAACTCCAGATGGCTACTATAGTTATCACAATCGCGCCGGCAATCACGGCAGGATGGGTCGGCAGTAAAAACCAGGCCAAAAGCCAGGCCGGTATCGAGCCGAAGGTCCCGGGCGTTATCGGAAAGTAGCCGGTATAGAATCCGGTGGCAACAAATCGCACCAGTTCTTTCATCTATTTGACAACCGCCTTCAGAATCGAGGTATTCCGTCTCAGATAATCGAACCCGGTCAAAAGCGTGACCAGCATCGTTATCAGTATCATTCCTGCAAAGAACTGATACACCAGGGGTGAGCCGAGAAACGGGTGAGTATATTCCAGTGTTTCCGCCATCGTCTCGGCATTGATGTAGACCAAGATAACGATTATTGATGTCATCTGCAAGACTGTCTTGAGTTTACCACCCATTGAGGGAGAAATGACCAGCCCCCGAGATATCGCCAGTGATCGCAGCCCGGTAATCGAAAATTCACGAATAACGATAAGAATGATCATCCACATTGGAACATATTCAAGAGAGGCAAATGCGATCAGGGCCGAAGATGTCAGAATTTTGTCAGCCAGCGGATCCATGAATTTACCGAAATGTGTGGTGTGACCGTGCTTACGGGCCAGGTGACCATCCCACCAGTCGGTAATCGACGCAATGATAAACACCAGCAGGGCGGCCAGCCGGCAATAAATATTATCAATCAAAAAGAGAGCCATAAAGACCGGGGCGAGAACTATGCGCGTAATTGTCAGCTTATTAGAAATATTCATACCGGTTCCCCATGTCGCGAGCAAAGTAACCGCATCTGGCAATAAAGTCAAGAAGTGAAAGCCATATCACGCGTGTCGAATGATGAGGAAATAAAAAAAGATCCCAGGCCGAGTAGGGTAGCTCAGCCTGGGATGACGATGTTAGGAAGAATCCACTATTGCAACAGTTTCGTTGCATGTATATTATACAATGTCAAGTACTATCCGGTCAAGAAAAAAATCACAATAAAAAAACTTTTTATTAACCCAAAAATAACAATTTCACATGGAACTAAAGCGCTCCGGACAAGCTGTTTCACTTGACAACCCCCGCCAAATATGGTTCAATTATTCTTGACTTTGATATATAGGCGTGGTTAATTGTTTCATTTAATGCTAGGAAAGGTTGATTTTGCCCAGCGATTCGCATAAAACACAACCGGCAGTCGGCGATGTTTTTCTTAAATGCCGCGAATTTACTGCTGCACAGGAGGTTATGGACGCCGGGTACTATCCGTACTTCCGACCGATTTCATCCTCTCTGGGTGATGAAGTTGTCGTTCATGGACAGAAAATGATCATGATCGGGTCCAATAATTATCTCGGTCTGGTCAATCATCCCAAGGTCAAGGAAGCCGCCGCCGAAGCCACGATGAAATACGGTTCGGGGTGCACCGGATCGCGTTTTCTCAACGGTACCCTCGATTTACATGTCGAACTCGAAGAGCGCCTGGCCAAATATATGAAGCGGGATGCTGCCCTGGTTTTTTCAACCGGATTCCAGACCAATCTGGGTGCGATTTCGGCCCTGGTGCTCAAGGACGATATTATGCTGATCGACCGCAGTGATCATGCATCGATCGTCGATGGTTGCCGGTTGAGTTTCGGCAAGATCATGAAATACGCTCATAACGACATGGATGACCTCGAACGCGTGTTGAATATCGCGATCAACAATGGCGTTCGCGGCGGTCTGGTGATTATCACTGATGGCGTCTTTTCGATGGAAGGCGATATTGCCGATCTCCCGAGGATGGCGGAGATTGCCCAACGCTATAGCGCCAGGATTATAGTTGATGATGCTCATTCGATCGGTGTCCTTGGCGAGGGTGGCCGGGGAACCGCCGAGCATTTTAATTTGATCGAACGGATTGATCTGACAATCGGTACCTTCTCGAAATCATTTGCCTCACTGGGTGGGTTTGTCGTTGGCGATGAACCGGTGATCAATTATATCAAGCATGTGGCGCGTGAATTGATTTTCTCGGCGTCGATCCCGCCGGGCGCAGCCGCGGCGGTGCTGGCGGCACTTGAAATCATGCAGGCAGAACCGGAACGGCGCGAAAATTTGTGGAAAAACACCCGCAAAATGCATCATGGTTTCCGCGAGATGGGCTTTAACATCCTGACGACCCAGACACCGATTATTCCGGTGTTGATTGGTGACGATCTGACCTGTTTTAAATTCTGGCGTGACCTGTCGGATGCCGGTATTTTCGCCAATGCGGTGATTCCGCCGGCGGTCGCACCCAGACAATCGTTGATCCGGACGAGCTACACGGCTACTCATACCAATCAACAGCTTGACCGGGTGTTGGAAACGTTCGCCGCTCTCGGCAAAAAATACGGTATCATCTAAGCGTGGACTCAGTTACAACTAAAGGCGACATTGAAGTCCTCGAGGTGCAGACATCCTCGGATTTGATGATTTTCCTGAAAATCCCGATGGATATCTACAAGGATGATCCGCACTGGGTACCGCCGCTTTTCTCGGAGCGGAAATCATTTTTCGACAAGGAAAAGCACCCCTTCTATCGGGCCGCAAAAACCCGTCTGTTTGTCGCCCGCAAAAACGGCACCTATGTCGGCCGCATCGCCACCTGTATCAATTTTAATCATAATGAATTTCACGAAGAGAAAACCGGGTTTTTCGGGTTTTTCGATGTTATCGAAGACTATAGTGTCGCCGAAGTACTGTTCCGCGTGGCTCTGATTACCATCAAGGGCGAAGGCATGGAGCAGATGATCGGGCCGGCGAATTTCTCGACCAATCATGAAGTCGGGATGCTGATCGAAGGCTATGATCACGATCCGAACGTGATGTGCACCTATAATTATCCCTATTATAACGATTTTGCCGAGAAGTTCGGTTTTCGTAAAGCTAAGGATCTAGTCGGGTTTTTGATGGAACCCACTGCCGCCTTGCGGCGCGACCCCCGCATGCAGCGGGTCGCCGACGTCCTGCGCCGACGGGCCCGCGTAAATATGCGGACTCTCCGCATGGACCGCTTCGATGAAGAAGTGGATATTATCAACGGAGTCTACAATCAGGCCTGGTCGCGTAACTGGGGCTTTGTGCCGATGTCAGAAGCCGAATTCAAACAGTCGGCCCAGGACTTCAAACAAATTGTCGATCCCGAACTGGTGCTGATCGCCGAGGTCGACGGCCGTGCGATCGGTTTTTGCATGGCGCTGCCCAATGTCAACCAGGTGCTGAAATATCTCAACGGCCGCCTGTTTCCATTCGGGCTGCTCAAGCTGTTCTGGCATACCAAAATCAAAAACAAAATCGATTCGGTGCGCCTGATCACCTTCGGGCTGATCCCGGAGTACTGGAAGCGCGGTATCGATAATTTGTTCTATCTGGATACCTTCAAAGCCTGTGTTGAGCGAGGGTATAAATGGGGCGAGTTAAGCTGGATCCTGGAAGACAATTTCCCCATGGTTCGGGCCGCCGAACTGATGGGCGCCCAACAATACAAACGATGGCGCATGTACGGCCTCAAAGTCTGATGAGACAGTATTTCCGATATCTCCTGCTGCCGCTTCTGATGGTGCTCGCCCTAAGTGCCTGCAGCAGCACCTATTTCTACATCACGGAAGAGGCCCGCGATGGCAAAACCTATCAGTACGGCCTTTCCAAAGGATATTTCGAGGCCGGAAAATCGCTGGCCATCTCAAATGGCCGCCTGAAAATCACGCCCGGCGACAGCCTACTTTTATACCTCGAAGGATCATCGCGAAAAACCGGAGAAAGCCGTATCGGCATCGCCACCCTTGATTTCGTGCAAAAAGCCCGTTTTTACATTATGTTGCCATCGCAGCCAGAATTACGGTCATACTCGATGCAGTACAATGCTATCTGCGAAGTTTTGCTCTCCGGCTTGTATGACGAGGGCGCCAACCTGTTTACCTGCCAGCGGGGCGAAATTGTCCTCGATTCGATTGCCAAAGGCGATCACTGGGGGCGTTTCAAGGGCGTCTTTCTCAACACGCAGAACAAAGAGATCGAAGTCGAGGGCGATTTCCGCGCGGGGCGGAAAGACTGAGAATATTGTATCTCGGAGTCAAATAGCATTCCCCATACTGTATAAACTCAAGAAAAATTTCATCGCCCGATCCTGCCGGATCGGGCTACCCGATGCGGGCGTTTATTCCCTGTTAAATTACAA
>CAZGLR010000026.1:28594-31986 GCA_964526635.1 uncultured Ignavibacteriales bacterium | reverse complement strand
GGTAGCGGGAACGTAACCGTTGCCTCATTGTTGGTAGCCGAAATCATCCCCGCCATAAGACGGGTATCATCCTCGAACGTATACACCCCCGCCTCGATGACCATATAGGCGGTCGATTCGGCAGTATGATACTGGTCGAGATAATCCCATTCTTCCCATTGATACTCACAGCCGGTTGGCGTAATACCCCGCAAGCGAGGATGCACCGGATCGGTGCCCTCGTATGATAGTCCCTGCATAATTACGATCGGGTTGACATAGGTATGGGCGAACGTCAGGGGATACCATTCGCCCTCGAACTGCTCCCGCGAAACCTGCCCGACTTCGCCGATTAGTTTGGTGCCGACAGTATCGGGATCGTCGTCAAAATAATCCGACGCAAACTTGAAGACACCGGGCGTGCGATGCCTCGGCATGATAGTAACATATCGTATCAATGTATCAAAAGCCGGCTCATAAATAACCTGCAGACGATGCGTTCCCACCGGCAGCGAATCGAGCGTAAAGGCGCCAGTGGTATTCGGGATCACCGTAATATCCGACGTCCCACCGGCACCATCCGGAACTGTCATAATCACGCTGATAGAATCATTCACGGTTGAATCGGGCGGATTGTCGGCCATGTCCCTGATAATGCCGCTGTAACTGTTCTGCAGATAATCGGCCGATGATCCCGGAATTGATGCTGTCATCGACGAACCGCTGCCGGTCGATGTTATCGTCATTCCGCCGGCATACTGATAGGGAGCCATCCAGCCATCATAAGCATATCCCAGCGTATCGCCGACAATTGCAGTTTTGAGATAGGGACCATCCCAGGTACTGTGGCCCAGGGTATTGGATAGTAATGCCGCAATATTGGGAGGAAAGGCGCCGACATCTCCAATATACCCGAAATCGCTGCGAATACCATTAGGAGCCAGTTCAGGATCTCCGGCGATACCTCTAATAATCGCATCCATCTCCTGCTCGGTCTCGACACTGCGCGTATCTTCAAGTGTGCCAACCATCGTCCGGGCCGCGATCGCCGCCAGAATGCCGAGAACGACGATAGCGACAATAACTTCGACCAGCGTAAAACCTGATTTGTCTAAATATCGCAGTTTCATCATCATGACGGAGTTGTAAATGTTATCACCGAGCCATCGGAGAATTCGATCATAATATCCTGCCCGCGCATATCGGCATTGGGCCCGTTGCCAATTTGTACTTCCTTAAAATTAACCAGTCGCAGGCGACGTTGCTGCCCGGGATTAATTGTCTGGGTATTGAATTTGGTTTCACCGGTAGCGGCCCGAACCCCACCGCCATAATCCCAGAAATTGGTATTCTGCCAGCGAATGCGCTGGAAATACGCCGTGGGATCACTGGTAAAGGTCACTTTAATCGACGTGACCACAATCGGGATGGTGCCGTTGTTGTAGATGTAAAACTGCACCGATCTGTTGCTGTTGCGCATCGTGATATTGCCGGTCAGGATAATATTACCGGTCACTTCCTCGGTCGTATCCGGCATCCAGATATTGGCAAAATGCTGAATGCCGAGATGGCTGTCCTGCCCCGGATGAACTGTCACCTTGCGCGTGATCGTATCAAAATCAGGATAATAGACCGCCCGCAGCGAGTGTACTCCTATCGGAATTGAATCGAACTCGATCAGACCGTTGGCGGGGGGATATCTGTCCAGCACGACCGTACCGCCGGCGCCGTCGGGCACAGTCAGAAAACACCGCACCGAATCGATATTGTGCGCTCCCGGTGGCGTATGGTCCAGGTCGGTCAGGGCGACCGTGATCCTGTTGTAAAGTAATTCAGCCGGTGACGACGCTACCTGCCAAGTAATCACCTGACCGCTGCCATTGGATGAAAACTGAGACCCCGGCCCGGAATACTGCATGCCCCAGGCATCGTATTTGAAAAGCGTATCTGTTGTCGCCCCGGAGAAATCGCTATGGAGATATGGGCCCTCCCAGGTGGAATATCCACCGGGATTGACAATCAAATCATTCCAGCTCGACGGCAGCGCGCCGACATCGCCGACATATCCGAAGTCGGTACGCCGGCCGCCGGAGACATGCTCCGGATTGCCGGCGATAGCATGTGCCAGATGATCCATTTCGATCAGAGTTTCACGGGTACGGACGGTATCCGAGGTCGTGGAAAGATTCTCGACAGCAATCGAGGCAATGATCCCGAGAATAACGACCACGATGATCACCTCGATCAGGGTGTAGCCGGATATTGTTGTTAGATGCCGTATTTTGCGCATAGTTCAGCCATTCGGGCAGAGGGCGTAATGGTACTCCGCCTTATTGGTTTATCGGCGTTTTACGGCAATGATTTACGGGGGGAGGGGGGGATCCCCATAACCGCGTGAGGCTTGCTGTGAACGCGATTAGATATCGATTGATCGCCACGATCGAGATTGGCAAGGCCGGAAATCTGCCATCGATAATAATTTTTTCTGATGATTTGTTGACGAAATTGAGACAGCGGGATAATTATAATTCGGGATGAGACAGGTTCGGCGATGACTCCAGGGCAAAGGGCATATGTTCCGCAACCGCCTCGACCGTCTGCAGGGCTTTCCATTTGCCGGTCAATTCGCCGTCGTACACCCACCGGAAATGGCCAAAATCTGTGACCGATTCCATCTGGGATTTATAGGCAAAACTGCCGGTGAGAACAGCGAGAAACGCGATAAATAGTAAGGCCGGCTCGATCAGACGCCGCATGAGAAATCCCTTTCAATGTTTCTTTTATCCCAATTGGCAGTAGATATACAATTCCAATTATAATTACGCAAGTAAAATCCCCGGCGCAAAAAAAGCCCCGCCGGCAGACGGCGGGGCTTTTCTCCAGATGAGTACGCATCTGAAAAGAATGCTTTAGAAATTCAGCTTGAATGAAGTCTGGGCGCGCAGACTCTGGGAGGGATCCTCATCACCAATGTACTGGGTTTCCCACTGGGAAACTTCGAGGCCGACCGTGACCTGCGGGACAATGTCAAGGCTGATATTGCCGAAGATGGTCTGGTTCTTGGCGCGATTACCGTTGACCAGATCTTCGTCTTTGGGATCATCCATACCACCGCCGAAAGCAAGCTTGACGCCGTTGGCCGGCTTGATCCACAGCGCGGCGAAGCCGCCCTTGGTGTTGACACCATCGATCGTGTTATTATTGAGAACACCGCCGAAATAGGTACCGGTGTTCTGACCGGTAAAGCCTTCACCAATGACACCGAACTGGTTGTTGAACGTCACCGCAAGGTGACCGACGACCAGCCCATGGACAAGCTGACGCTCATCGAGCGCTGCCTGCGCCACGGCCTCTGGATGTACCTCAAGGACGAGGGCAAGGCCGACTTCGCCGAGATGTCCAAGTGGCTCGTC
>CAZGLR010000026.1:27985-28584 GCA_964526635.1 uncultured Ignavibacteriales bacterium | reverse complement strand
CGACCATGGTGCTGGTGTAGGTTTCCGACACGCCGTTCTGCGATTCAGCCTTGAGCTGACCCCAGAGACCGGAAGCGCCAACGCGCAGGTTGGTACCGCCGCCGAAATCATGCTGGACATCGAAGAGACCCTGCACCGAGGGAATACCGGCATCGGTACCGTCGTCGGAACCGACTTCCGGGCTGTCATCGGCAGCCAGCGAGAAGGTGATAGCGGCATCATCGCCGATGGTCCGGAAGAAACCGGTGGCCACGGTGATATTGGTGTTTTCGCCGGCCTGACCGGTGTAGCTCAGGCGAACCTGCGGACGACGGTACCCGGTGTTTCCGGCACCCCAGAGCACCGGATAATTCAAAGTCGGGGCATTGAGCGGGGAAATAAGATCCCAGGTCTGACCAGCCAGCAGGGTGAAGCCGCTGGTCGTGACACTGAAATAGGCATGACGCAGCAACAGGGTGGATTTGTTTTCAGCCGTCGCACCACCACCGAACAAATCGAATTCGATGTTGGCTTTCACGGTTGCGTTGCCGTAGTTTTGGCCGTCCAGTTTCATGCCAAAGCGCGAGGCATTGGCGGTCATGTTGAACTGATCGTCATCC
>CAZGLR010000026.1:6279-27975 GCA_964526635.1 uncultured Ignavibacteriales bacterium | reverse complement strand
AGGTTCGTTTGCTCCTCCTTCATTCTCGTCATCCTTGGTGTTGGTGTGCCGCTGCACGTACAGGGCGTAGTTGCCATTGGTTGGATTCTGATCATAGGCGCCGTCGAGCTTGAAGTAGCCATACCAGTTGATATCGAACGACGGTTTGTCACCGGCGGTGCTGAGACCGGTCATCAGACAAACCAGAACCAGCGAAGCCAGTATCATCGTGGAGTTGCGTTTCATACCTGACTCTCCTTTTTTCGGTTTAACACCGTATATACCGTTGCCTTTGGTGTCTTAAGCTGCGTGTATCAGGGTGCGCTGCAGCCTGTTGTCGCATGCCGGAGCCTTGCATTGCCCATGCAAGATGATCGGCACCCCCTGAGTCTGTGTTATCACAGGTTTAATCTTTGTCTCTCTTATCGGAAAATGAGCGGCGACCTTAAGCGCCAATGTGCAGTTTTTGAACAAGTGGACAAGCGGCTGAAAAGCCGCCCCTGAGGGGATACGAATAATAGTAAGTATTGTGATTATAAAATTTCTTGAACCAGCGCAGGCCGGAGAGAGAGAAAGTCCGCGAAACTAATTTAGTCGATTTTTCATTGCCAAACGCAAACTTACGCCCTATTTTTGTGTTTATATTAGAAACGGTAAGAAATTTTTAATTTCCGTGCCGATAGACAAGGAGAGAGGATTGGACTTTGTTTTAGGCCTTTTGATGTCACCCCAGGGCGGATCGCCCGAAGGGGGGGCGGCCCTGTTTGTCAATATGGTGCCGCTGCTGCTGATTTTTGTCATTTTCTATTTTCTGCTGATCAGACCTCAGCAGAAAAAGCAGAAGGAGCATCAAAAGCTGTTGTCCGAGTTGAAAAAAGGTGACAGGGTGGTCACCAACAGCGGCATGTTTGGTACGATTGCGACCATAAACGAAGAAAAAAACATAGTCGTGTTGCGCATTTCGGACGACGTAAAAATCGAAATGCTGAAATCTTCCGTTGCCGGAAGAGTTGACTGATAAAGATTTTTTGGAGCAGCGATGGCGATAAGACCGATCGTGAAATATGGCAATCCGGTCTTGCGAGAAGTTTCAAAACCGGTGGATGAAGTAACCACCGAGATCAAAAACTTGCTGGCCGATATGAAGACCACTTTGACCGAATACAATGGTCTTGGTCTGGCCGCCGTACAAGTCGGCGTCCCGGTTCGCATTTTTATCGTAGACCTGTCAGCCGTGGATATCACGGCCAGTACGACCGTATTCATTAATCCGGAAATTCTCGAGATCTCCGGAAGCATGGACTATGAAGAGGGATGCCTGTCATTTCCCGGCATTTACCAGACCCTCTCGCGACCGCATCGGGTGAAAATCCGGGCGCTTGATGAAAACGGTAACGAGTTTACCCGGGTCTTCGAGGGTTTGGCCGCGCGCGCTATTTTGCATGAATATGACCATCTCGACGGTGTCTTATTTATCGATCATTTCTCGGCTTTGAGCCGTGCCATAGTCGAACGCAAACTGAAGCGCCTGGCCAAATCAGCCTGAATCACGCATCGCGTCGCCCGCTGACACAACTGAATGAACGTGGTATTTATGGGCACGCCGGAGTTTGCCTGTCCGCCGATGGAGGCTCTGGTGGCCTCCCCGCATCGCCTGACAGCGGTCGTGACAGCACCCGATAAGCCCGCCGGTCGCGGCCATAAACTGACTGCCTGCCGGGCCAAGCTGAAAGCCTCGGATCTCAAAGTCCCGGTCTTTCAGCCGGCCAAGTTGAATAATCCGGAATTTCTCGAAAACATGCGGGAACTGCATCCCGATGTGTTCGTGGTAATCGCGTTTCGCATCCTTCCCCAAAAGCTGTTTAAAATCCCGCGCTACGGCGCTATTAATATTCACGCGTCACTGCTGCCCGAATACCGGGGAGCGGCGCCGATTCAGCACGCGCTGCTCAATGGTGAAACCGAAACCGGTCTGACCTCCTTTTTCCTTGCCCGCAAAGTCGATGAGGGCGATATTATCCATCAGGTCAAAACCGAAATCGATGAAAACGAAAACTATTATTCACTGGCGACCCGGTTGTCTGAGATGGCCGGGCCGTTTTTATTGGAAACACTTGATAAAATTCAGCAGCCGGATTTTGTCCCGAGCCGTCAGGACGACGCGTTGGCGACTCCGGCGCCGAAGATCTATCCCGAGGACGGCCGCATTGACTGGCGGCAGCCCAAACGCGCTGTGCATAACCGGATACGGGCGTTCTCCGAGCGACCCGGCGCGTTTGGCTTCCTTGGTTCGACCAAAATCAAAGTCCTCGCGTCGAAAGTCGATGACGAGGCCTCTCTCGCTGCACCAGCTCCCGGCGAGCTGGTGGTCGCCCAAAAACGCCTGTTTGTCGGCACAGGTACCGATCCCTTGCGCCTGACCTGCCTTCAGCCCGAGGGCAAAGCCGCAATGGATGATGACGCTTTTATAAACGGTTACCTGACCGGAAAAGAGCACACCCTAAACAATGTCCCGAAAGGAGGTGAATAAGTGAGAAAGGACATTATTATCAACTCGACCGAACATGAAACTCGGGCCGCGTTGCTGGAAGACGGTCGCGTCGTCGAATTGCTGGTGCAGGGCATCGACGAACGACGCATTGTTGGCAATATATACAAAGGCCAGATTAAAACCGTCCTGCCCGGCATGGGCGCGGCATTTGTAGATATAGGCATGGAAAAAGCGGCCTTTTTGCATTCTTCGGATATCGGTCAGGTCTCCAATGACAAACGGTACGAACCTGATGAAAGCGAAGAATCACCGGCAGAAATCGTCCGCAAAAAACGACGGGCCGGCATCGAAACAGTTCTGAAAGACGGCCAGGAAGTCCTGGTACAGGTCATCAAAGAACCGATTTCGACCAAGGGCCCGCGCGTGACGACTGAAGTGTCAATCGCGGGACGGTACCTGGTGCTGGTACCCGATGATTAGCATACCCGGGTGTCCAAACGGATCAGCGACTGGGGCGAAAAAAAACGCCTCCGAAGCTGCCTGCGAGACCTTCGCCCCGAGGGCTTCGGACTCATAATTCGCACTGAAGCCGAGGGTCGCAACGAAGCCGATTTCAAGGCCGATATCAAACGGTTACTGAAGTACTGGCAGCAACTCAGACGACAGGCGGACAAAATGAAACCGCCCGCGTTGCTGCATCAGGAAATGGGAATGGTAACCGGGTTGATTCGCGATATCTACAGCGACGACGTCAGCTCACTGGTTGTTGACAATCGGACCGTATTCCGCGAAGTCCTCGCGTTTGTCCGGGAAATCGCGCCGGCCCTCAAAGGACGGGTGAAATACTACAACGAACCCACTCCGATTTTCGATCACTATAACATCGAAACCGAAATCGAGAAGATGATGGATCGCCGGGTATGGATTCGCAAGGGATCATACCTTATTATCGATCAAACCGAGGCGATGGTCACGATCGATGTCAACACCGGCCGGTTCGTGGGCAAAAAGGATCAGGAACAGACAATTCTGAGAACCAATCTCGAAGCTGCCCGCGAAGTCGCCCGCCAAATCCGTCTGCGCGATCTGGGCGGTCTGATTGTCGTCGATTTTATCGATATGTATAATCGCGAAAATCGACGCAAACTGTATGACGCGTATTGTCATTACTTCAAAAACGACCGCGCCAAACGGGCAATTTCACCGGTGTCCGATTTCGGACTTATCGAAATGACCCGCGAGCGCATCCGACCGGGACTGATGACGGCGATGACCGAAATCTGCCCCCATTGCAATGGACTCGGGCGGGTGCTGTCGAAACAGACGGTCGCGACCAAAGTGGAACGATGGTTCCAGCGGGCGCGGGCCGCTAATTCAAACGAACGGTTCAATCTGGTCGTGCATCCCGAACTGGCCGACTTCCTTACTATCACCGATGGAAACTGGGTGGCCAAACTTGCCAACTCCTACCGTTTCCATATCAATCTGGTGCGTGATACTACCATGTCGATCCAGGAATTTATTATTTCCCGGATGGACACCAATACGGATATCACCGAGCGCCATCTCGAGGTAAAGCAACACGCATAATATGCAGGGAAATTATCTGAAAACGCCGGGCAGGCCGCCCGGCGTTTTTTTTTAGTCGGCGGGATAAATACCTCCCGGCCCTCTTACCGGAAGTCGACCACCTACTCGGGAATATTGATATAACTGCTGTTACGGCGATAGATGCCGTCTTTCCGCATCATCATCTTCTCGCAGATCATCTCACGGCGCACGAAACAATGATCCTCGTGATACTTGTGGATGATCTCATCGACTTGCTTTTCGGTATAGGTTCGCGAGGGATCAAACTCCCGTAGAATATGCTCGAGCAAATAAACACGCCGTTTACGCTGAGCCGGAAGACGGGTAAACCGGCCGTCTTTCATAAACGACCCCAGCACCTTCTCACGCGGTGTCATACCGGTTTCCCGGCCGAGTTTATCCAACCAGGCCTGAATATCAGCCTCTTCAACGCGCCAGTCCTTGCCGATTTTATAGCCCTTGATCTCACCCGACTGGAGTTTACGGGCGATGACCTGAATATTCATTTTGAGCCGTTCGGCCAGTTCGGTGGTGGTATAGAAGTTCATTTGATCGAAACTTTTCATTGTTTTGAGCCCTTTTAATGTATTTATCGGTATATGTACGTATTTTTTAGTATTGTCAAGTATTTTTATTGCGGAATGTTCCACTGACGGTAGATAAGTTATAGTCAGTTGTTAGCGTGTAGATATATAGCCGTTTCGCCGGCTTTGCTCTTTGACAACTGGTTTTGTGGCTGGCGGACGTCCTCGTCCGCCGGCGAATGGATGTTGGCGCACGGGGACGTGCGCCAACCACAATATTGATTATAGTAGCTTTCAGGTTGAATACCTGAAGTGTCCGTTTGTTCAATGAGAATTTGAAAAGGATCAATAAAAGCAACTTTTTTGAATTCGTCAGCATAACAACTTGCACACAGACACAAAATAAGTGCCCATACCTTCCACACCTTCATAGTAAACTCCTTGTGAAATTAACTTCCCTGCGTTGACTACTTTATTAGCCGAGTAGCCGAGTAGGGCAGGTCCCCAAAGGGACCTGCCTTAAAAATGCGTCATAAATTTCTGGATCAATTCGATGCGTGAATAAAAAATGGCGGCTCCCACCGGGGGACCCGCCCTACTTTGCAATCCCCACAGCAAGCTAAGGGCACCCGGCGTTGTGGGTAGCCGGAGTATGGCTACCGGTCTTTTACCAGCATTAAACCCTCATCGCCGCCTATGAAAATCTTCGTGTCTGTTAAAAACACCGTATTTAAATCGAAATCATAGCCACATGATTCCGAGCGATACTTATCGCCGCTCTCGGAAAAATACAAAACGACACCATCTTCACCGACCGCAATACCCGAATATTTATCGAACATGGCGACTGAATATAAATTCTTGGTCAACCCGACATCGACATCTTCCCATTCACGGCCATGAGTGGTTGTCCGCGAAAAGAGGCCATCGTTGCCGACCATGAAACCCCAATCTTCGATAAAATCGAAACAGAATCCCAGACGGCCGCCGCCATAGGCGCCATGGAAGAAATGTTTCCCGCTCGAGATGGAATGATACGCCCGCTTAATAGCCAGGATATACACTTTCCGCGGTGGGTCGGTCACAATATCGGTGTAGCCATTGCCCAAATGCTTATCGAATTTATCCCAGGTATTGCCGTAATTATAGCTGGCGAAAATAACTCCCCGTGTTTTGGCCATACTGTTCTGATCGGTGCCGACGACGAATACGGTGCTGTCGTCAAGCATGGCTATCCCGGTGAAACGGTATTTCAGGTTCTGCGACATGTCGGTCCAACTGGTTCCGCCATTGGTGGTCTTCATAATCATGCCCATATCGCCGCAGAGAAAGCCGGTCCGGTCGGAAAAACAGATATCGGTTATCTCGCGTTTGGTAACATCCTTACTGCGCCATATTTTGCCGCCATTGGATGTCGACAGCAATTCCCCCCCGGCGGTGACCGCGTAGCCATAGAAATCATTGATAAAAAAGATCTTGGTGATATCGGATTCAGAAGGCACGTCGAGCCGTGTATATTCTGGCGGCGAATCCTGAGCGGCAATCGAGGCGGCCAGTATCAGGATGATCAGAGTCAGTATCTTCCGCATATCTACCTCATTTTCAAGTTGATAAGCAGTTAGTGTCATGTTACCATCCACATGAATATAGCAGAGTCAGAGGCACTGTCAACGTTCAATTCAAGCTGTGTGCATACGGGCGATGGCATATGTACTTGTTTATACAGAAAAAAACGGACTCTGCTCCATGTTTTTGACATGATCAAAAATTGAACAGGCGGATCGACGCTGTGATTGAACTCAGCAGCATCTATTTATCCCGGGGCGCCAAGCCGGTGTTTGCCAATCTCAACCTGCGTATCCCGAGGGCCTCATACACTGTCATCACCGGGCCGTCGCGCGCCGGCAAGACCTCGCTGGTCAAACTGATTGTCGGCCTGCAGGCGCCTGACGAGGGCGCGGTGATAGTTGATGGTATCGATGTTCTTGCTGCCCGTCGGTCGCGTCATCGTCTTCAAAAACTGCGTCGGTTAATCGGCGGGGTTGGCGGGATTTATACCTTGCTCTCGGATCGTACCATCCTGGCTAATGTCGCGCTTTCAGCCGAGATCGCCGGTACTCCCGCCCGGCAGGCCCGGCGGCAGGCCCTGTCGGCCTGCAGCGCTTATAAACTTAGCCATCTTGCCAGCCACATGCCGACGACTATCTCCGAAGCCGAACGGCGCGCAACCCTGTTGGCCCGGGCCGAGGCCGCCCGTAAACAGATTGTTATCGCCGATACGCCCACCGATGGCCTTGATGATCGCTCCCGACGGTTTATTCATGAAAAACTGGCCGCGCTGCATCTGGCCGGATCGACCATTCTCTACCTGAGTGCCGGAGATGTTCCCAAAACCGGGCCGGATGCTATTTATCGTCTTGAGCACGGTCAGATTATCCCGGCCGGGAGGGATGTATGATATTCCGGCAGATTTTCAGGCAGCTTAATCGGGGCAAACGGCTTGCGCTGGGATCATTTCTGGTTCTCTTTATTACTCTTCTGCTGGTCGATCTCTTCTGGATAGGTGGACTCAACAGCCGGGAATACTATAGTCGCCTGCTGGACCAGGTAAAGATGGAAGTCTTTATTTTCGATGATCATCCCGACAGCCTTATTCCCGCCACCGCCGATTCACTGAAAAATATTACCGATGTTGATTCGTTGATGTATATCTCCAAGGATGATGCTGCGGCTATCCTGGAAAACGATCTCGGCCCCGGTATCCTTAATCAACTGGAAACCAATCCGTTGCCGAGATCATTTGTCCTCAGCTTCCGGGGAGGTATGAATCTCTCTGATCTGGAAGCGGTCGAGGGTCGTATAATGCAGTTAGCTGGTATCGATACAATTGAATACGGCCGGCAATGGATTGCGAAAGTCGAGCGCACCGGAGATATCGTCCGGCGACTGGGCTTTGGTCTCGGGCTGCTGATCGTGATGATTGTACTTTTGACAATGGCCAATACCAATCGCCTGATGGCCAGAAGTAAATCAAATGAGTTTTTCCAATTGTCGCTGCTTGGTGCCGGTGACGTTTACCTGGTGATACCGTTTCTTGCCGAGGGTTTTTTGTCAGGACTGGTGGCTGCGATTCTGGGCTGGGTGCTGGTATATTTTGTTCACGATCAGGTGAGTTTTGCTCAGTTCACGATATATCTGCCTGATATCACCTATATCGCGGCCTATTGCCTGGGCGCCGGGATTATCGGTATGATCGGGGCTTACTTTGGTATTCGCAGGATGTTGAAATTATGAAATTGTCGGTTTTTTGCGTTATAGCCGTTTTGCTCCTGCTGACATCGGCTCTGATTGTTGCCGAAGATACACGGCAGCTTCATGAAAACAAACAGGAGCTTCAGAAGATCAAACAACAGTTGGAGGATACCCGCCACAAGGTGGACAGCCTCAAGCTGCTCGAGGATCAGCTTCAAAACGCCATCGGCAAATACGACAAGCGCGTTTCCTCTAATAAAAGGGAAGTTTCCCGGCTTGAACGCCACCTGACGACCGTCCGTGCCGATCTCACTGCAAATTCGCAACTGCTTGAAAACGCCCAGGATCGCCTTGTAAACAAGCGTGAGCACTTCGAGGCACTGGTGGTCGAGTACTATAAATCACGCAACCGTCAGACAATCTTCGATCAATGGGATTACGAGAGCCACCTGAACCGTAATCGACGTCTGCATTATCTGTCTATGGTCTCGGGCCGTTCGGTTGAAGAATTAACAGTCGTCGGCGACAGTCTTCAGTTTCTCGCCACATTTATCGATAGTTTGGAGACAACCGGGAAACAACTCAAACAACAGCGTGCCGAAAAACGCAGCCGTATTAACCTGGATTTGACCCTGAAGGAAAAAGAGCAGTCCTCCCTGGGCAATGTCCGCAAGCAGGCCAATCGTCTCCAGGATCGCCTTGTTTCCCTGTCAGAAGTGGCCCGGCAGATGGAAGATATTATCGCTCAACTCGAAGAATCGTTGGCCAGGCGCCGTCAGGAGAGTCCCCCGGTCCGTTTCATGCCGGGTGCCTTCGCTCAGCTCAAGGGATCATTGTCGCCGCCGGTTCCGGGAAATATCGTGACGACGTTCGGATGGAAAACCGACAAAATCACCAATCTCAAATCATTCACTCCCGGCGTTGATATTCAGCCCAAGGTCAAACGATCCGGCGTCCGGGCCTGCGCCCCCGGGCGGGTTGCCTATATCGGGAAATTACGCGGATATAATCAATTTGTCATTCTCGAACACGACGATGGCTATTATACTACCTATGCCGGTCTGGAAAGCGTGGCGGTCATGCTCGATGACATGGCCATGACCGGTGAGATGCTGGGCACGGCCGGTGATAGTGTCGTGCGATTTGAACTACGCAAGGGTCGGGAGCATCTCGACCCAGTAATCTGGCTGGATCTTGATGAAATTTGACGCGAGTGCAGGACATGAGGTAATCAAACAACTGCTGCGGCGCACGGCGGACCGTGAGCAGCTCCCCAACAGCTATCTTTTTGCCGGTTCGGAAGGGGTTGGCAAATGGGCTATGGCGCTGGCGCTGGCAGCATATGTCAATTGCCGTGAGCCGCAAGACGGCGACAGTTGCGGGCTATGTCCCTCCTGCATACAGATAAATAAACTACAGCATTCGGGATTATATATCGCCATCCCGACGCCGCCATCGAAATCAGAATCCGAAGAACATGAAAATTTCTGGGAGATTCTCAACGGCCGAATCGAGGAGCCCTATATGCTCATCGGCGGCAAGCGCCAGATGTCGATTCCTATCGCACGGGTCCGCGAGATTCAACGGTCGGTCAGCCAGACACCATCGGCGACCGGACGGCGCGTGATTATCATTGATCAAATGGAGCGCATGCTGACGCAGTCGGCTGATGCTCTGCTCAAACTAATCGAAGAACCACCCTCGCGGACCCTGGTGATTATCACCACCGCCCGCCCCGATAAGCTCCTTCCGACAATTATATCGCGCTGCCGCAGAGTCAAATTTCCCAATCTCGCGGAAATGCACGTGGAAGAGTATCTGATGCAGCGACTTCAGCTTGAGCCCCAGACAGCGCATTTATGGGCACGGTTATCGCGCGGATCAATCGGGCGGGCGCTGTATCTGGCCGATGAGACTTTCAGCAGCGATCGCCGGGGCGCCATGGATCTTTTCGCCGCCCTGTTTACCTCATCGGCGGCGACTGTTGTCGCCACGGCAGCCGATCAGTTACCGTTTAACGACCGTTCGCGCCTCATTCGCGTTTTGGCTGTATGGCAAAGCCTGATCCGTGATCTGCTGATTCTCCTTAACAATGGTCCCGTTGATGAACTTATCAATATTGATTTTCAATCGGAATTACGCAGTATTGCCGCCGGAAGTATCGTTCCGGAACATCTTTATACTGCCCCGAGAGACCTGGCCGTAACTATGCACGATATCGAGTTAAACGTCGAACCCAAAGCAGCCGTCTGCGCCGCCCTGGCCAGGTTGCACGGCTGTTTATCAACCGCTGCCTGATCACAGTGCATAAAAAAACCGGCGCCATGTCTGACGCCGGCTTCTTTTTAAAATCTGAATCCCACCGCTATTGTCCATCACCCGACGGCTCCACCGGGACCGGCTCGGTCTGAATGCCGGGGACCTGTTCGCCGGTTGATGGCGGCGGCTGAACATTGGTTGGCATCTCTGGCGGGGCCTGCATATAGGCCTGCACCGAACGGACGACGTCGCGGGCGATCTGGTTGGATTCCTGGTACTCAAGGTAATCCTGTGAGATGCGCAGCATTTCAGCGGCGTTGCGTTCTTCGGCATAGAGCGTCAGCAGCGCCCGGAAGAGATGTTCTTTGTCACGATTCATTGCCCAGGCATGTTCGAGAAAGTACTTGGCGCTGTCGAGTTCACCAATAGTATAGTAGGCCATCCCCAAAAACTGCGGGAAGAAAATATTATCCGGGTTTTTGTGATAGAAGCCATAGAGATAATTAAACATCGTATCGGTAACTGCTTCGGCGGCGGCGGAATCGCCCTCGGTCAGGAACTGATTACGCTGCGTGATGCGGGTGCGCCAGTACGACGGAATGGCATCGGCGATTCTCTCCATAGTGGAATCCGCTTTTGGCTTTTTGCCATCGGTCAGCAGACTACGGTGATAGTCCAGCATTTTTTCAGGTAACGACAGGGCGATTCCGGTAGAGTTTTCGTACTGCGAGATCATCGTATCCGACAGATTATCATATTTATAAACATCGAAGAAAAGGCTGTCGGTGACGTCCTCGCGCCACTGGACCATCGCGCTGTCGCGGGTTAACTGCAGAACCAGGCCCTCACGATAACAGCGATCCAGCAGTCTCAAAGGCGATTCCCGTACCTCACCGGAGGCCGATGAGAAATAGATCGGATACTCCCATTTGTTCGTCAGGATGATATCATCGAGCATCATCGCCGCAACTTTGACCAGTTTGCCCTCGTGCGCCATCGGGACAAGGAAGGTCTTGCGGCCCCGGGTACGATCGACAAATGGTTCCTCCGGTTTGTTGATGACCTGACCGTTAATCTCATACGGTTCCCAGAGGATTTGATCGTCGGAAAGCGAAATCGGGACGTTATGGAAATGTTTCAACTGCCAGACATACCAGTCGGTATTGAGGAGAGAGAAATTAACCACCCGGACATCCTTGCGGATACCATAGACTTCCTGAACGCACCAGAGCGGGAAAGTATCGTTATCGCCGGCGGTAAACAACAGGGCATTGGGGGCGCAGGAGTTCAGCAGGTTATAGGCATAGTTGAAGGCCATGCGATTACCGGTACGGTCGTTATAGAAGTAGTTTGCCTGAGCCGGAACAATCGGTGCCAGGACCATGATTACGACCAGGGCATAGACCACCGCCTTCTGGGCGCCCTCACCGGCCTGTGAAACCGCCCGGCGCAAAAGTTCTGCTATTCCGGCCACGCCCATCCCCAGCGCCATCCCGAAGAGCACAAAGGCCGGGGTGAAGAAGTAATATCTGTTCCTGACTTCCTGATAGGCATCGCCGGTCTGGGGATTAAATTTTGTCCCGTCGGCGAAGTTCATATACAAGACCAGCCCCACTGATGCGATCAAGAGGAAGGCTATAAATAAATAGCCGAATTTGGGATTTCTCCAGGCCATAAAACCTGCCCCAAACAGACCCAGGATAAACAGGGCCGGGAAGACATTCGGATGAATATACTGGGATTTCAGGATTCGGTAGAAACCCATCCGGTCATGATCGCCGAATTGATTGGCCCAGCTGCCGCGCCGTTCGAACATCCGCTCGGTCATTGACATGGAGCCGTATTGCTTCCGATCCAGAAAATCAACGAACGTCCGGAAACTGCGCGATGGCGAATTTTCGTCGATAGAAGGATGCTGGGCTGATCGTATCGGGATATACAGATGTACGGAAAATCCAATGATTGCCGCGACCATGATAAACGTCGCCATGCGCCAGAGACCGGTTCGCTGGATGAAAAAGACAACCAGCGTGATAACCATCCAGCCGATCACCGCGAACATGAACGGATAGAATCCGACCATGATGGCTGACATGGCGATAAATGAGATCAGGATCGGCCAGTATATTTTATTGCGATAGAAGAACGCCAGCGCTGCGGCCAAAATACCCATGAGGCCGAGGAAAATTTTATAATTGTCATGTGAACCGGCCAGGACAAAGATCAGGGCCATCGCTACTGCAAAAAAGCCGGCGAAGATAGCGACGTCGGTCTTGGTAACCGATGGTTTCAAACTGAAAAACAGCGCCACGATCGGGACCACCAGAAAGACAGTCAGGTGGACCCCGACGGCCAGCATCGACAAAAACGAGGCCAGCAGGACAATCCGTTTGCCGGTCGCGTCATAGCGATGATCGAAAAATTTCAGGCCCAGCCAGAATACCGCCAGCATCAGGACGATCGCCATACTTCGCGGTTCGGTTTCCACCGAATTGGTCCAGTTGGCCCGGCTGAAGGCTACAAACAACGCGCCCATAAAGCCACCGGCATAGGCGATAATCCGCCCCAGTTTATAATCGGGCGAGGTGGGATCATACCAACTCGAAATCAGGCGGACACCGATCAAATAGGCAAACAGGGCGGAAAACGTCGAAGAAACCACCGACATCATATTGATCCGGAAGGCCGGGTCGGAGCCGATCGGCAGCAAATCAAAAAACCGCCCGATCAGAATGAACAACGGCGTTCCCGGGGGATGAGGATTGCCCAGGATATGGGCACAGGCAATGAATTCTCCGCAATCCCAGTAACTGAGTGTCGGCGCCACTGTCAGACGGTATATGATAAACGCTATCAGGGCGGTGATGCCGGCGAAAACAGCGTTGAGGCGATCAAAGGAGCGGGCAGGATCCAGATTCGACTGCACCACATTGTCCTCCTAAAGCAAGACGAATTATCTGTCGATACCTTATACAGATACGATCACTGTATTCTCCACGGGCGAAGATTTTAATATATGGAATTGAAGCCGCTCGACAAGTGTTTTCAATGGCAATTCGAGCCGCCCGTTTGAATTGAGTTCGGAGGTTTATTATGCTGTTCTGGAGTGCCCTGCTTTTTGTCCTGGGGATCCTGGCCTTTCTCGATTCCATATTCAATTATGGCGAAATTTTTCGGCAGATCAACTCAGTCGTGTTTCTCCTGATATCTCTGGCTATCACCGTCCGTACCGCCACCAAAATGAAAGAAGCCAGGATGGAGGAATACTCCCGCAAGATTATCGAGCTGGAACATAAAATTGGTAGTCTGGAAAGAAAGCCAAAAGAAAAGTCGTTGTATTAAGCAAATCAAAACCCGGTGTCGATCGGCTATATCTGGTCGACACCGCGTTCCCGCCGCAGCATTTCCCTGATCTCAGCCGCAAACGGGTACTTCCCGTATTTTTCCAGCAGTCCGCGATATAAATCACGCGCCTTGTCGCGAGTATCCTCGGTTTTCCAGAGTATATCGGCCTTGAGTTTAACGCCATAGGGATAATAATATGATTCCTGGTAACCGGCGGCAAGGCTGTCGACGGCAGTCATGGCCTCGTCGAGATTGCCCTGCTGATAGTATAACTCAGCCAGCCGCAGGTATGAAACCGGGGCGAGCGAGGGTATCCCGATACGGCAAATCTTTGTCAGGTAGTACTTTAACGAATCGCGCCGATTTATCTCGCGATAGTATTCGGCGGCCGAAAACAAATCGAGATGATCCTCGGCGCTTTCCATCGTCTCAGAAACCATCAGGGCGTATTGAATAGCGTCGTTGACGTAAAAACCGCGCGGATAGTTCGAGATAATACGTTTGAACTGCTCAATCGCTTCGTCATATCGTCGCTGAAAGAGATAGATTTGGGCCGTCTGGAAATCCGCAACTTCCGTAAGTTCATCACTGAGTTGGATTTGACGCGCCTGATTAAGCTGGCTTAAAGCGCTGTCGAACTGCTGGCCATTGACAAAAAGTTCTGCCAGGGCAAAACGGGCATCGGCGGCATATCGCGAATGGGTCATCAAATTGATGGCATCATAATACTGCATTCGGGCCGTTTCCGGCTGATCGAGATATTCTTTGTAGATATGCCCCATCATGACTTTGGCTTCGGCCTGATTGCCCGCGCGGGGGTGCTTTTTGATAAACTCCCGATAATCGGCCAGAGCGTCTTCATGACGGTTCATCAGGGTCAACGCCGCCGCCCGGTACCAGAGGGCCTGCAACGCGGTTCCGAGAACATCCTTATGATCGAGAATATAATCAGCGGCCCGGACGACCATATCGGGACGCTGCCGCTGCTCTGCCTCCCGAATGAAGAAAATCAGGTAGGAGCCATTGGCCTCGAACATGCTGTCCCGTTCAATATAGAAATCATAAGCCAGGTCGAATTGATTCTGCTCCATGAGAATCATGCCGTACATATTGAACACGCGGTCGTTTTTCTGCTGCAATTCGGTGCGTTCGGTCAGGACAGCCATGACCGTGTCGACCGATTCGGGATACTGGATCATCGAGATAATCTTGCTCTCGATGTCTTTAATTTTGGTTGTATCCTGTTCCATGGCAGCCAGGTAGGCCACTGTGGCGGTACGGAAATCCTGCTGCGCGGCCATCGCGTCGCCATAGTGCTCAGCCAGCAGGGTCGAGTCGTGATAGATTACCCGCAGCGTATCGATCAGTTTGCCCTGTTCATCATAATATCCCCGCCGATAAAGCGATTCGGCAATTGCCTGGAGCTTGCCCTTGTTGCCATCGGAGAGATCAGCCGCCGCAACGAAATACCACAGGGCCGAATCGAGATCATTATTCAGCATATGGGCACGGGCGGCCGTGAAGTGCAGGTAAAAAGAGGCCTTTTCGCGGGTCATTCGGCTGCGGATATGATCCAGCAGGCGCAGATAGTCCTTGCTTTCTTCGAAGCATTTCTGGAGGAGGCTGTTGACTTCCGGATGGACCGGGTTTTCATCATACAGCACCTGGAGAATTTCCGTGGCGCTGTGATAATCCTGCAGCGACATCAGGTATTCCGCCCGCCGCATAATATTTTGGAAACGGACCTCATCGCCGGTGACGACATTGACGTCCAGCTTGCGACGCTCCGGTTGCGCGATAGTGAAACCGGCCAACAGGAGCAGACAAATCCCGAGCAGTATGTATTTAGTCGGTAACCGGTTCATTCTTTAACGTCGACAGTGCCTTGAAATAAGCTTTGATGTGTTGTTCGTACTGGCGCGGATAGCCTTCCTGCAGGTACCGATTCAAACGATCCTGCAATGATTCGCTTCGATCGCTGTTGAAATCTTCCAGTGATCCGGGCGATGACCGCAGGATGTCCTCGGCGGTTTTAGCCATCCGTTCACGGGTGAAATCACGGCGCGTGACCGACTTCTGCAAATCGAGCATGCGTGAATAGACGCGCAACTGCCGCTCCATCAGTTCTTCTCCGGCATTGCCGTCGCCGAGCATCTCCTCGATCGTCTTCATTTCGTTGGACAACGCTTCCAGCCGGCCCATGACTTCCTGACGATGCCCGAATTCGTTCTGCAGTTCTTCCAGCGACTTGCGCACCACGCCCTGTTCGCCGGCCAGGCGTTTCATCGCTTCTTTTTCACCGGGCTTGGGCGTTGAACCGGGGTTATTGCACATGCCTTTGGATTCCTGGTTGATGTCGTTTTGTTTTTGTGACAACGACTGCATCTTTTGCGACATCTTGTCACAGGAACCGCCCTTGTTGCAGTTCTTCTGTTCGTCGAGGCCCTCGAACAGACGGACCGCGGCGCGATTGAGGTTATACATGGCGTCGCGCTGATCGGCCACACTGGCCCGGCCGCGCCGTTCGCCAAGATTTTCACAGGCCTTATCCATGTTTTCTGTCGACTGCTTCAGGTACGACATTACTTCGGCGCCCAGAAACGGTGACTGTTTGGACAGGTCGGTGATCCGCTGGCGGAGATTGCCGGCGGCATCACGAAGGATCTGCTGCTCGACGGCTTTTTGTCCCAGAAGCGCTGGCGTCCCGCGAATTCCCTCGCATTGATTATGCAGATCTTCCTGTTTCTGCGACAAATAATTGGCATCCTCGATAGCCTTGCGCATTTCATTGGCCAGCTTCTCACCCTCACGCTCAGACATCTGGGCCAGTTGCTGACGCATCTGGTCAACCATATCACTCAGCTTCTTCGAAGATTTCTGGCCGCTGGACATCGACTGATTTTTCTGGCCCTGATTCAGTGACTGCTCCATCTGCTGCATATCGTTTTCGGCATCGTTTTGTTCAACCGCTTCAGCAATATCCTGCGGTTCGGGAGCGTCTTCAAACGGGCTGTCGGTGAGCATCTCGCGCAGGTTTTCGGCCTCCTGTTTGAGCATATCCATCTGTTCCTGGAGTTTCTTTTCCCGCTGAGCCAGGTGGTCCATTTGATCTTGTGAGTCGCTTTCCTCGGTCTCGACATTGACGCGGTTCTGCTCCAGCAGCATTTCTTCGGCCATCTTGAGCATCGAGGCCAGCTTCTGCTCGATCTGCATCCGCTTAAGCAGCTCCAGGCTGCGATCGAGTCGTTCCAGCATCTCTTCCTGTGTCAGCTGGAATTCTTCCATCGCCCGGTCGATTTCTTCCTGACTCATATGTTCCAAAGCGTCCTGCAGCTTCTTCATCGCCTCCTTCATATCTTCAGTGGCGATTTCCTCAAACAGCTTCTGCAACTCCTGCATCCGTTCCAGGATTTGCTCAGAAAGCAGATTGTTTTTTTCCAGATCCTTGAGATATTCTTCCATCTCGCGGGCCATTTCTTCCAGCCGCTCGGCGGTCATCTCCTGCTGGTCCAGCATATTCTCCAGTTGTTTCTGGTTCTGCCAGTCCATCTTCTCGCCGGTTTTCATCTCTTTGGCGATTGCCTTAAGGCGGTCAGCCATCTCTTTTTGTGCCTGCAGGATCTCTTCGGTCTCGACAATTCGCCCCTGCTGCTCCATCTCTGATTGCATGACGATTTCATCGATCGAGGGCAAGCGTGCGGCATACACCCGTGTCGCGGTCACCTTGGGGCCCGAAATGCGATCGTTGTCGGCAATTTCGAAATGATACAGCACGAAATCCGACGGCAGCAGATTAAATGGCTCCAGGTCCCAGTTGAAGGTTACCTCACCCTCGGTATCGATACGGCTCGGGAAATTAATCAACGCGACATTCTCGTCACCACGCTTGCCGCCCGAAACCACCTGATATTTCAATACCAGCGAGGTAAAGCCGAAATCATCGGAGATATGAAGACTGAAAGGTATCATCATCCGTTCGTCAAGGTTGACGTCATACCCGGGGTTTAATACCGAAATCTGCGGATATTCATCGGGGATAGCTGTCACCCGATAGGCAATCGGATCCGGATTTTCCTGGCCCTGCTTGTCATATAACCGGATATAATAGGAGAAATCGTCGTGAACCTGGAAGGATGTCTCCGCCCGGAGGCCATCGAAGGATAATCGTTCCTTAATCGTATCATCGATAATCAAATAGCCTTCTGAAATATCACGATTGGCCTCGATTTCAAGAACTGTTCGGCTGCCGACCAGTGCCGCAAAGGAACCGGTGTTTTCATCGAGCGTCATCGGCGGTAGTTTGGTGTATTCCGGATATGTTACCGAGACCTTAATGCCGGTCACGCGGGGCCGTTCGACAATAGCGATACTATGCCGTGGCGACGTGATATCTCCGGCAATTACGTAGTAATCGAGAGATCGCCGAACCTGTTTGAGGGTTATTGAAAACGGCAGCGAATCGACTGGCGCCAGGACGTTGGAAGAATCGATTGTCACGCCCTTGCGACCGCGAAGGTTGATTGTTTCCGATTGCCAGCGGCCGTCGGCAAAACGATAATGAATTTCGGCCCTGCCGGGAAAGCCGCCGCCGACCAGCGCTCCGCCCAGCGTGATATCGTTGTATTTGACCTGCTCGCTGCTGCCGGGAGAGACAACCAGCGAATAACCGGGGGGAGGGGCGACCAGCGTGGTTGGTTTGGAATAGACGTCGATGGCGTTACCAAAAAAGCCGGGTACGACCAGCCCGAGCATCAGCGCCACTACTACCACCGCACCGGCCGTGCGCATCTGGCGAAACAGGGGATACCCTGAGACGATCTCATTGAAGTTGACCGAACGGGTCATTTCCAGCGCCTGTCTGCCGGTCAGGTCAATCAAGGCCTGCGAGAAATTGGTCCGCTTCAGGTCAAAACGCTTGAACTGCAAGGTCGCGATCAGGCGGCCTTTGAGGTCGGGATGCTTTTTCTCAACCTGCAGGGCAGCCTGTTCGATACCGCCATTATCTCGCAAGGGACGGTAAAGATATCTATAACCGGCATATCCCAGGCCACATCCCGAAAGTACCAGCAGTCCGATTTTCAGCGGAACCGGAATGATGAACAATGCCGCCGTGGCCGAGAGAATGATACTGATACCGACCAAAGCGGTTATAAGTCCGATAATTCCCGCTGTCAGCAGAACAGCCTGCTTTTTAAGCATTGCCCCTTTAAGCTGCTTTTCCAGGTGAGCGAGTTCTTTCATGATGTTGACCTCGTTCCGGGCAAGTAGTTATAGATATCTATGCGCAAGTAAACGGTTCAAAACGCCAGTGCATATGTTACGATATTCAGGCCCATTTTGAGGGCGTCAAGCCGCTTTTCTGGTGGATCATTATGGACATGTTCATCCTCCCAGCCGTCACCGATATCCGACTCATGCAAATAAAACACTGCCAGGCGGCCGTCGATATTGATCCCCCAGGCACTGGGCGGATTATTGTCATGCTCATGGATCTTCGGCGGGCCATTGGGAAAATCGAAAAAACAGTGATAAATCGGATGATCAAAGGGAATCTCCTGGAAAGGCGCTTCCGGGAACAGCTCGGCAACCATCGCCCGAACCGATTTATCCATGCCATAGGAATCGTTGATAAACAAAAAGCCGCCGCCGGTCAGATAGGTCCGCAGACGCTCGATTTCGGCATCGGAAAACGCGATTGTTCCGTGGCCGGTGGCGAATAAAAACGGATACTTGAAAAGATTCTCATCCTCGATTTTGACCCGTTTTTCCCTGTCGTCGATCGGCCAGCCGGTTTGTTCCCTGATGAATTCCAGCAGATTGGGTACGGCCGAATTTCCCCAGTACCAGTCACCGCCGCCGCCATATTGCAGACGGGCGACACGAATCGCCGAGGGATGCACCTGTCGTTCCGGCGTCCGGCCGATTTCAAACAAATCCAACCCGCGCGTATTCGGTCGATTAGTCTGTGCCGAAACTATCGAAGCGAGCACACACAAACAGATTATTACCACAAGTCTTTCAGACATGCCCATATTGTATTATACGGCAAAAAGGCTGTTCAGCTTCGCCCGAAACCGATTTTCCCGTTAGATTTCTGTTAATAATTCCGAATAGGCGTCGTATTGCTGTAGGACTGACAAAACGATTGCCAAATGATATAGTTTTTGTTTTTTTGGGCGCACTATAACGATATATATAGGCTTATCCCGTGGAGTGATTTCAATCGGGAGGAAGGAGTTTCATATGCCGCTGGCATCGCTAATCGATATGTACGAAAAGGCGGTGGCTGAAAACTACGCCATCGCTCAATTCAATGTGAATAATCTCGAGTTCATCCAGGCCGCGCTCGAAGTTGTTGAAGAAAAGAAATCACCGGTAATTCTGGCCGCATCGACATCCGCGATCAAATATGCCGGACTCAACTACCTGATTGCCATGATCAAAGCCGGCGCCGAAGCGGTCTCTGTTCCGGTGGCTTTGCACCTTGATCACGGCGCCTCGATCGAAGACGCCAAAATGTGCATCGACGCCGGCTTTACGTCAGTGATGATCGATGCCTCACATGAAGAACTGGAAGAAAACATCCGCATTACCAAGGAAGTCGCCGCCCTGGCTCACCCCAGGCATATCGCGGTCGAGGCCGAACTGGGCCGTCTTGGCGGTATCGAAGACGAGGTCGTTGTGGATGAAAAGGACGCTTTTTTGACCGATCCTGAACAGGCCGAACGCTTCGTCAAGGAATCCAACTGCGACGCGCTGGCGGTGGCGGTCGGGACCAGCCATGGCGCCTACAAGTTTAAATCAAAAGCGGAATTGTCGATGGATCGAATCACCGACATCAAGAAACGTACCGGAATAGCCCTGGTGCTTCATGGCGCCAGCGGAGTCCCTAAAGATCTGCAGGAGAAGGCCAAAAAATACGGCGCTGAACTTAAAGGAGCAATGGGGGTACCTGACGACGCCTATATCGACGCGGTTAAGCGCGGTATCAACAAGATCAACATCGATACCGATCTGCGGTTGGCCTTTATGGCCGCGATTCGTGAGTTCCTGGCCGAAAACCCCAGCCAGTTCGACCCGCGCAAAATCCTGGCACCCGGAAAGAAGGCTGTCATGGAGCAGATGCGCAAGAAAATCGATCTCTTCGGCTCGGCCGGCAAGGGATAATTGATACCGGAGACACCTTTCACCATGATTTTTTAACCCGCGATCTGAGGTCGCGGGTTTTTTTTGTTATTCCCATGGTTCCAGATGCAGGGTAATCGATATCAAATTGGGGAGTTCATGCCGCAGGCGTTCTTCGACATCATGCGATATCCGATGCGATTCCGCCAGTGGCCGGCGGCCATCGAGGCGAATATCGGCCGATAATGCCAGGCCATCCTGATGCGGGGAAATCGAGATATTATGGCAATCATCGACGCCCGGGAACGACTCGCAAATCTGCCGGACTTTTACGGACAACTCGTCGTGATTTTTGATATCACCGACCGTCTCAATCTGCTCGCCCTTATAGGGTTCCGGGTGAATGACTATTTTTTTCACAGTGCTGGACGTACGGCGAATCTGAGCGGCGATTTCGGTGGTGATATCGTGCGCTTCGTCGAGAGACTTGTTTCCGGACATCTCGATATGCATCGAAACCAAATAGCCATCGAGGCCTTTCTTGACGATCAGATGATGCGCTGTCAGGTTAAACGAGTCGACTACATACCGGACGGTATCGGCGATATGCTCTGAATCAGAAGAGACCGGCTTGAAGGTAAAGGTGACGTCGACGCGGGGCACCTGGGAGACAAGATGATCATGAATCTCCTCTTTTAAACTGGCCGCCCGGGCAAACGACAACGATCGATCGACATCGAGCTGGACATCGGCAAAAGTGTAGCGGCCATCGCTGCGCACCCGTAACCTTCGAATTTGGCGAATATCGGGAAAGACCGACAGGGCCCGACGGATATCGTTTTCGGTTTCCGCCGGCGCCTGATCCAGCAGTACCGCCACTGCTTCCCGGCCCATGCGCAGCGCCGCAAAGACAATAAAGACCACGACCCCAAGCGCCGCCGCCGGATCGGCCCAGGGAAAGCCGAACTGAACGGCCGTAATCCCGAACAATACAACCAGTGATGAGAGAATATCGGTGGAGAAATTCAGGGCATCGGCAGCCAGGGCCTGGCTGTGATACTTCCTGGCAACCTTCTTTAACGCCCGAACCCGGGTGATGTCAATGATGATCGACCCGAATATGACGCCATA
>CAZGLR010000026.1:0-6269 GCA_964526635.1 uncultured Ignavibacteriales bacterium | reverse complement strand
CATAGGCCCAGATTGATGGCTCAAAACCAAAATGTCCTGAGATAAGCCGCGAGGCGGCTTCCCAGGCAATCACGCCGCAGGTGAGAACGAGCATCATGACCTGAATCAGGGCGGCCAGCGATTCCACTTTGCCATGGCCGAAATGATGCTCATCATCGGCCGGCTTGTCGGAGATTTTGACGGCGAAGTAGGTTATAATCGAAGCCCCCATATCCAGAAGGGAATGGAGCGCATCGGTGAGTATGGATAACGATCCGGTAATAATACCCACACTCGCCTTCCCGACAATCATAAGCGCCGAAGCCAGGATCGAAGTCAGAGCGACGGTGGTCTTTTCATGTGACCGTTTTGATATATCCCTGTCCATAATGTAAGCTGCCAACCTAAACTATTAACAGAATTTATCTTTTGTAAAGGTTTAAATATTCGTATGTTGAATAACAGAGAGTGCTCAAACATCATTTATTAGTATTCCGGGGAGTTCACCTCTCACACCGACATCATGGCCCGGATGCTGACTGGGGGATCTGCATGGCCAAACGAGCCGTTCTCGTTGCCGACGATGAAGAAATAATCCGAGATCTGTTGTCAAAAATTCTGGGCCGACTTGGTTTCGAAAGTATAGTTGCCGAAAGCGGCCGGGAGGCGGTCGACGCCTGCCGAAAACATGCTGAGAAAATTGATCTGGCGATTATAGACCTGATTATGCCGGGGCTCAGTGGTGTCGAGACTATTCGCGAATTAAAGAATGTCAAACCGGGTCTGAAGGTGATTCTATCCAGCGGTGAGACCGAGATGGGCGATGATAAACTGCGCGCTATGTCGGCCGATGGTTATCTTACTAAACCGTATCGAATCGACCAACTGCAGGACGCGGTCGAGGCGGTGCTGGAGAAGTGATTCAGATCGTTTCGGAGGTCTCTTCGGCCGAAACCGGGTGTCCGGTGGCTTCATGAACAACGGGTAAATCGATAATAAAAGTAGTGCCCTGATTGAGTTGTGAATCTACCGTAATGCGGCCGTTGTGCTTATCTATAATATTCTTGCATACCACCAGCCCGATCCCGTGACCATGCTCCTTGGTCGTGAATTTTTCCTTAAAGAGTTTTTCGAGTTTATCGGGTGCGATACCGCTGCCGTGATCGCTGATTTTCAGTCGGATCAACTGCGATGACACCGCTTCTGTCTGGATTTCAATTTTCTTGAGCGGGGCATCGCAGGAGGCATCGGCGGCGTTGTTGAGCAAATTATACAGCACCTGTTCGATCAGGCCCTGATCGATTTCCACTACCAGTGTGTCCTCTTTGGTTTCCATGGTGACGTCGAATTCACGGAACCGTTTCTGCGGCCGCAAAAATTCGACAATACGGGATAAGAGCAGATTGATATCATGCTCCTTATAGGTAGCTTTCTGCAATGACGAATAATCCATCAGGCCCTTGGTAAAACGGCTGATTTTTTCAAGGTGTTCCTGAATCGATTCGGTGAACCGTTCGAGTCCCTCGGTGACACCCTTGCGCAGGCGGTGTTCCATGAGCTGGAAATTAGCGACGACCACCCCGAGATAGTTGTTGAGTTCATGTCCGATTTCAGCCGACATCTGGCCGCGAGTGGCCATCTTTTCAAGCTGCAGGGTCTGGTCCTGGAGATATTCCAGGCGGGCGTAGGCTTCGCGGGAATCCTCGAGTAGTCGAAGGTTTTCCAGTGATATCGTCAACTGGCTGGAAATAAAGCTCAAGAGCTGGCGATCGCTGCTCCGCAATTCATAGTCTTCCACCTTACGCATCAGCATCAGCGCCCCGATCCGCTGTGTGCCGCGTTTGAGCGGGACGATAATGGCGCACCTGCTGCAGTCATGGCTGTTTTTGAGACAGAAGGATTGGTGGTGCTCTTTGAACACACTGGTGCCATAGAGGGGATGGGTGGATTCGTCGGTAATGACACCCGGTTCAGCGATATCCGGGGTTGCATTCCATTCGTCAACCGGCAATGGCAGACGTGTTTCATCAGGTGTCGGCGAGGGTGTTTTGGTTCCCTTAAGAATCACAATCTGTTCGGCTTTGGCGTCATAATAGAAAATTATCCCGTTGGCCGCACCGCTCTGTACGATAGCGAAAGACAGGGACAATTGTAACAGCGAAGCCAAATCATCGGTGGCGTAAATTAAATTGGACAGGTCAGTGATTTTGTTGAGCTCCTGCGACAGGGTCGCCTGGGTCGCGCTTTCCTTCTGTTCCACCGCTCGGGAAATCGCCTGGCGAATTTCCGAAAGCTCGAACGGCTTCATGATGTAATCATAGGCGCCCTCTTTAATAGCCTGCTTGGCGGTGTCGAGATTGGCATACCCGGTCATGAAGATAACGCCCATCGTCGGGGCAATACTGTGAATCTCCTTGACCAGTTCGATACCGTTCATCTCCGGCATACGGATATCGGTCAGGATGAAATCGAACGGATGTTCTTTGGCCAGTTCCACCGCCTGCAGGGCCGAGGACGTGGTTATGATGTCATAGCCCTCGTCGGTCAGTGTGTCTTCGACGAGATTGAGCACGATTTGTTCGTCGTCGACCACCAGGATTCGGGCCCGGGGGATGGAATCATTATCTGCCAACTGTTACGTTCTCCCCGGCGATAAGGCGCCGCAGCAGGTCCCGCAATTCATTAACTTCAAATGGCTTCTGGAGACACATCAGGGCGCCCTCGCGGCGCGCCTGGTTGGCCAGTTTGTCAGGATAGCTGTCGGTCAGGATAATTTTTGCATCCGGTTTGTGAGAAATAATCTCGCGGACTGTCTCCAGACCATTCATGCGAGGCATATGGACGTCGCAGATGATAACACTGAAGTCAGCTTCCAGCGCCGCGGCCGCACCCTTTTCACCGTCGACAGCCGTATCCACGATATAACCGTCATCAGACAATACCTCAATCAGCATTTCCCGGATCACGGGTGCATCGTCGATGACCAGGATACGGTGTTTGTCCACGTTTGAATCTTCCTGTTGTGGCTGCATGTTATGCCTCTATAAATTTCTCAACTTCGCTGCGCAGCTGGGCGATGGTAAATGGTTTCGACAGGAAGCCATCGGCGCCCAGGCGGACACATTCATTGGCGATATCAAGCGAGGTATAGCCGGTGATAACGATAATCGGAATCCGGCTGTCAAAACGCTTGGCGAAGCGAATGACCTCGTCACCGCTTTTAACCGGCATCTTGATGTCGGTTATAATCAGATCCGGCAGGGACGATGGAATCTTGTCGATCGCGTCCTGACCATTGACCGCCAGTTCGACATCATAGTCCTCCAGTACTTCCGATACGAATTCGCGGATGACATCTTCATCGTCAACGACTAATATGCGCGTCTGACTTCCCATGTTACGTGCGATCTCCTGCCGTATCTTTAGAGGGTTCACTGGTTGTATCGGCCCCTACCTCGGATTTCTCAAGGGGAAGAATGATCGTAAACGTGGTTCCGCAGTCTTCCACTGATTCTACCTTGATCTCGCCACCGTGTTCCTTGATGATACCATAGCTGACCGACAGGCCCAGGCCGGTGCCTTTGCCAACCGGTTTGGTGGTGAAAAATGGTTCGAAGATGTTTTTCTGGATTTCCGAAGGTATGCCGCAGCCGCTGTCGGTGATACTGATCTCCACAACGCCTGCGAATTCGCCAAGTTCTCCGCTGTGACGGGTGGAGACTATCAGGTTGCCGCCGTCGCTCATGGCGTGCAGGGCATTGATGATGATATTGGTGAAGACCTGCTGGAGCATGCCGGAATTGGCTCGCGCGGTCGGGATGTTTTCCTGCAGGTCGGTTGTCAACTTAACCTTGTGCATGCTCATCTGATGCTCGATCAGGCTGATCGTTTCCAGCAATGCTTCATTGATGTCGATATCGGTCATATCGATCTTGGCCGACGAGCGGGAGAATTTCAGCAGATTCTGTACAATTGCCTTGCAGCGACGCGTCTGCGTTTCAATATCCCTGAGGTACTTTTTGTAGGATTCGAAATCCTTTTCATTCAATTCGGCGAAAACCTTGCGATTCATTTTTTCCAGTGTGTACTGGGCATATCCGAGTATGCCGCCGAGCGGATTATTGAGCTCATGCGCCACCCCGGCCGATAGCTGGCCGACCGCAGCCATCTTCTCGGATTGAATTAATTGCGACTGGGCTTCTTCGAGTTCCCGGGTCCGTTCGATAATCTTGGCTTCCAGCGTCCGGTTGTAATTTTCGATTTCGCGTCGTGATTCTTTCAATGAAGACACCATGCTCGAAAACGCCAGCGCCAACTGGCTGATTTCATCCTTGCCGGAGATGTCGAGATCGACTGTCAGGTCACCCTGAGCGATACGATTGGACGCCTCGGCCAGCGATTCGATCGGTTTGACGACGATTTTCACAAAACTGTAGGTGAGCAGGATGGTTATCGCCATCACCAGCATAATTATAATGACCGCACCGAGGACATTGCGCCGGACCTCATCCATGGTGTTGGCGATTGAGACTCCCACACGGACACTGCCGATCGCCTCGGTCACGATGTGGCCATGCTGCCGCCCGACCGACCCAAGGTTTTCGCGGGAGACCATCGATTTCGACGTCACGACCGGATAGCTGAGGTCATACAGTTCCTGTTTGCGATCGGGCAGGTAGATTTTTCGTTGAATCAACGAATCGACCTTGTGGCCCGCCGGTAACCGACCGGGTATCTCGACCCCATCCTGGGATCTGAAAGCCAGTACTTCACCCTTCAGGTTTTGCACCTGAATGTAGATTATGTCTTCTGATTGTGCGGTGGCGCTGATGAGTTCATCGAGGACATATTCATTCTCGATGACGACGCCATATTCGCAGTTTGAGGCCAGCACCTTAATAAGTGCCGAACCCTTGTTGATCAGGCTCTGTTCGGCTGCCCGGATCTGTTTGGAAATCAGGTAATAGGACAGCAGGGACCCGCTGACAAAGATAAACAGCGAAATAATCAGCACGAATTTAAGCCGCAGGCTGCCCTGTGTGAGTCGCAGGAAGAAGCTCATTCCACCACCTCCTTGGCGATGGCCAGCAGTTCTTCCGGAATATGGACTTCGATTTGATTAGCCGTGTTGGCATTGTACTTGAAGTAAATCACGCCCGGGGTGGTTACGGAAATTGCCCCCGGATCGCTTCCTGATAAGACGCGGACGGCGATCTCGCCGGCCTGGCGGCCGATATCCTTGAAATCGAAATCGAGCGTGAATAAGCCGCCGGCTTCTACCAGGCTCTGGGAGAAGCCCATCAGCGGGATACCGTGACGAAGCGTCTGTAAGATTATGTACTGGGTTGAATGCGGGGTGTAGATGGTTTGATCGGCTACCGACCAGAGCGCCTGCGTTGACTGGCAGAGCGAGTCGATCGCACCGGGAATTTCTCTTTCGCTTTTTATCTTGTAGGCGATCAGCTCGATACCAAGCTGCCGGGCCGCAATCGTGGCCTGGCGGATGATATTCTCGGTTTCTTTGCTATAGAGCACTCCCATTTTCTTGATGTCACCGACGACCTGGGCGAAATATTTAAACTGGATATCAGGCGGGATATCCAAAGCGGCGCCGGTAATATTGCCTCCGGGCCGATCCAGGGCAGCCACGAAGCCCGATGATTGCGGATTGATAACAGTGGCGAAAACAATCGGCTTGTTCGGAAATTCCTGCGACGCCCGGGCTGTGGCATATGATCCGACGGTAACGATAATATCCGGATTGAATGAGCGCAGGGTGGCGATAGCGTCGTTGTCAATGTCGGGATTTCCGGTGAAAATTACTTCATTATACGCCGGCTCCAGCCCATACCTGGTTATCGACGCCTTCACGCCCTTGATCGTGCGCAGGGTATTAGGTTCTTCATCGATGGAAATGATGGCGATTTTTTTCGGTCCGGCTGCGCCAGTCGTGGGGACCAACGCTGTCAGCAGAAAGGCAGAGCAGACCAATGCGACCAGCATATGGCGATACTGCCGTACTGTAATCAGCGATAGTGTCCAAATGGTCATAAACGCCTGTAACGTGTCTTTCAGCAGTCGTTGTTGCTTGTGCCCCTGCGATGCTCACTCGCTGCAACAGGCAGAAGGCGAGGTCCCATTTACATAATCTACTCTCAGCATATCGGTTAATCCGTCGAATTCTTGATGCCCTTACTTTGTCGTATAACCATATCGGGCGACATTTTACAGCGGCAAAAACATACACTTTTAATGGCGGTCGAGGGCTAAAGGAAATCACCCGCCTGTCC
>CAZGLR010000025.1:0-32700 GCA_964526635.1 uncultured Ignavibacteriales bacterium | reverse complement strand
CATATCCCGAAATCAGTATTGAGGGTAAACCGGCGGATGCTGACTTCACCGATTTCGGCAATGGCTCCGCGGAATTTGTCTGGACGCCGGATCATGATGACATTGGGAGTCTTGACCTGATGTTTATCGCGGTTGATGATTATGCCGTCGCTGATACCGATATGGTGACTATCACCGTGACGGCTGACACCGATGATCCGATTGTTACCCTGACCAGCCCGGGATCTGAAGCAGTGCTGACCGATCCGTTTGTCCAGCTGCTGGCTGACATTGCCGATGCCACACCGGTATCATACAAACTCTATGGTGGCCATACCGAGGAGTATCTGACTCTCCTGCAGGTATCGGATGATGAGTTATCGCCATCGCTGGCATACGACTGGAATAAATCAATTCTGCCGGCCAGCGATAACCATACGATGGGCGCCTGGTACTTCGATGAAGGTCAGGGATTTGCCACCGCGGATGCCGGCAGCCATGGCAATAATTCCAGTTGGACGCCCGGACCGGGTTCGTTCCCGGCATGGACAGCCGACGGTATCTTCGGGTACGCGCTTGACTGCGACGGCACCTATGACTATGTGACGATTCCGGATACCAACAACAGCCTCGATATCGACAGCGCCTCGGGCGCCCTGACGATTGAAGCCTGGCTTTACCCCCGTACCTTTGCCAGTGGTGAACCGCAGGGTATTATCGCCAAGCGCGCCATGCTTGCCGGAGCGGGTCCGTGTAATTATCAGCTCAGTATCAATGGCAATACCACGACACTGGTATTCTATACGGCCGGTACAACCTGGAGTCAGACATTCGCCAGCTCGATCAGTCTGCCCAACAACACCTGGTCTTTTGTGGCCGTAACGCTCGCTGCCGCCGAAGGAATGCTGCGATTCTATGTCAATGGTGTTCCGGCCGATTCGATCGCTGATGTCTGCTTTGGACCGGCTCACGATGGTGAGTTGACTATCGGCGTCAGCAGCCGCCTGATTGAAGCCTACGACGGTCTTATCGATAATGTCCGCCTCAGCAACCGGGCGTTGACAGCCGGCGAAATCTGGGCTGATTACAACACCATCGGTCGCGGTGACCACTTCTGGAAAATCGTCACAGAAGACTGCGCCGGTAACGTAGCCGAATCAGAACTGCGGCAGTTTACTGTCGATGACATCGAAACACCGGTAATCACACTTGAATCACCATTTAATGGTGATGAGACTTTTGATCCCCTCATGGTACTGATTGCCGAGATTCTGGACGAAAGCCCCATCACCTATTATCTCTATGGCGACCAGACCACGCTCGCTGCTGACCTGCTGTTCGTTGGCACCGATATCGGAAGTGCTGAACTAAACTATACCTGGACAGCATCGGTTTTGACCACCGAGCCACCGTTTACCGCCGGACTCTGGCACTTCGATGAAAACGACGGCATAGTCCTGGAGGATCACAGCTTCAACAATAACGATGGCCAATTGCAGAACGGCCCGACCTGGTCAATGTCCGGACGCTTCGGTTATGCACTGCAATTCGATGGTGTCGATGATTACGTAATCGTCGCAGACAACGACAACAGTCTCGATGTTGCCCCGACCGGCTCGGTGACGCTGGAGGCGTGGATTTACCCGCACGAGACCGGTCTGGGATATCAGGGCATCATCGGTAAGCGCAATCTTGGCAGCGAAGAGCAAAATTACTCGATGTGGATTTCCGAAACCGGGTATATATCGTATATGGGCGGCGTCTGGCCCGATGGTTATCGCGAAAGCAATGTAGGCATCCCTGACAGCCAGTGGTCGTATGTCGCCATCGCCGTCGACGGCAGCGACGGCCGGGCATTGTTCTATCTCAATGGCGAACTTATGGATTCCTTGAGCACAGCCCAGATTGGTGCAGTGCAGGATGATGATTTGACGATCGGGGTGGTGGGGGATGTCAGCGTCTGCTTCGATGGTCTCATCGATGAAGTCCGCATTACCAAGCGGATGGTCGGATGCGACGAGATCAGTAATAACTATGAACTGAAGGGGTTGACTTATTACTGGCGGCTGGTTGCTGAGGATATGTTCGGCAATCGCAGTGAATCGGAAACCCGATTCTTCCGTACGGTTCAATTTACCCGTGGTGATGCCAACGGCGACGGCACTATCAATGTCGGCGATCCCGTTTTTGTCATCAACTTCGTATTCAAGGGCGGTCCCGCTCCCGATCCGCTGGAAGCCGGTGACGCCAACTGCGATTTGAGTACTAATGTTGGTGATGCGGTCTACCTGATCAATTACATCTTCAAGGGCGGACCTGCTCCCGGCTGCAATTAAAAATCCTGGCAGAAAAGGGAGAAACAAAAAACCCCCGGCTGCGAAAGCAGCCGGGGGCTTTTAGTGTGTGTCGGGCTGCCGTCCAAGAAAGCAGTCCGGCAGGGCAGTCGCCTGCCCGTTGATGAAGGAGACGAGATGTCTCAAAGAGACAAGAGGTCTCAGGTGAAGTGGCGTCTTTTTTTCAGCTTATCCAGGCCCGCCAGTCGATCAGCTCTGCCACTTCCCGTGGCAGGCGCGGACGGCCGTTCCCGTTATCGTTATGGCCATTGACATGGCAAATTACCTGGTAGCCATCGACAATCACGACCGGTTCCGAGACCGGAGCCTCCCGATCAGTTATCCGCGTCAGGATACCGCGCTCATGGCAATGCTGGGCGATCCGTCGGCGCAGGTGTCGGTGGTGGTTATTGTCGGCTGCATAGATGTATTCTATGTCCATGGATTCTACATCAAATCGTGCTTGTGAAGTTTGTTGTATATCGACCGCCGGCTGATACCCAGGAGCTTCGTCGCCTTCTGGCGATCGTTGTTGGTTGTTTCCAGCGTCTTGACGACCATCGTCTTCTCTACCTTATTGAGCGACGTACCAATCTTGAATGTTACCGAACGGCACTGTGGTTCATGGTCAGCAATCCGCGGGGGGAGATGTTCCGGCTTAAGGGTCTTTCCGTCGCACAGAGTCATGGCGCTCTGAACAGCATTTTTCAACTCGCGGACATTCCCCGGCCAGTTGCCAGCTCGGCGGCATCGGCATCGGCCTGACTATTGTCCGGCGCGTGATTGATCACCACGGCGGCAACGTCCGGGCCGAGGGCACAAAAGGAAAAGGAGCTGCGTTTTATGTGACACTTCCGGAGGGGCCGGAGGAATAATTCTATGACCGAACAACCTGTCGTTATAAAAAACGTGCAAAAAATCAACGGTTGCCTGTCGGCTCTTTCCCACACCCTCCGACACGGCACCGCCAGGTATTATGCGAATATGCTACTATTTACTATAACAAGTAATACGGGTTATTGTTTCGATTCAATCACGACCGCCACCGCATGCTCAGGCAGAGAAACCATGTTATCGCCAAGTATAATACCATCTTGCGAAGCCAGTATGATCTGGTCCTGCCCCCCCTCGCGAGATAAAATCGTCTGCGGCTTATCCGCAAAGTTACAAATCACCTGGATTTCACCACGCCGCATCACCAGCCAGCGTTGATCTTCATCATAGATAATACCGACAGCACCAAGGCGGCCATCACTCAAGTCACGATGGCTTTTTCTCAGTGCCAGGAGCTGTTTATACCATGTATGCAGATCGGCATGCGGGCTTTTGGATGTTTCCGACCAGTCAAGCCCTGACGTCAGAAAGGTCTGTTCATCCTGTGGATCAGGGATCTTTTCCGGGTCCCAGCCAAAGGCCGCGAATTCCTCGCGGCGGCCGTTGCGAAGCGCTTCACCCAGTTGAGGATCGGGATGATCGGTGAAGTATAAAAACGGGCTCGAGGCCGCCCATTCTTCACCCATGAACAGCATCGGCAAAAATGGTCCAAGAATGGTCAGTGCCGCTCCGATTTTAAGCTGTCCGGGATTGAGCAGATGGCTGGTTCGATCGCCCAGGGCACGGTTGCCGACCTGATCATGATTCTGCAGGCAGCCAATAAATTGATGTGCTGAAATTCCGGTGGCCGGGCGGCCGTGGCGGCGCCGTCGATACGGCGAATAGCGGCCGTCGTTGGCCAGCCCCTCGGTCAGCACTTTGGCCAGATCGGAAATCGGCCCAAAATCGAGATAATAGCCACTGCGTTCACCGGTCAGGACGCTGTGCAGCGCATGGTGGAAGTCTTCATTCCATTGACCATCGATGCCATACCCACCCAGTTCAACCGGACGAATTATTCGAGGATCATTGAGGTCGCTTTCGGCAATAAGCAACAGATGCCGCCCCAGTTCGCCCTCGAGTAGCTCCACTTCCGCCGCCAGTTGTTCCAGGAAGTGAATTGCGGACATATCGAAAATAGCGTGCACGGCATCGATCCGGAGACCATCGATATGATACTCCCGCAGCCACATCAGGGCGTTGTCGATGAAAAAGCGGCGGACCTCGTCGCTCTCGGGACCGTCGAAATTGACCGCTTCTCCCCATGGTGTCTTATATTTCTGCGAAAAGTACGGCCCATACTGACTGAGATAATTCCCCAGCGGCCCAAGATGATTATAGACCACATCGAGCATCACGGCCAGACCCCGCTGGTGACAGGCATCGACCAGAGTTTTAAGACCCTCGGGACCGCCATAGGCATGATGCGGGGCGTAGAGATCGACACCGTCGTAGCCCCAGCCGCGACTACCGGGGAAGTGCGCCACCGGCATCAATTCGACATGGGTAATACCGAGATCTTTAAGATGATCGAGCTTTTCGAGTATTGCCGCGAATGTTCCCTCAGGCGTATATGTCCCGACATGGAGTTCATAAAACACAGCCGAACTCACCGGCGGCGGCTGCCAGTCGCTGTCATGCCAGGTGAAGTTGCTGTGATCGACCCAGCGCGATAGTCCGTTGACGCCCTCCGGCTGCCACGAGGAACGCGGATCGGGAAACGGTCCGCGACCATCGACAAGAAAGGCATAATCGTTGCCATGTTCGATATGGGGGGCATCGACCGACCACCAGCCGCAATCACTTCGTTTCATGGTGATCAGTTTACCGCCGCTGTCTATTTCAATCTGGTCGACAAATGGCGCCCAGACTCGAATAGTTGCCATAAATCACGATTCCCTTTGCACCAGAAGTGCTACTGGAAAATGTCCCAATAGTTTCGCGACCGGTACTCTCGGGCCGTTGACCCGTTCGCCGGTCAAGATATTCTCCCAGCCGCCCTCGAGCAGTTCGATGGCCGTATCGCCCCAGTTACCGGCGACACTCATGACCAATCGCGGCACGACCGTTATTACTCTATCGGCCCGGGCAAATGCCACCACATGATCCGCCTTTGCTCCGTTTGCTACAATGGGTCGATAAGCCGCGTCGCTTCCAAATAACTCCGGATGCTCCCGGCGCAGATGCAGTGCCTGACGGATCACCCACATTTTGGGGAGACCATCGTCCATCCTGCCAATGATATCAGAAGGGGAGAGACGCGCGGCTTCCGATAGCAGTTTCCTTCTCATATCGAAATCGACCGGACGGCGATTGTCCGGATCAACAAGACTGAGGTCCCACAATTCGGTTCCCTGATAAATATCGGGGATGCCGGGCGCAGTCAATTTGATGAGGGTCAGCGCCATGCTGTTTATTCTACCGGGGAGAATTATGTCTTTGACAAAATGCTCGAACTCAGCAACAAAATCATCATCGGCAAGTATCGCTTCAATAAAATCTCTCAGACCATTTTCGAAGTTGTCATCCTGGTTTCGCCATGAGGTGTGTACCTTGGCCTCACGCACCGCCTTTTCCATGTAGGCGGTGATGCGTTCCGGCTCAATTGGCCAGGCCCCGACCAGGGTCTGGTATAACAGGTATTCCGTATTATGATCCGGTATGCCATCTGTTTTATATCCGGCATTGTGAGTGGCCCAGTTTTCGACTGCATCGGCCCAGCGTTCGGGTATCTCCGACAGCAGCATCAGTCGGGCACGGACATCCTCACTGCGTTTGGTATCATGCGTGGTCGATGCGAGCAGCATATGGGGCCGATCGGTCTGGTTTTCGATACATTTCTCATGAAACTTCGCAATACCGATGCCAAATACCATCAGATCGGCGCCAACTTCGTTGAGCGCGGTGAGTCGATGATACCGATACAACGAAGTGTCTTCGATGCCCTTGGCCATAGCTGCGCTGGTTAATTGTTGAAAGCGCACCGCCAGCTCATGTTCCAGATCTCCATCAATTCGCAGCAAAAGCAATTCACGCAGGAATGCGAACAATTCCGGATCGAGATCGGGTCGTTCCTCACGGGCGTTATCGATCGCCTGGTCGATATAGGCGAGATCGGTTCGACGATGTTTCGAATCGGCATTGACCATATACGAGCGATACACGGGGAAGCAGACGGCTGTCCCCCGCAAGGCCTCCTGCAGTTCATGACGCGTGTAATCCCGATAGCGGCGATGCCGTTCACAGATATTGATAAACAAACTGGTCAGACGATTCAATTCACTGCCCAGCAGTTCAGTCAATACCAGGCGTTTGGAGGTGCGGAACAATTCCTCGAGTTCGATCTGGCTATCGATAAATTTTTCATAGATTTGTGTCAACGCAGCTTCATTGTTGAAATCGACAAATAATCCCTGTGCCAGGTTTAGAAATTCGTATCCTGTCGTGCCCGCAATCGGCCAGTGTGACGGCAACTTTTCATCGGGCATGAGAATCTTTTCCGCCACGATCCAAACCTCAGGACAGGCTTCGCGAAGCCTGTGGAAATATTCGCCGGGGTCACGCAGACCGTCGGGGTGATCGATGCGCAGGCCCTGGACCCAGCCCTTTTTCACCCAGACAATTGGCAGGGCATGTGTGGCCCGGAACACTTCCATATCCTCAACCCGCAAACCGGCCAAATCTTTGATATCGAAAAAGCGCCGATACCCCAGATCACGGCTGGCTGTTCGCCAAAAAGAGAGCCGATAATTCTGATCGTCGATCAGAAAATCAAGCGCATCGGGATTGGCGTTCAGCATCGCTACCTCAGCATCGATTGCCTCGATCACTTCGGGATTCTCACGACACAACCGCGCCAGCAAATCCAGCAGGACCGCCTTGTCCCGGTGCCGCCGTTCCACCGCCTGGCTGGCCGTGACAGTCGGCCGCGGCAGGCGGGCATGGCTTTCGGCCAGAAAGGCCAGTTCCTCTGATCCGCACGCTTCCGCAGCGCGGCTCAATAACCCTACCAGACTCGATGGATCAACCGGAAAGACATGCTCATGGTAATGCAGTGTAAATATCCCACGATCATGCATTAACTGCAACTGACCGTCTTCGAGGATGCGCCCATAATGATCACCCAGCACCGGCAGTAAAACCTTGTTCAGCCAGCGATCTTCCGAGGCCTCCCAGTCGACATCGAAATAGGTTGCAAAACGGCTCGAGGGGCCGTTTTCGAGAACATCCCACCACCACGGATTCTGTTTACCGGGTATCGCCATATGATTCGGAACGACATCGATCATATGGTCGAGCCCCGCCTTTCGCAGGGCCTTGCACAGTCGGGAGTGTGCCTCGCGTCCACCCAGTTCGCGATTTACCCGGCTGGGGTCAACGATGTCATAGCCGTGCGTGCTGCCGGCGGCCGCCTGGAGATAGGGCGAGGTGTAGAGATACCCAATGCCAAGATCAGTGAAATAATCGATCAACTTCTCGGCTTCTTTAAATCCAAAGCCAGGTCGGAGCTGCAGGCGATATGTCGGTGATGCCTCATGCGACATGACGCAGCACCACCAGAGAACGGGCGTTGACCTTGAGCTTGCCGCCGGCCTTGATCATATCTTCGCTGTCAATCCAGCCGATTGATGTATCGAGAACCCTGGTCCATTCCTCGCCCCATTCCGTATCGGGTAATACGAAATCAAGCGCTTCATAATGCGCATTGAATATCATGTAGAAATTATCATCGACAACCGGCTCACCTTTCGGGTTGGGATTGGGAATAGTTTCACCGTTTAGAAAAACGCCCAGCGATTTGGCGTATCCGGTATTCCAGTCTTCTTCATCCATCTGTTCACCATCGAGTGCAAACCATGCGATATCCTTAATATCACTGCCATAAATCGGCCGACCCTGAAACCATCCCCGGCGCCTAAATACCGGATGCTCGCTGTGGAAATGGATCAGATGACGGCAAAAATCAAGAAAATCCTCATCGACATTATTCCAATCATACCATGAAATTTCGTTGTCCTGACAGTATGCGTTATTATTGCCAAACTGGGTGCGGCCCATTTCATCACCACCCAGAAGCATCGGTACGCCCTGCGAAAGGATTAAGGTCGTTACAAAATTTCTTTTCTGGAGTTTGCGCAGTCGTAATACTTCAGGATCATCGGTCGGGCCTTCGACCCCGCAATTCCACGACCGGTTATGATTTTCGCCATCGCGATTTTCTTCGCCATTGGCCTCATTGTGTTTTTCATTGAATGAAACCAGGTCGTTGAGAGTAAAACCATCATGCGCTGTAATGAAATTGATACTCGCATGCGGCTGACGTGATGTGTTCTCGTATAAATCCGAACTCCCGGTGAATCGTGAGGCAAACTCGCCCAGCCGTTGATCTTCGCCGCGCCAGAAGTCACGCACGCAATCGCGGTATTTGCCATTCCATTCCGTCCAGACCGGTGGAAAATTCCCCACTTGATAACCGCCTTCACCGACATCCCATGGTTCAGCAATCAGTTTGACCTGACTGACAATCGGGTCCTGCTGAATAAGATCAAAAAAGGCCGACAACCGATCAACATCGTGCAGTTCCCGGGCCAGGGTGGAGGCCAGGTCGAAGCGGAAACCATCGACATGCATCTCCGTTATCCAGTATCGCAATGAATCCATAATAAGCTGCAGGACATGCGGATGGCGCATGTGCAGGCTGTTGCCGGTGCCGGTGTAATCCATGTAATACCGCCTGTCTTTAGTCAGGCGATAGTAATAGGCATTATCGATCCCCTTGAAACACAGTGTCGGTCCCAGATGATTGCCCTCGGCGGTATGATTATAGACAACATCGAGAATCACCTCAATGCCGGCCTGATGCATGGTTTTGACCATCTGGCGAAATTCTGCGACCGCCGCCCCCGGCCGTCGATCAGAGGCATATTCATTATGCGGCGCAAAATATCCAATTGAGTTATATCCCCAGAAGTTGCGTAAGCCGCGCTCGACCAGGTGATTATCATGGATAAAATAATGAACCGGAAGAAGTTCGATCGCGGTAATCCCCAGCTTTCTTAAATAATCAACAATGACCGGTTGGGCCAGGCCGGCGTATGTCCCGCGCAATTTCGGCGGTACATCCGGATGATTGGCGGTCAGGCTTTTGACATGCGTTTCGTAAATGACACTGTGGTGCCAGGGTATCTGAAGTCGGCGATCACCGCTCCAATCAAAATGCGGCTGATGGACCACACAGCGAGGCATATATAATGCGCTGTCGCTATCCTCACGCGTGTCGCCATCGGAACCATGCTTGTATGAAAAGACGGCCGGATTCCATTTCACCTGCCCATCAATAGCCTTCGCATAGGGATCGAGCAGCAACTTGGCGGCATTACAGCGATGGCCCTTTTTAGGGCCCCAGGGTCCATGAACCCGATACCCATATCGCTGTCCCGGCTCAATCATGGGCAAATAGCCATGCCAGATATACCCGGTTACTTCCGGCAGGTCAATTCGCGTTTCAGCGCCATCGCTGTCGAATAAACACAATTCCACCCGTTCGGCGATTTCAGAAAAAACAGCAAAATTGGTACCGGCCCCATCGTACACCGCCCCCAGCGGATAATCAACTCCCGGCCATATCTTCATAGTCGTAAGCAACTCCAATCGAGATAGAATATGATGCGCGATAAGTCAAATCAGATGATAATCGTATTTTCACATCGACTATTTGGCACACACATGCTGTATATAGATGTAATACGGCGTAAACAAATGCGTTGTTGTGTTCAACTTACAACTTCTCCTTTACTTTCCGATGAAACGCTTTGTCCACCTGAACAATCGTCCGGAAATTTTGTTATATAAATGTGCACCGCGCAGAACACACATCAATGGCCGTATAATCAATCAATTGCATGGATACATACCACTCGCCCGCAGGTTTTAACAGAAGAGAGGACAGTTACCATGAGTGCCGGCGATAGACTTGCAAAATATAAAACGAAACGTGATTTCAGTAAATCACCCGAACCCGGAGGCGACAAAGCGACATTCGACTGGGCTGACAATCGACCTGTTTTCGTCATCCAGAAACATGATGCCTCCAATCTACACTATGATTTTCGCCTCGAAGTCGATGGTGTCCTGGTGTCATGGGCTGTCCCCAGGGGACCCTCGACGGATCCGAGCGAAAAACGATTGGCTATGCCGACCGAGGATCATCCCCTTGACTACGCCGATTTTGAAGGAATCATTCCTGAAGGCGAATATGGCGCCGGGACAGTCATGGTCTGGGATAGGGGCAGCTATGAAAATATCAAGAAGGATGATAACAGCGAAAGCAAATCGAAATCGATAGCTCAACAGCTCAAGGATGGGCATGTGACAATTAAGCTCAACGGCTATAAACTAACCGGCGGATTTGCACTGATTCGCACCGGCCAGGGCAAAGACAGCCGATGGCTGTTGATAAAAATGGATGATGACGCTGCCGACGCCCGCCGTAATCCGGTCTCTACCGAACCAAATTCAGTGAAAAGCGGCCGTTCTCTCGATGAAATACAGTCTCGAGCACAACAGGGAGCAAACAATGACTGATGAGTTTAACATCCTATCCGAAGATGAGAAGCAGAAAGTCCGCAAATACTCCAATAGAGGAGCGCGATTATGAAAGTCGGCCGGCACTCAATTGATGTCTCCAACCTCGATAAGGTGTTTTTTCCCGACGATGGTTACACCAAGGGCGATATCATCGATTACTATGACTCGGTTGCAGAAGCCATACTTAACCATACCGCCGACTATGGCGTCAGTATGCACCGCTTTCCAGATGGGATCAACGGCAAAAGTTTTTATAACAAGAACGCCATGGATTATTTTCCCGAATGGATCACCACCGTAAAATTCCCCAAACGCGAAGGAGGCAGTTTTCGTGCGCCGGTAATCGACAGTCAGGCTGCGTTGATATACCTGGCCAATCAGGCGGTATTGACTCCGCATTTGTATCTCTCACGCACGAATGACCTTGAAACGCCTGATAAAATGATTTATGATCTCGATCCGCCCGAAGACACCGAAGATTATTCCGCACTGCGCCGGGCCGCTCTCGATATACGAGATGTTCTCGGGGAACTTGACCTTCAGGCCTGGATTCAGACCACCGGCTCGAAGGGATTCCATCTGGTGGTGCCGTTGAAACAGGATATGATATTCGATGATGTCCGATCCTTTGCCACCGATGTTGCCCGCCTGCTGGTGCGGCGGGATAACGGGACGTATACCCTTGAGCAGCGCAAAGACAAACGTCATGGCCGCATTTTCCTGGATACGCTCCGCAATGCCTATGGCGCCACCGCTGTTGCGCCCTACGCGGTCCGGGCTCGCGACGGCGCGCCGGTGGCTGCGCCGATTAGCTGGGATGAAGTCGAAGATGGCGCCTCACCGCGCGACTGGACGATAAAGAATTTTCCAAAACGGCTGGGGCAGAAAAATGATCCCTGGGCGGATATCAGGCGCCATGCCAAATCCCTTTCAAGCCGACATGAAGATTTGATGAAAATGCTTGAAAACGAAACTCCGGCTGATGAGGAGAAGTAACATTGTCGCCGCGGACAGTATTTCGATAGTCAAAAAATTTATTAGATAACTCTCGAAAAGTCCTCCTTTATCCACACCTCATGATTAGATTACCCCCAATGTCCTGTATGTAAAGCTATGCGTTATATATGCCGATGAGAATTAAAACCCCCCAATGAGGGAGTTTACTTCTGCTCAGACTGCCTCCGAGCAGCCCCCTTCCTTGTAATTCAGCCCGATCGCTCCCCTCGGTCGGGCTTTTTCAATTGAGGCGTCGTGTCTATTATAATTCCAGCCAGCGGAAGCTGAGATTACCCCCGAACTGATTGTTGCCGTTCGGATTAGTGTAGCCGGTTATCTGCATCTTGAAATATCTGTCACCGACCTTGACCAGATAAACATACTGGCGGGAAGTGAATTGCCCCAAGGGTTCATCAAACTGATACCAGTTCTTATTGTAGGAAAGTTCGGTACCGTAGATAAATTCATTTCGATACATATCACGATAAAATCGCCGCGTCGTATCAACCTGTGTAAAGAGCGAAAAATCGGTCGAATCGCTGCTGCCCAGATAGGCCGGATACATCTGAGCATCACCCGGACCGTGAAGCGATGAATTCATGCGAACCGCCTGATCATGAAAACAAATATCCCAATCCAGGCTGGTCTGGGAATCGCCGGGATAAACCTGCTGTCCTGCAGAAAAATCAAAATAACCAAAGCCGGTCCCGACCGAAATCATCGCTGCCTGAGTGGAATCAGGATCAAGCTGAGAACTGCCCGATGTTGTCTGGCGGATGTAGGAAATATAGACCTCACCGGTGTTACCGAGATTCCCCGCCCCCAGCACCGAATCGACTCTAAACGCAGCGAAGTTATCGCCCTCGGCGTCGGCAATTATATAAACATATGGAAAAATAAATATCCGCTGGGCCTCATCCGGGCTTTTTTCAGGGCTTTCATACAGGAGCCATTCTTCAATCGCAAAACCGCGATCATTGGCCAGCCAGACAAGATTGACCGTATCCGATACTGTCACCGCATCGAAATCAGGCTTGAAAATTCGCCTGGCAAACGACACATTCTCATCGTTTCCGGCCAGTGTGTCGTTGACAAAAATCTGCTCCCGCAGAAATCCCAGGCTCCAGTTATCGGCTGCTTTTCGAGCTAAGGATACCGTATCGGCGCTTAAAAAAGAAAAATAAGAATATTCAAGACTGTCGAATAACGGAAGCGTTGTTTCCCAGAGACTGTCATATGGATCCCAGGCGCTGACGCCCGTCGGGGGATAGGCAACCGTAATATCGAATACCAGCTAGTCAATTCGCGTGGGATCTTCAGCCGCGGTGGCAGTCACAGTCACCGGATATATGCCAAGATCGCTCGAATCAGGCAGCCATCCCAATATGGCGGTACCGTTGCCGCTGTCGACAAATTGCGCGCCATCGGGTATAGGCTCCAGAGTAATCGCAATCGTCGCAGACTTGACTGTCGCATCTGCTGTAATCCGAAGATTGAAATCTTGTCCGACAAAGGCATCAGAAGGCGACTGCAATGTTATCTCCGGGGTGCTGATATTTGATTTAGTAATTTCATCATCTGAACAGGCTGCCAGCAATGGTAAAATCAGTAGAACAGCCGCGATTTTTCGTAACACCAGGACATTCCTTTCACTTACGCTGACCTCTGTCTAACCAAACCGTTGTCGGTTGCTATTGTTCCCTTCTGATTTCCCCGGGGGTATTGAGGTTTGGTGTTTTTACTATTATTCCCTGAGGCGGGGGTTTTGCCGAGAGGCGTAAGTAAAAGCAGAATGGTCAGATCGGAATTGAATATGCGATGTACTTGGCCGTATGAAATCCACGGATCGATCTATTTTTTACATTTCATCGAGGATACTGGCGGTGCTGTCAAACTCTTCAGTTGCCTTCAGAATAATTCCCTTTAACTCGTCGAAATCAATCTTGAGCATTTCCCATGATTCGGGGTAGAAGGAATTGATATAATACATACTGCTGTTGCCGATTCTCATACCATGGCAGATCAAATCGGCAATCGAGACGGCTGAAGCCAGCAGTTTGTGTTGACCGGCAGCAAGCGGGGTGTGATGGTTGCTGATACCTTTTATTATTGCCTCGGGGAAATTCCATTTGGTAGCCAGCATGCCACCCAGGTGTTGATGGTCGATCCCAAAGTACTCCTGTTCATCGGTAAGATGGGTGGCGCGCAGTTCTTGTTTGAAAAGGCTCTCGAAAGTTTCTTCATCGAACTGGGCTTGAATCAGTCGCCCGATATCATGCATAATGCCGCAAATAAAGCCTTCGTCCTGCGTTTGTTTATCGGCTCTGGCCAGCAGGTATTTGGCGAGGACACCTACGGCAAAACTGTGTTTCCAGAAATCGACACCGTGAATCAGCGATTCTTTGATCTGGAAAGTGTTGATTACCGATGTGGCCAGGAGTAACTGATGTATCGAGTTGAATCCAAGCATTGTGATTGCTTCTTCAACGGAGGTAATCTTCCGTGCGAAACCGTAAAACGGCGAGTTCACCAGGCGCAACACTCTGGCAGTAAAGACAACATCCATTTCGATGATTCTGGCAATCTCCCGATTGTCAACACCATCTTTTGAGATCAGGGCGTCTAATCGCTGGATGACACTTGGCTGCGATGGTAGCTCAGCGCTGTCAACATAGGTGCTGGTGAGCTTTGGCATAGATGATAATCCCGCTCTAATGTGTTCGTTTAGTTTCTTCAAATATCTCAGTGATCACCCGGGCAATCGACTGAACTTCCCGATGATGGAGAACCTGTGATAAGCATTTATTAAGATGCTCAGAAATATCCGCCGATGCCGGCTGCTGTTCACCACCATCTGTGACTGGCGGGAGTTGCCCTGCTTTCTGCCCGGGTTTATGTTCATCCCGTCCGTTTTCTTCCGCTTTGACCTTTTTACAGGGTTTAGCGGTTGACTTCCTCTTCATTTTTGCGTCATTCATTTGATAGCCACCCACTTTATTTTGGATGTTCCAATCACCCCTGCTGCTGATACTGCGACCGCCGCCGGCCTTTTACAGCCCTATCGGCCCTGCGTACTGGATTGGGTTTTGCCCGATTCACGTTCAAGTGCTATCTCCTTTTGAAGAAAGGCATGACGGATCGAGATAAGTAGTTCGTAATCATCCCACGGCTTGGTGAAAAAGCGATAGATAGCGCCGTTGTTTATTGCTTCTTTGGCGATGTTCATATCCGATTCCCCGGTCAGCATAATTCTGATTGTCTCGGGATATAATGTCCGAATCGTATTGAGCAGTTCCGTACCGGTCATCTCGGGCATTTTGTGATCGGTTATGACCATGTCGATTTTGACGTCACTCATCAGATTGAGCGCGTCACGGGCCGACTCAGCCAGATAGATATCGTACCCGCCGCTTAATCGGAGGGTCCGTTGCAGGGAACGCAATACGCCCTCGGAATCATCAACCAACAGCACAGAATATTTCATGCTCCAGCTCCTTGCTTTTTTCCGGATCTTTAAAGACTTTGGTGCCGCCCGGAATGCTGTCATAATCATTAAGTTTTCTAATACGCTTGATCATACCGTGTGAAAGCCGTGCTCCCTTGGGTACGACAAACAAGCCCGATTTGGTGTACGTGTCTTCGGCGATCACCATGCCCTGGACAAGATCATTGGGAGGGATGATTGTAATATCGGCCTCGTTGTTTTCATGGCTGAAATATGCTTTGGCGATATCGAATTCGATAAACTTCTTGACGACAGCGGGATCGTACTTAAGGTCCGATTGCTGCAACAACATTGCTGTGGCGTCATTAATTTGTTTGAGCTTGGGATAGGTACCGCTGTATGCAGCATGGTCGAAATCATTGGCCGCCCGAATGAGCCGGGCGCCATATGGAATATCATCGCCCGCGAGACCATCAGGATAACCGCCACCATCATAGCTTTCGTGATGATGCCGGATAATCAATCCGATCTCATCGAAGCCGCTGATGGCCGAAACGAAGCTTTGCCCCAGTACCGGGTGCTGCTGGAGATGCTCACGTTCGGTGGCGCTATACATATCATACATCTTGGCGGCGATATTGTCCGGCAGCGATATCTTCCCGATGTCGTGAAGGAAGGCGGCAATGAGTATGTCCTGGTATTCTTCTGCGCCGATTTCTTCTGGAGTGATCAGTCGACGCACCAGATACGCCACCCGACGGAGATGATCCCCGGTTGACTTGAAACGCAGGTCAACGATGGTAGAGAGGGCCTTGATAGTCTCCATGAAACTCTTGTTTATCTGGTCTCGTTGAAGGCGAATGTGTTCGGTTTGCCGGTTAACCCTGTCCTGTAAACTATGGTTAAGGTCCTTGAGATTTTTATTTTTCTCGACAATCAACCGAGTCAGACGGATATTTTCCGACTTGGTGCGATACAAATCCAGTGATTCGTTGATCCGACTGATCAGCAGCTCTTCATCCCAGGGTTTAGTGATGTAATACTTGATCGCCCCTGAGTTAATCGCCTCTATTGTTGCCTCGATATCGGCATAGCCGGTCAGAAGAATGCGAATAGTATTCGGTGCGATATCACGGCTTTTCCGGAGAAGATCGGTACCGTTCATGCCGGGCATGCGCTGGTCGGAAATAATCAGCGAGATCTTCTCACGACTCAAAATCTCGAGCGCTTCGACTCCGGTCGTGGCGGTCCTGGTGTCGATATCGCGGTTAAATGCCCGCAGCAGGCGGGTTAACGACTTGAGGATCGACTCTTCATCATCGACCAGTAAAATGCGATGTTTGAAATCATCGGCCATTTACCAATCCTCCGATGGGGCTCATTTCTTCGAGAAGTTTCGTGATGTTTGTCTCCCTGGTATGGAAAAACATCCCGACAACTCCGGTTCCCCTGGCAATCGGATTGCAGATCAATCCGATATCGTGTTCCGAATCATACGTGTGATACTCCTGACGACCATGTTCGAGTACCCCTTTCAGGATATTCTTCAAATGGTCATTATCCGGTATTTTCAATGGTTCCCCGAGAATCGGACGGCCATGGTACATATAACGCGGCAAGGCTTCGTTCACATAGACAACCATGAAGTCGGCGTCGATTCCCATGACTCCAACCGGAAGGCAACTGAGAATATTCTGGGCGATGTTGAGCGCCCGGTTTTTCATCTCCATATCTTTCGTCCGTTCGGCGACTTTTTCCTCCAGTGATATGGTCAGTTTTTCCAGTTCATCATTTCGTTCCTCGAGCACAGTCGTAAGTTTTGTATTTTCCTCTACAAGTTCATACTGCTCGATCGCCCGCATAACCGAAGTCAGGATGTCCTGATCATTCCATGGTTTTGGCATGAACTTGTAAATCTGGCCTTCGTTGACAGCTTCGACAACCGCCTCGACATCAGCAAACCCGCTTAGAATCATTCGAATGGTCAAAGGGTGCTTCTCTTTCACCATTCTGAGAAACTCTACACCGGTCATACCCGGCATCCTAAAATCAGAAATGACCAGTGTGTAGTTATCCTCATCAAGCTTCCTCAAACCCTCGTCCCCGGATTCGGCCAGCTCAATATTGTAATCACAACCTATCAATAAACGTCTGAGCGCCTTGAGGATATTTTTCTCATCATCGACGATGAGTATCTTATGTTTCTTGCCCATGTAATCCCTCGATCGGTAACTCAATGATAAATTCCGTACCGACCCCGACGGTACTTTCAAACGAAATTTGACCATTGTGTTTACGGATAATGTCGTGAGACAAACTCAGCCCGAGCCCCGTGCCCTTGCCCACTTCTTTGGTTGTAAAAAACGGCTCGAAAATCTTGTCTTTTGCACGTTCTGGAATTCCGCAGCCGGTATCCTTGATCAAAATGTGAATATTCTCATCATCGGCCCAGGTACGAATAGTTATCGTGCCGGATTTATCGATGGCGTGACCGGCGTTTACCAAAAGATTCATAAACACCTGGTTAAGCTGATTCGGCAGGCAGCAAATGTCGGGTAAGTCGCCCAGGTCTTTTACCACCTCGCATTTATATTTCAGTTCATTCCAGACGATATTGAGTGTACTCTCGAGCCCCTCATTGATATTGGCGAACTCTTTTTCGGCCCGGTCTACCCGGGAGAAGCTCTTGAGGTCGGCCACGATTTTCTTTACCCGCGCGGCGCCATCGAGCGATTCTTCGATAGCGTCTCCGAAGTCTTCCATAATCTCGTGCATCTCAGTGAGATCCACGCCGGTTTTGGGGCCGTGTTCTTCACAAAAGGCCGTCATGATACCGAGGTATTTCTTCATGGTATTGAGATTAGAGCTGATAAAGCCCATGGGATTATTGATCTCATGAGCAACACCGGCAGCCAGTGTCCCGATTGCGGCGAGTTTGTCATTTTGCAACATTTTAGTTCGACCCAGATGCTGCTCGGTGATATCCTGGGTTATCCCGACGACACCCTCCGGGCGCCCACTCTTATCCCGGAGAGGGGCACGGATTTCAGATACCCAGCGGACATCACCATTGTAATCAAGTTGCTTCTCGTCGTCACTGTAAATGGTTTCATTGTCGTTAAGAACAGTCGTATCTGACTGTCTGCGTTTGCCGGCTCGATCTGGTTCAAACAGCTCATCATCGGTAGCGCCAAGAACCTCCAATCGTTCACGGCCGATAAAGGAGCAAAAGGCATCATTGGCTTCCACATAGCGCAACGATGTGTCTTTCAGGTACAATGCAGCAGGGACTGTATTGATCATGGCCGTGTACTGATTGACCAGCTGCTGGATGCGTTCTTCTTCTCTCTTGCGCCGCGAGATGTCACGGATTATGCCGATGGCAATCCATTCTTCCTGCGAATGAATGGCGGAAACAGAAATTTCAATGGGGAACAGCGTACCATCACTTTTCCGCCCTTTCAACTCGAGCGTCTGACCGACGACCGGGCCCTGTCCGTTTTCACCGAATTTCTTGAGGTTTTCCTGGGCTTTTGCGGTCAGTTCATGCGGAGTCAAAAGGGTATGCACGTCCTGGCCAAGGGCATCTTCGAGAGAATAGCCGAATATGTCCTGGGCTGCTTTATTCCAGAAGGTGATTTTTCCGTTGCTGTCGATAACGATGATACCGTCATTCGCCGCTTCCGAGATAATCCTGAATTTTTCATTACTCTCACGCAGGGCCTGTTCGATGAGTTTCCGTTCTGTTATATCGAAAAATGTCCCGAATGCACCAATATAACTACCGTCGTTATCAAACCGGGGTGAACCGGACAGCCAGATATGACGGGTATTGCCCTGGGCCGTGATGATCTCGAGTTCGTATTGCGATGGCTCTCCGCGCTGTCGTTTGCCGGTTTCCGAACGGATTTTTTCATGATTGGATTTCGGCACATAGTCATAGATGCTTTTGCCGCAAATGGCTTCCGGTGACGGCTCTTCCATAATGCGGGCAAAAGCCGGATTACAGAATTCGATATTTTCATCATTATCGACCAGGCCGATACCTTCGACAACATTGTTGAATAATTCCTGAAACTGCTGTTGTGATTCTTTTAACTGGCGTTCGGCTTCACGAATCTCGGTGACATCCTCAGAGATACCAAGCAAATACTTAGGTCGTTCATTGTTGTCAAGGATCGGGACCTTGCGCGTCGCCAGCAGTCTGCGGCCGCGATGTTTGGTGTGAATCGGTTCCTCGAGCACTTCGGTTATAATGTGTTTTGAAGCGAGTGTTTCGCGATCCCGGGAAGTAAAGAACTCAGCCTGTTCTTGGGGAAAAAGATCGAAATCATTCTTGCCCAAAAGGTCTTTTTCAGGAATGCCAAGAAGTGCCTCTCCGACCCGATTCATGAAGACGAATGACAGCTTCTCCGCTTCTTTTACGAACACCATGTTCGGGATATGGTTGATAATCTCCCAGAGTAATTCCGTTGTCAATGGTGACTGTTGATCCCCGGTAAACAATGTCGGCGGCGGGGTCTTCATCTCAAGAAGATGGGTGACACGGCCGTCGGCGCCGGTGATGGGGATACACAGCAGGATCCGTCGATCGGCAACCTCCCCGGTCGTCGATTCGATTTCTATAGCCATCGGCTGACCATTTTGTAGAATGTGCTTTAATGGGCAATGAAAGGAATCGGTTTGACAGGCCTCATTGCGGCCGAACAGAAGTTGATGGCAGGTTGCCCCGGTGTTGATTTCGTTGTCATGCGCGGTGCTGTTGGTGTAGATGACCTGCAATGTTTCCACGTCAAGGATAATCATCGGAAAGGGGATATTGTCTAACATATCCGGGACGTCGATTACATGACGCGTTTTGTTTTTTATGTTGACTGGGTGTGCTGTCATAATGACCTGTTCTCTCGGGTACTGGTTCTCATTTCCAATGCAGGGTGTGTTCGGAGGCGCAGCCATAGAAGCGACACACCCCGCATGCAGGAAAGTGCGATATGAGGAATATGGGGAAACTCTTGCCCGTTATCTGTTCGGGCACCGCTAAGCCTGGACATCAATTTTAACCCTCAGTGGCGCAATTTGAAGTTTACGATAGGCTGTCCTGGCGACCGATGAATACCGATGGACAGCTTGTATGCCGGTATTTCGCTGCCGCGACGTCACCATCCGCCACCCCGATGGCCTTGATTCTCCTGATGAAACCCGGGAATAGGCATCTTTTGCATTTCCGGTAAATTCAGGACGAAACTCAAGGACCCCCTTTTGATTTCTGTTTAATATCGCACTGCCGGAATGCCACTGTGTTCGACCGGGCGATGCCATTACTGTTGAGGTAAGCATGAAGGCCCCGAGCCCCCTATCAGGATCAATCACTGTCGAGTGTTGCAAGGTCGAAGCGGCATAAGTGACTGTGGATTAATTGTCTCTGTCTATTTAATTCGGCACCGGCAAGGGCAGAGAAGAGGTGATGCCAGTATATATATAGGGGGACAATCTTCACCCTTGATGGGTACGAGTTGTCCTGTTATGGACCGATCAGGTCGTCAATTTGCGATTTATATCATTTGCAGGTAATCGTTCAGGCTTTTGTTACCGAGTGGTTTACCGATTTTGCGGCGAATCCTGGACCGATGTGTTTTGATAGTTTCCGTACTAAGATTCATTATCCGGGCGACTTCCTTGGTGGTGTTTCCGGCTCGAATCAGGTTACATATCTCGACTTCATGAGGCGTAAGAACTGCCTCCAGTGACTTCAACTTGCTGATAAATGGTTCAGCGATATTTGACAATTGATCCATCAGGTATTTGACTTGAATCGGTTCAATCCGATTGGCTGCTCGATACATCCTATTGAGAGCAGGCATCAGGTTACTGTCGATATTGGCCTGGATACTCTTCTCAAGCGCCTCCTTTTCATGTTCTATCTGTCTTAAAACTTCCTGCAGAGCGATGTTCTTTCTTTCGATCTCAGTACGGGCCCTGACCAGTTCGGTGACCTCCATCGCGATCGAGGCCACGCCGATTACCCTGTCTTTTTCGCCACGTATCGGCATGTGGTGCCAATCACAGACAATCTGTTGACCATCTTTGGTCATATTTTCGCTCACGCTGTTATAGACGCCGTTACGCCCGCGTAGATTTTCAAAAACGTCGGATAATTGATCTGCCAGATTGCCGGCCAGTTTGAGGTCTTTGACGCACTTTCCGATAACGTCCTTCCAGGAATACCCGAAAATCTGTTCAGCCGCCTGATTCCAAAAGCTGGCCCGGAGTTGATCATCCCATTCGATAACTGCGACCGGAGTACTGTTCAAGTGAGCGCGAAGTTTCTGCCCGGATTTTCGGAGTGCCAGTTCGGCTTCTTTCCTGTCAGTGATATCCTGATGGGTGCCTATCAGTCTGATTGTTTTGCCGTTTTCGCGAATGGCGTGAGACTGGGTGCGAATCCAGTGATGGCGTCCTGTCGATGACATTGATTTTAATTCGAGATCGAATGGTGTGCCATCGTCGATAGCCCTTGCAAACGCAGAGCGGATGCAATCATGTTCTTCGGGAGGATGGAAGGTCAGGGCGCTGTCGATGCCAGAGGGGGAAGGAGACCCGATTGGGAGTTCGGTAAGCAAATACATGCCATCGGTCAATTCGAATTTTCCAGATGCAACATCAAATTCCCAGCCGCCGATTTTGGCCATTCGTTCCATTGAATCTAACAAGTTCTTTTTCTTTTCGAGTTCCAGCTCAGCCAGTTTACGCTTCGTTATATCATTTGAGACAATCTGGACGCTGCGGATTTCCCCACGGGCGCTTTTTACGGCGGAATAGGTGCTTAAAAACCACCGGTGAGTATTCTCAAGATCAATTTGGTCAACAAACTGGGCCGGTTGATCGTTTTCGGCGACTTGCTGTATTCTTTGCATGAATACATCAGCTTCAGCCGTCGGAAAGAGCTCATACAGCGACTTGCCTTCAATTTCGCTCTGTGTTTTGCCCATTGTTTTCAATGCGACTTCGTTCATTGATATCGTCCGGCCGTCGACAGTCCACAGGCCGATGCCGATCCCCGCCTTGAGATAAAGCTGGCGGTATTCCTCTTCGCTGTGCCGCAGTTTTTCTTCTGTCAGTTTTTGTTCGGTGGCGTCCTCAAAGATGATCGCGAATTGCCCGTGTTTGGGGCAATAGGCATTAACGTGAAACCATTTCCCCAGGGGGCTGAAATAATCCTCGAATCGAATCGGATCACCGGTCAGCGCAACCTTACCAAAGCGCTCAAGCCACGACCTCAGTTCAGCTTCCATTCCCGGAAGAATCTCACTGAGACGTCTGCCAATCACGTGATTGCGGGTTAGTCCCGTTAGTTTTTCATGAGCCCGGTTTACTTCCAGAAAAATGCAATCAACGGGATTGCCGTTGTCGTCGAGAATAATTTCATGTAAGGCGAAGCCATTGATCATGTTATCAAACAACGACCGGAACTTTTCCGCGCTTTCGAGGATGGCAAGTTCACTATATTTCCGCGCTGTTATATTGGTACAGTTTATAATCAGGCGAAGCTGTTTGTCCTGAATCAGGGGGAGAATACGAAGAAACCAGGTTCCGGTAGTCGCTGGAGAGAGGGCGACAGCCACTTCACAATTCTGCGGTTCCCGGGTTTGTATGGCGTACGCGATCCTGTTTTCAAATTTGGTACGAGAGTTTTCGTCGAGCAAATCGGCGAAACTGCAACCCCTTAGCTGTCTTTCCTTATAGCCCTCGGGAGCGTAGTTGATGGTCTCAATTATCCCCTGAGAGTTGGTCAGAACTATAATGTCGGGCGAGTTATAGAACAAACCACGAAAAAACGAGTCCTTTTGTTCCAGTTGCCATCCCGTATGCTTGCGGGTGATAATATTGGCAAACACATCGGCAAGCTGTTTCAGGCCGGTTGCAGTAAAATCATTCAGGTGCCGTTTTTCTTCAATGTAACCAACACAGATTGCCCCCAGCAGATTACTGCCGACGATCATCGGGGCTACAAGAAATTCACTGATTCCTTTTGCGGCTATAACTTCTCTGTCAAGGGAGGCAGCCTCCGGCAGGTCAGCGAGCGATGAGGCGGCAATGGTTGCGCCTGTCTGGAGTTGTTGCAGCAGCCAGGGATATTCGATTGTAGTCGCGTGTGGCGATTCTATGGTTCCCCGACGAACATATGAATAAACTTGTTGGAGACCATTTCGGTTTTCATCAAACTCCAGCAGCCTGACCAGATCACAGTGATAAAACTCGCTGATTTTTTGCAGCCAGGTATTGATAGCCTCATCAATCTCACTATCCGCCGGCCTGACCATTTCGGTTGCCAGTTCAACTAAGAAGGAGTTAAAATCGGTCAGGGAATTGTTTTGAATTATTGCCACAGCATCCCCCATCTTCCTGCTGAATGGTCAAATTCATTATTGCCAATGCCACAAATGTAAGCCAATAACAATTGATACGATATTTTCGCTTATCTCATTTGTGAATTTGTATCTCTATATATATATTATCGATCTAAAACGCTATTATATTTATCTGTTTGGCCTGTTTTTTATGAACGCGATGGACGGTCCATCGCGTTCATGACACCTGAACAATGATACCTCGATCCGGGCGGCACAGATAAGACACACGGGCGGTATCCTGATGACGGAAAGTGCCGAGTACCCCGGTCGTACGGCCGATGCGATGCGGTCAATTCCCACCCCTGCCCAAATCATGCTTTCGACCATGTACGTGGTTAACGATTGCCTGCCAATTCAGACAGCGCGCCGAGGCGCCCAATCAAGAATCAACGCCGAACTGGTTTCATATTGATTCGAGTCAATAAGGAGTGGCTCGCAGAGTCCGGTGATTTCATCCTGAGTACATACAAACAACCCCGGTGGCCAACAGGGTCTTGACCGGCCATCTCATCACGATACTGGTGGAATCGGATGGTCCAAGAGTTAGGGAAACTACGGGTAAGCTGAAGGTAGGTGGTATATTAGGGGTTTTGGGGAAGGATTCCACTTTTATTAATGGCGGGGGAGGGATTTGAACCCTCGACCTTCGGGTTATGAGCCCGAAAGTCGAAATCGCAAATTTGTGATTTGTAACCCCTTGTCGCACAGTCGGTTAATCATTCAACCTTCCCTGCTTGAAATGAAAGCCCGAAGGTCGATTCTCACAGTTCCCTGTGTTTCGTTTAGGAACGACTGGCTTCCTGCCACCCTTCAAAAGGCCTGAATTTTCAATCGTCCTTGTTTTCATGGGACCAATTGTAGTTATATTTCTATCTCCAAGCAACAAAAAACTGCATTGCTGATACCTATCGGGGGAAATAGGGCTTTTGCGGACAACCCCCAGCCATTACCTGAGAATTGTTATTTTTCTCTTGCGCTTGGTTTTCCGTACAGATATATTTGTAACAATTGAAATGGATTTCCACCTTGAGGTGTTGTGGTGCCCAATAAGAAAACTCCAACTCGACCGACCAAGATGATCCACATCCGCCTTACCGAGGCCGTCCACCGAAAACTTAAGATGGAAGCTGCTAAACAAGGGGTAACGATTCAAGAGTGGGTGGCGAAGTCAATTGAGGACCGGTTGTCCCGTTGAGAGTCTGGACTTCATTTAGGATTAGGAGATTCAATAGATGTATACAATATCGAAAGTGATGCGTTGCTCAGTCGCTGTGCTGGCCGTTGTAGTCATATTGGTCTCATTCTTCATTGCTTGCTCAAAGAAGACCGATACTATCTCGATTGGAGTCATCTTACCGCTTACCGGTGAGGCCGCGTTTTATGGGCAGAGCATCAAGAACGGGCTGGATATATCGGCCGAGCAGATTAACTCGGATGGTGGATTGCACGGCTCGAAACTTTCGCTGATCTACGAAGATAGTAGGGCATTGCCGGCGGAAGGGGTGGGCGCGTTTCAGAAACTAACGTCAACATCAGGAGTTAAGGCGATTGTTGGTGATGCCGTGAGTTCCGTTACGTTGGCTTTCGCACCTCTTGCTGAGAAGAAGCAGATCGTGGTTATCTCACCGCTCTCAAGTGCACCTGCGATTTCCCAGGCAGGTGACTACATCTTCCGAAACGTCCCATCCGACCTTGTAAACGGGACTACTGCTGCGGATTATCTTATTGGTGATCGTGGTTTTTCCAAAGTCGGGATCCTATACATAAACAATGATTTCGGAATAGGTCTGAGAGATGCATTTTCACAGCGAATCAATCAACTGGGTGCGGAAGTTGTTAGTGCGGAGTCTTATGAGCCTGAATCAGCTGACTTTCGATCGCAACTTACTAAAATAAGCGCTGCAGACCCTACTGCCGTATTTCTTGTCGGCTATGCAAAACTAGCTCAGGCACTCATACAGGCCAAGGAAATGGGACTCGATATGATGTTCATAGGCACGGGGCTAATGGAAGATCCAAATTTCGTAAAGACGGCGGGGGGTGCTGCCGAAGGTGTGCTGTTTACTCAGTTGGGATACGATCCATCTACGAGTGACACTGTAGTTACGCAGTTTGTTGAAGCATACGCCAACAAGTATCATGACCAGCCAAACATTATGGCCGCATACGGATATGACGCTCTCTTAGTTCTTGCTTACGCGATGAGTAGAAGCAATATGACGCCAGAGGACATCAAGGCACAAATGTATGTAGTGAACAGCTATCATGGAGTCACCGGAAAAATATCATTCGATAGGAATGGCGATGTTATGCAGCCGATGGGCATAAGGATGATAAAGGACGGCAAATTCGTCTGGGTGAAAAGGCCGCCTCAAAGCGAAATCTACTAAGGAGGAATTAATGGGTCAGTTCCTGCCAGAAGTCCGTGGTGTTTTTGAGCTAATAGAACGCCACAAGAAAAGTCTCGAAGAAGCTGTGCAAGAATCTGTTAAGAGAAGCAATGACGATAGGAAGACCAAATCAGCGGACAGTGATGTCAATAAGCGGTAAGAATTTCAGCCTCATCCACGAAGCACTTTCTGAGGTAACGTTGGCCACTTTGGAGTGGATACGTGCAAATGTGCTTACCGATGACTACGGCCCTATGTCTCCTATGCTAGAGCACGCTATTACATCTGTGGTGCCTGCTAGTGATCGTGCCATTCTCGTTAGATACGGTTGCCAATTGATGGGGTGTGACTGGCGCGAAGCCTTACCGGGCATGGCAGCTTTTGAATTTCAAAACATAAACCTCCTAGTAACGGATGACTACTTTGACGAGCGTGATACTTCTCGTATGGGGGTGGTACCGATCAACAAAAGGTGGGGTTCGAAGGCAGCGATCGCTTTGGGGTTTGTACTGAAGTCACTTTCAAATGAATCGCTCATCATCGGATGGAATCGCCGTCGAAATTGGAATCTAAACGAGGCAATCGAGACTATTGAATGGGCATCAAGATGGCAGTATTATAGCCAGTTTCTTGAAGACGACCTATTGTCAGTTCCGCTTGCTGACGTAACCTTGGAAGACTACACTAATCTCATTGAGAAAGCGACTGCTTCAGGAATCGCTGGTGCGTTAGAGTTGGGTGCTATCATTGGTGGATGCTCTGTCGAGTTACGAAAAGCAATCAAATCGTTTGGATTGACTTTGGGTTGTCTGCTCCAGGTGCGAGATGATTGCATCGATTACATCTATAATGAAGAACTGATAAAAAAGGGGGCGTTTAGCGACTTCTTTAGCAAGAGAAGAAGGCTGCCCCTACTTGTTGCTTATTGGGAAGGCGACCTCGAACAGAAGAGAGCGATTGAATACCTTCTCGGGAAGAGATATCTGACGCTAGAACATGCGGCCGTTGCGGTCGACCTGATTCTGAGACCTAACGTGCAAGCCTTTATTCGACGCTACGCTAATGAGACTGCTGACAAGGCTATGAATCAGTTAGACTGTTTACAAGTAAAAGGTGGAACTAGAGAAAACCTAAGATCATTAATTGATCTCTTTCGTGACCTGTGATTAGAAAATGGGTTCTGAATAAAGTATGTTATACGATTCTTGGAGCTAATTGAGCAATGGAACAGACATGGATCGGAATGCAAGCGAGTGACATTCGGAACTGGGTCCTTGGCTCCGCGCTCTTCCTTGTTACTGCATGCATATTTTACATACTCACCGGTGAGACGGATAGGCTAATCAAGCTTCTTAAGTCGCTCTGGGCTGCCCTGTTTTTTGCGATGTTGGCCTGCGCGCTACTTGTAAATAAGGTGTGGATTGGCATTGCCCTGTTGGCAATAGCATTTGTGACATTCGGTCTGCTGCCGGTAATATTCAGGAAGAAACCAGAAGTAATCGGCCTAAATAATGCGGTTCCAGCAAGTATAGTATCAACTCTTTTGAGCAAGCTCAAATCTGCGAAGCAAGAAAGATGTATAGATGACCTGGAGTTTGTGGCATCGACCTTGTCAAGTGAACATCAGTTCGTAAGACGGTCGCTTACTCACATCGCTAGGAACACTGTTGCCCATTTGCTGTCGTCAGATCATCAAGTCTTTCTCGGTATCAATCAATATATCGATCTGCTCAAGATAGGAACACTTGATCCAACCATTGAGGATATTACAGTCGTAAACGTAGTGCCGCCAGATGAATGGGGAGATCGGACAGCTCAACTTAATGAAGTCCAGCAGGAGGCTTGGGAGTACCTAGACTTGCAGATAAGCGTAAAGAATGACGCCTCCGATGCTAAACCTTTACGGATTAGACGTTATCTTGCCATGACGAGGGCTGAGAAAGAACTAATGGAAACAAAGCTCCCCTCAGTGTGGAATGCATTCATTAAGGCACATGAAGACGGACATTTAGATCTGTATTGGCTACCTACAGATAAGCTTCGACGCTCGGACAAACGCTATCTTGAGGACGCGACAATATTCTATTCCAGCAATTGGACTGGTTGGAAGCTTGCTTCGACCGTACTAAGGACTGTTGTATCGAAAAATGATAGCTCTCTTTCACCTCAAGATGAGTACATTTTTAGAACCCACATACGCGCAGATGATAAGTATCTCAAGAATGAATACAGTCACTACTTAAGACGCATAGTCAATCTGAGCGAAAACCTCTGGACGAACGATCGATCGAACGCAATGCCCGATGAATTCATGCGAAAGATTGGGCTGAAACTCCAATAATGGATGCTGTAGTGTTTTTAAGTGACAAGGATGTAAGCTCGCCTTCTGAATTGAGAGAAGATCACTGAGGATATCGTATTGTTACATTTGCTGTTCAACGGCATAGTCGCTGGTAGCATCTACGCCCTCATCGCCCTTGGTTTCACGGTGATATACCGCACCGTGAAGTTCTTTCATTTGGCGCATGGGGCGGTGTATGCAGTTGGGGCGTATGTGGCATATAGTCTTGTAATCGGACTTGGGTGGAATCCTGTTGTAGGTTTTTTTTTGCCTCGGCGGTGGCGGGGGGCGTCGGCGTCCTGATTGACCGGACGGTTTACTATCCCCTGCGTAAACGGAAAGCATCTAATCTTGTCTATCTCCTGGTCTCGTTCGGTGTTTTCATTGTCATACAAAACCTCATTCAGCTCCTCTATGGCGCGCAGATTCTGACTCTGCGAGCCGGTCCGGTCAAGGTCGGCCGCCGCGTCTTGGGTGCCGTCATCACCGACAATCAGATACTGATTCTGGTCGTTAGTATTGTTTTGCTCGTTGGCCTTTGGCTCTTCATAAAGCGAACACGGCTTGGAAAAGCCATGCGCGCCGTGGCTGACGACCCAATGGCCGCTCGCACCGTTGGTATTAACTCCGAACGGATCATCATGTACGCCTTCGCGCTGGGTTCGGCATTGGCCGGGGCCGCCGGAATTCTCATATCGCTCGAAACTAATCTCCAACCGACTATGGGCTTGAACGCCATGATCAAGGGCATCATCGCGGCCATCATCGGCGGCATCGGCAGTATCCCCGGCGCGATGATCGGCGGGTTCTTTCTTGGCATAGTCGAGAATTTGGGAATCTGGAAAATATCTGCCGGGTGGAAAGACGCCATAGCCTTTGCCGTGCTAATCATCTTTCTGCTGTTCCGACCCGAAGGTATTTTGGGCAGCAGGTTCGCAAAGGATCGGGTGTGAGATGGAATACTTGCTGCACATCCTGATAATTGCCGGAATCTATGTCATTCTGACCATGAGCCTGAACCTGATTGTCGGTTATACCGGAATGGCCGCACTTGGCCACGCCGCATTTTCCTGTGTCGGGGCGTACGTCTCTGCCTTGCTCGCTTTGAATTTCGGAGTATCGCCCTGGCTTGGCATTTTCGCCGCCGCCATTGGAGCCTCCATCATCGGAATCGCAATATCAATCCCTGCCCTGCGGCTCCGTGGAGACTATCTCGCGCTTGCCACGCTCGGTTTTGCGGTCATCGTTTATTCTATTGCAAAGAACTGGGTTGATGTTACCCGCGGCCCTTTGGGTCTGCCCGGCATTCCCAGCTTTGGTCTGTTCGGTTATTCAATCACAGGCGGCTGGTCATTCCTTCTGATAGTGACTGCCGTGATCCTGCTCACCACGCTCGTGATAAACCGTATCGTAAGTTCACCATACGGTCTTGTCTTACGCGGTATTCGCGAGGAGGAAGTAGCCACTGCCACTATGGGCAAGAATGTCGAGCGTTACAAAATCACCGTTTTCGGAGTCGGAGCATTCTTTGCCGGAATGGCCGGCAGTCTTTATGCCCACTACATCAGCTTCATTGACCCGTCGAGTTTCACGATCATGGAGTCAATTACTATCCTGCTCATGGTTGTTTTTGGCGGTATGGGAACGATCCGCGGTTCATTCATCGGCGCGATCATTCTCGTGGTATTGCCGGAGCTACTTCGGTTTGTCGGTTTACCGAGTTCAGTTGCAGCACCGCTTAGACAGATGATCTATGGCCTCTTGCTGGTTGTTTTAATGTTGAAACGCCCGCAAGGGATCCTGGGGAAGTATAGGTTTTAATATGGCTGATTCTATCCTAACCATAGAGAAGTTGTCGAAATCATTTAACGGAATCAAAGCCGTTGATGAACTTACCGTTGAAATACAGGCAGGTAAAATAACTGCTTTCATCGGTCCGAACGGCTCCGGCAAGACTACCGTTTTCAATATAATCAGCGGGTTGCTACGGCCCAATGCGGGACAGATTAGACTGCATGATTCAAACATTACGTCCTTACCACCACATAGAATCGCACGAGCGGGAATCGGACGGACATTCCAGATGATTCGCCTGTGTAGCCAATTGACTGTCTTGGAAAACGTCATGCTCGCTTTCCGCTACCCATTGGGCGAGAAGCTGCTGCCCACGTTGGTATCTCAGTCGCGAATAAGGCGAGAAGAACATGAAATCCGCAAACGAGCCATGCAGTGCCTTGAGTCTGTTAAGATGCAGGATAAGGCGAATGCAATGGGGAACGAATTGTCACACGGCCAGCGACGACTAGTTGAAATGGCTCGCGCTCTCGCTCTGAATCCGAAAGTGCTGTTGCTTGACGAGCCGATGTCCGGTCTTTCGCCAGTCGCGATAGACCAGGTCAAAGGCATCATCTCAGAGACAAAGGCCAAAGGAATCACGGTCCTGTTTATCGACCACGATATGAAAGTCGTGTCCGATATCTCCGAGCACGTGATAGTTCTCAACTACGGCCGCAAAATTGCCGAGGGTACGGTGGAACAGATCAAGTCCGACCCCGAAGTCCAGGCCGCTTACTTGGGAGGGCGCAAGATTGCTTCTTGAAGCCAAAAACCTTGAGGTCTACTACGGCCCTGTAAAGGCCCTTTCCAATGCGTCGTTCTGCGTCGAGGAAGGCGAGGTTGTGGCAATGATCGGCCCCAACGGTGCTGGCAAATCGACTGCAATCAAGGCGGTTGCTGGTCTACTCGACTACTACAACGGCAAACTGGTGAGCGGTTCCGTCATCTATGACGGTAAAGACATAACGGGACAGTCCGCGGATCAGCTTGCCCGAATGGGTATCGCCGTAGTCCCGGAAGGACGCCGCATCTTCGGAAGTATGACCGTTGCAGAAAATCTGGAAATGGGCGGTTACTTGTTGGCAAAGAAGTCCGACATAGCCGAGTCAATAGAATCGGTTCTGCAACTCTTTGACCCTCTCAAGAAACTGCTCAAACGAACGGCCGGGACTCTCTCCGGCGGGGAGCAACAGATGCTGGCCATTGGCCGGGCGCTTATGCTCAAACCTCGGCTCTTGATTGCCGACGAAGTTTCACTCGGCCTGTCACCAAATTACGTAGAAATCATCAGCGACAAGCTGACCGAAATCAACAAGTCGGGAACCTCTATACTGCTTGTCGAACAGAATGTTGCCCTGGCGCTGGGAGTGTCACACCGGACATATGTTTTTGACATGGGACGAATATCATACAACGATACCAGTGTCGAAGTCGCAAAGAGCACAGTGTCAATGGGTTATTACTTTGGAGCGAATAATCCGTAACCTAAGAAGAATTTTTCCTATTCTGCCGCAGCGAGTCACTAATGGATCTGCCATCAAAACATGTTTATGATATTCTAATGCAAAACGGTGTGAATGAGCTTTTTCACGCAAATAGTGTGATCACTGCGTGTCAGTTTATCAAGTCTCGTTCGCTCATGTCGCGAGGGACCCTCGAAAGGCTCGGTATAACCCAAACGCCACAAAAGTCCGACGATCTGGACAAACGATACGGTGTTTGGTTTGACGTCTTTCTGGACTCAGTCGACATTCATAAGAGAGCGAGTCGCGCAAACTCCTATGGACCTGTGCTCTTTGTGCTGGATACCAAAATCATAGATAAGACTTACACCGGCAGACTTTGGGTTACTAAGCTCAACCCTACGAAGTGGAGCGGCAAATCCCAGGACCAGCGATGGTTTCAAGACAAACATGACCTTAGCAGCAATTTCGTAAGGGGTTGTTTCGACCAGATGATAGTTGTGCGACACAACGGCGGTGAGCTTCCATTTAGAACCTTCCTTAAAGAAATCGTGGTAGACGATCCAGCAAGGGTCACATCAGATAATGTGGACTTCTACAGTATGACCGTTGGCGCGTTGCGTTCCGCGATGCAACAAGCTGGTCTCAACACCCCAATAAGTCGTCGGCGCTGTAGCAAAACTTGTAGTTGCCAGGCAGATTGGGCGAACGATACTGATCGTCTTTTTCAAATGTTCGACCCGAAGGCTGAGTGACGGTTCATATGGAGTGAGCGACATTCTGCAGTTTCTCGCGATTACTCGCCCGTCAAGGATTACACTATCACCCTTCTTTCGAGTCGAATAATACGTGTCCCCACCTTTTGACCTCCCCCGGTACTAGTCGTCTCCTGAGGGTCGGTTAGACTGAACGGTGCAGTCAACCATCGTTCTTTCAAAATCCAACCTTCAAGGAGGCAGACATGCCGAATGAAAACCTGGTTACCACCATTGAGGTGACCGACGAAGACGGGAACGTGTCCACGCGAGACATCGTGACCTACGCCG